>NZ_JAMYMK010000004.1:0-352738 GCF_040318565.1 Mesorhizobium sp. M1142
ATCGCGCTCGTGTCCTCGAATGGCATCCCGAACCCCCCAGCGCAAAGCGCGCCAAACTGTTCGCGATGTCCTCGCACACCTGTTCGCGATGTCCCCGGTCCAAACACAGGACAGAGGGGGGTAGGACGGATCGCTGTTTTCGCAAAATAGCCGTCGCGTTTCTTCTTGCAGTCCTCTTTGCCCTCATCCTCGCCACCCCCGCCTCCGCGGCAAAGATCGACGACCAGTTCCGCGCCTGGCTTGGCAACGACCTCTGGCCCGAAGCCAAGGCCAAAGGCATCTCCAGGAAAACCTTCGATGCCGCCTTCGACGGCGTCAAGCCGAACCTCAAACTGCCCGGCCTGGTAAAGCCTGGCGAGAAGGCGACGACGCCGCGGAAGCAGCATCAGGCCGAGTTCGGTTCGCCCGGCGCCTATTTCGCCGAAACGGTCGTCCGTGCGGTGACCGCCGGCGGCCGCACCCGCGAGGCGGCCAACGCTAGGACCCTTGCAGCGATCGAGAAACGCTACGGCGTGCCTGGCGAAGTGCTGCTGGCGATCTGGGGCCGCGAGAGCGGCTTCGGCGCAGCGAAGCTGCCTTATGACGCCTTCGAGGTGCTTGGCACCAAGGCGTTCATGTCGACCAAGAAGGAATTCTTCCGCACCGAGCTCTTGGCGGCGCTGGAGATCGTCGAGCGCGGGCTTGCCCCGGTCGGTGCGATGAAATCGTCCTGGGCCGGCGCGCTCGGCCAGCCGCAGTTCATGCCGACGTCGTTCCTCAAGCATGCCGTCGATTTTGACGGCGACGGCCGCACCGACATCTGGAATTCGACGCCCGACATACTGGCATCGATCGCCAATTATCTCGTGCATTATGGCTGGGTCAGGGGCCGCGGCTGGGGCTTCGAGGTGACGGTGCCGGAGAGCGTCTCCTGCTCGCTCGAAGGTCCGGACCAGGGCAAGAAGATTTCCCAATGGGCTGATATGGGCATCAGGCGTGTGTCGGGTAAACCGTTCCCGGCGAGCGAACTGAAAGCCGAGGGCTTTCTTTTGATGCCGGCCGGGCGTAGCGGCCCGGCCTTCATCGTGACCCCCAATTTCTACGTGCTAAAGCAGTATAACACCAGCGATCTCTATGCCCTGTTCATCGGCCATGGCGCCGATCGCATCGCCCATGGCGACAGCAATTTCTCGGGCAATTGGGGCGCGGTCGGCGGGCTCTACCGCTCCGACATCGCCGCCCTGCAACGGGCGCTGGAAGCCAAGGGCTACGATGTCGGCAGCGCCGACGGCCTGCCTGGCTTCAAGACGCGCCGCTCGATCGGCAAGTGGCAGGCCAGCAACGGCCGTTCCGCTACCTGCTTTCCCGACGCCGACCTGGTTACCGCGCTGAAATAGCCGGATTTTCGCACCGCCGGTCTGGCCCAATCAACCGTTCTGCAAATGCTCGTTGCCGCGCTCGAAACCGCCGGATATGGTGAGCCGGAACCGCATAAAAATTGCCGATCGACGGACCGGGGATCACCGTTCGACGCGGCAAGAAATGCCACAACCCTGAGCCGGGAACTCAGGTCAACAAAAACAGGGAACACTTAAAATGATGATGGAAAAGTTTGCTCTAGGCACCCGCTTCTTGCTCGCGGGCGCGGCAATGTCCGCGCTGCTCCTGGCCGGTGCGCCTGCCTTCGCGGTCACGCCCGCCGACACGCTGGTCGAGGGTTTGGCCATCGACGACATCATCTCCATGGATCCGGGCGAGGCATTCGAATTGTCGACCGCCGAAATCACCGGCAACACCTACGATCTCCTGGTGCGCCTCGACCTCAGCGACACCTCGAAGGTCAAAGGCGATCTCGCAGAAAGCTGGAGCGTTTCCGACGACGGCCTTACCTACACGTTCAAGCTCAAGCCCGGCCTCAAATTCGCCTCCGGCAATCCGATCACGGCGGCGGACGTCGCCTATTCGTTCGAGCGCGCCATCAAGCTCGACAAGACCCCGGCCTTTATTATCGGCCAGTTCGGCATCGACGGCGGCAACGTCACCGAGAAGGCCAAGGCTGTTGATGATACGACGTTCCAGTTCACCGTCGACAAGGCCTATGCGCCGAGCTTCGTGCTGAACTGCCTGTCGGCGACGGTCGCCTCGGTCGTCGACGCCAAGCTGGTCAAGGAGCATGTCGCCGCGGTCACGCCGAGCGCCGACTACAAATGGGACAATGATTTCGGCAATGCCTGGCTGAAGACCGGCTATGCCGGCTCCGGTGCCTTCAAGCTGCGCGAATGGCGGGCCAACGAGGCCGTCGTTATGGAGCGTAACGACAATTACTACGGCGAAAAAGCCAAGTTTGCCCGCGTCATCTATCGCTTCATGAAGGAAAGCTCGGGCCAGCGCCTGGCGCTTGAGGCTGGCGACATCGACGTTGCCCGCAATCTCGAGCCGAACGATCTCGATGCCATTGCCAAGAACGCCGACCTCACCACCACCTCAGCCCCCAAGGGCACGGTCTTTTACATCAGCCTCAACCAGAAGAACCCGAATCTCGCCAAGCCCGAGGTTCGCCAGGCCTTCAAATATCTTGTCGACTATGATGCATTGAGCTCGACCATCCTCAAGGGCATCGGCGAGATCCACCAGACCTTCCTGCCGAAAGGCGTGCTCGGCGAGCTGGACGAGAATCCGTTCAAGCTCGACGTCGCCAAGGCCAAGGAACTGCTCGCCAAGGCTGGCCTCGCCGACGGCTTCAGTGTCACTATGGACGTGCGCAGCAGACAGCCGGAGACAGGCATGGCTGAATCGATCCAGCAGACGCTGGGACAGGCCGGCATCAAGCTGGAGATCATCCCCGGCGACGGCAAGCAGACGCTGACCAAATACCGCGCCCGCAACCACGACATCTATATCGGCCAATGGGGCCAGGACTATTTCGACCCGAATTCCAATGCCCAGACCTTTGCCAGCAACCCGGACAATTCGGATGAAGGCAAGACCAAGACGCTGGCCTGGCGCAACGCCTGGGACATCCCGGACCTGACCAAGCAGACCGAAGCTGCCCTGCTCGAGAAGGATTCGGCCAAGCGCGCCGCAATGTACCAGGATCTTCAGAGGAAGATCCTCGATACCAGTCCTTTCGTCATCATCCACCAGCAGCTGGAAGTGGCTGGCCTGCGCAAGAACCTCAAGGGCTTTGCACTCGGCCCGAGCTTCGACACCAACTTCGTCGGCCCGGTTTCGAAGGAGTGATGTCGGCGGACGCGCCGCATGAGCTTGGCTGAAAGGGAAACGACGGCGGGGCGCGGCAGCGCTCGCGCCGTTGCCATTGCCTCATCGATCGCCCGGTTCCTGGTCATCGCGATAACGACTTATCTCGGTCTGCTCGCGGTGACCTTCTTCATCGGCCGGGTGATCCCGATCGACCCGGTGCTGGCGGTGCTCGGCGACCGGGCGCCGACCAATGTCGTCGAACGAACGCGCCGCGAGATGGGTCTCGACCTGCCGTTGGTCGAGCAGTTCTACATCTATGTCAAACATGCCTTGAATGGTGATTTCGGCACCTCGGTGCTGACCACCAATCCGGTGATGACGGACATCCGCCGCGCCTTTCCGGCGACGCTGGAACTGGCAACACTGGGGACGCTGATCGGTTCGGTGATCGGCGTGCCGCTTGGTGTGCTGGCGGCCGTGCGGCGCGGCAGCATCATCGACCAGATCGTGCGCATCATCGGTCTTGTCGGCTATTCCGTGCCGATCTTCTGGCTGGGGCTGCTGGCGCTGGTGCTGTTCTACGCCAAGCTGCAATGGGTCGCCTTTCCCGGCCGCCTCGATATCGTCTACGAATACACCTTCACGCCGATTACCGGCTTTTACCTGCTGGATGCACTCTGGCAGCGGCAGTGGGACGTATTTGCCGATGCCTTCCGCCACATCATCCTGCCTGCCTCGCTGCTCGGCTATTTCTCGCTCGCCTACATCAGCCGCATGACGCGCTCCTTCATGCTGAACGAACTCACCCAGGAATACATCGTGGCGGCGCGCGCCAAGGGCCTGTCGGAAACGCGCATCATCTGGGGTCACGCGCTGCGCAACGCCGCGGTGCCGATGGTTACGGTGATCGCTCTGTCCTATGCCGGGCTGCTCGAAGGCTCGGTGCTGACCGAGACGGTGTTTTCGTGGCCGGGCATCGGCCTCTACATCACCAACTCGCTGCAGAACGCCGACATGAATGCCGTGCTTGGCGGCACGATCATCATCGGCTCGGTCTTCATCGGCATCAATCTTTTGTCCGACCTGCTCTACCGGCTGCTCGACCCAAGGACCAAGGCAGGATGAGGACCAAGGCAGGATGAGCGCAGAAGCGATTCAAACCCGCCGTGATTGGCTGCTCAGCGAGCGGCCGGCGTCGCGCGTGCAGGCAAGGCTCGGCCGCGCCTATGTAGCCTGGCGGCGCTTTTCCGCCAACCGGCTGGCCTTTGTCGGCCTGCTCATCATCATCGCCCTGCTGGTGGTCGCGGCCTTCGCCGATGTGCTGGCGCCCTATTCGCCGACATTCGGCGACCTCAAGGGCTCGCGGCTGCTGGCGCCAAGTGCCGCGCACTGGTTCGGCACCGACGATCTCGGCCGCGATATCTATTCGCGCATCATCTTCGGTTCGCGTTGGACGCTCTATGTCGTCATTCTGGTCGCCATCATCGCCGCGCCCATCGGCTTGCTGGTCGGCACCGTTGCCGGCTATGCCGGCGGCTGGACCGATGCGATCCTGATGCGCATCACCGACATCTTTCTCGCCTTTCCGAAGCTGATCCTGGCGCTGGCCTTTGTCGCCGCGCTCGGCCCCGGCATCGAAAACGCGGTGCTCGCCATCGCCATCACCTCGTGGCCGCCCTATGCCCGCATTGCCCGCGCCGAAACGCTGACGGTGCGCAATTCCGACTATATCAAGGCGGTGCAACTGATGGGCGCTTCGCCGTTTCGCATCGTGCTTCGCCACATCATGCCGCTCTGCATCTCCTCGCTGATCATCAGGGTGACGCTCGACATGGCCGGCATCATCCTGACCGCCGCCGGCCTCGGCTTCCTCGGCCTCGGCGCGCAGCCGCCGCTGCCGGAATGGGGCGCGATGATCGCGTCGGGCCGACGCTTCGTGCTCGACCAGTGGTGGGTGGCGGGCGCGCCGGGCTTTGCCATCCTCATCGTCAGCCTCGGCTTCAACCTGCTCGGCGACGGCCTGCGCGACGCGCTCGATCCGCGAAGCGGTGACCAATGAGCACGCTTCTCGAAGTCGACGACCTGCGCGTCACCTTCCCGACGCGCACCGGCCTGATCGAGGCAGTGCGCGGCGTTTCCTTCTCGCTCGGCCGCGAACGGCTCGGCATCGTCGGCGAGAGCGGTTCGGGCAAGTCGCAGACCGGCCGCGCCATTATGGGCGTCACCCCGCCGCAGGCCGAGGTGACCGCAAAGACGCTTGCTTTCGACGGCATCGACCTGCTGGCCGCCTCGCCGCGCGAGCGCCGCGCACTGCGCGGCAAGCGTATCGCCATGATCCTGCAGGATCCGAAATATTCGCTCGACCCGGTGATGAGCATCGGCCGCCAGATCGTCGAGACACTGCGCACGCATGAGACAGTCTCCAAGGCCGAAGCCCGCGACCGCGCGCTTGCCATGCTGGAGGCTGTGCAGATCCGCGATCCGGCCCGTGTCTTCGACCTGCATCCGCACGAGGTTTCCGGCGGCATGGGCCAGCGCGCCATGATCGCCATGATGCTGATCGCCGGGCCGGAGATGATGATCGCCGATGAGCCGACCTCGGCACTCGACGTCACCGTGCAGCTCGACGTGCTCGGCATCCTCGACCGGCTGGTCAGCGAGCGCGGCATGGGGCTGATCTTCATCTCGCACGACCTGCGCTTGGTCTCATCTTTCTGCGATCGTGTCATCGTCATGTATGCCGGCAAGGTGGTCGAACAGCTCAAAGCCTCGGAGCTCGGCCGTGCCCAGCATCCCTATACGCGCGGCCTGCTCAACTGCATGCCCAAGATCGGCGCCGACCGTCACCCGCTGCCGGTGCTCGACCGCAAGCCGGAGTGGGCGGCATGACGGCAGCCCTTTCCGTCGACCGGCTGGAGGTGGTCTTCGACCGTTTTCGCGCGCTGAAGGGCGTCAGCCTTGAAGTCGAGTCCGGTGAATCCTTCGGCCTGGTCGGCGAGTCCGGCTCCGGCAAGTCGACGTTACTCAGGGCAATCGCCGGCCTGGCGCCGGCCGCTTCGGGCACCATCGCCGTCAACGGCAAACGGCTCGGCGCGCGCCGCGACAAGGCGTTCTACCGCGAGGTGCAGATGGTCTTCCAGGACCCGTACGGCTCGCTGCACCCGCGCCAGACCGTCGACCGCTTGCTGCAGGAGCCGCTCGCCATTCACGGCTTTGCTGACGGCGAAAAGCGCATCCAGCGGGCGTTGGACGAGGTCGGCCTGGGCACCGGCTTCCGTTTTCGCTATTCGCATCAATTGTCCGGCGGCCAGCGCCAGCGCGTGGCAATCGCCCGTGCCCTGATCCTCGAACCGTCGATCCTGCTGCTCGATGAGCCGACCTCGGCGCTCGACGCTTCGGTGCAGGCGGAGGTGCTGAACCTGCTGGAGGAGATCCGGCGGCGGCGCAAGCTGACCTTCCTGATGGTCAGCCACGACCTCGCCATCATCACCCATATGTGCGAGCGGCTGATGGTGATGCAGAACGGCGAGGCGGTCGAGCACCTCACCGCCGGCGACCTCGTCGAGCGCCGCGTCACCAAGGACTACACGCGCAATCTGCTGAGGGCGAGCGTGGGGTTTGTCAGGACGGCTTGAGCGACGGGCGTTCGGTTGCCGACATCGGCATCGACAGGCCCAATCGCCGGGCGACGGTGCCAACTTGAGGAAAACCTGAAATAAGCCCAAAAGAGTCTCAACAGCCATCAAACGAGAGCGGGCGCCGGTCCGGTGAGGGATACGATGACAAATTCAGCCATTTCCGAACGCAAGAACCAGTCGATTTCGCGCGGCGTCGGCATGACCACTCAGATCTACGCCGATCGCGCCGAAAACTCGGAAATCTGGGACGTCGAAGGCCGCCGCTATATCGATTTTTCGTCCGGTATCGCTGTCGTCAACACTGGCCACCGTCACCCTAGGGTGATCGAAGCGGTCAAGGCGCAGCTCGACCGCTTCACCCATACCTGCTACCAGGTCGTGCCCTACGAGAGCTATATCCGGCTGGCCGAACGGCTGAACGGCATGCTGCCCGGCAAGTTCGACAAGAAGACGATTTTTGTCACCACCGGCGCCGAGGCGGTCGAGAACGCTATCAAGATTGCCCGTAACGCCACCGGCCGGCCGGCGGTCATCGCTTTTTCCGGCGGCTTTCACGGCCGCACCTTCATGGGCATGGCACTGACCGGTAAGGTCGTGCCCTATAAGGTCGGGTTCGGCGCCATGCCGGCGGATGTCTTCCATGCGCCGTTCCCGGTTGCGCTGCACGGCGTGTCGGTCGCCGATTCGTTGGCGGCGCTCGACCGGCTGTTCAAGGCCGACGTCGATCCGGCCCGCGTCGCCGCCATCATCGTCGAGCCGGTGCAGGGCGAGGGCGGCTTCTACGAGGCGCCGCGCGACTTCATGACCGCATTGCGCAAGATCTGCGACCAGCATGGCATGCTGCTGATCGCCGACGAGGTGCAGACCGGCTTTGCCCGCACCGGCAAGATGTTCGCCATGGACCACCACGAGGTGGCGGCCGACATCACCACCATGGCCAAGAGCCTTGCCGGCGGCTTTCCGCTGGCGGCGGTCACCGGACGTGCCGAGATCATGGATGCGCCGAACCCCGGCGGGCTCGGCGGCACCTATGGCGGCAGTCCGATCGGCGTCGCCGCGGCGCATGCCGTGCTTGACGTCATCGACGAGGAGAAGCTCTGCGACCGCGCCAACACGCTGGGCAACCGTCTGAAGCAGCGCCTGCAATCGATCCGTGACGAAGCGCCGGAGATCGTCGATATCAGGGGCCCCGGCTTTATGAACGCGGTCGAGTTCAACGATGTGACGAAGGGCCTGCCGTCGCCGGAACTCGCCAATGCGGTCCGGCTGAAGGCGCTCGACAAGGGTCTGATCCTGCTGACCTGCGGCGTCTACGGCAACGTCATCCGCTTCCTCGCGCCGATCACCATCCAGGACGGCGTCATGAACGAGGCGCTCGACATCCTGGAAAGTTCGATCCGCGACGCCCGCGCCGCCTGAGCGGCGAGGATATGGCCTGGGATTCAACTGCGGCGAAGGCCGAGATAGGCGGCAAGCCGCCGTTCAACGCCCTATGCGAGCACGAAATTCGGCAGTCGAATTGGTGCGTGGAAACGGTTCGGAAGGCAACTGTACACCGAGAAAGGCACAAAGCGGCTCCCACCCTTCGGAGGCCTGATAAGTAAGAAGGCGTTCAGGTGGCAGCGTTGATTTCACGGAAGCGTTATGTGCTTCATAGACAGCGATTGCGTAATCACGGTTATCAAATCGACCGCCAAAGACAGTGTTTCCAATCACCGCCACACCAAAGGACTGTGGATCATTGGTAGCAGCATCCATCGTGAGCCCTATTGTTTGCGCCATGCTGTCATACCAGGCTTCGGGGTCACGAACTGTCAGGATAACCTTCGCATCAGGGTAGTGGTCACTCACTTCGCGCCAAAAATGCGCCGTTGGCCAATCGACCGCGGAAAGATAGCGGGCATATGCCGCATCCCAGGTCGGGAGTTGTCCCTGGCCGGCTGCGCGCCACAGCGTCTTCTGCTCGGGATTGGCGTGGACATCTGCCATGTGATGACACGGCCCGAACCCAAGATGCTCCAACGCGAGCTTCAGCGAATATGTGCCAGTGCGACCCATGCCTGCGCCAATGACATATAGAGCCATGAGCACCCCCCGACGATTTCAATTGGTCAAAATACCGCTGTTTCCTTTACTTCGCTATATGTTTGAAGGTCAGCTCCCGGTCGAACTAGACTAGGTCATTCAGGGTGATTGGGTTTGATCTTATCCCGCAGCGCGGACAGGCTCTTCTTCCTGGAAGGCGGCGAGCGCCGCCTTCAGCCCGTCGGGCCCAGTCGCGACAATCTGCGGCGACGGCGAAAAGCCGGCGCCGAGCATCTTGCGGCCAAGCATGTGGTCGCCGGGCCGGTTGACCGATTCGATGCCGAGCAGCCGGCTTCCGGCATAGTGGTAGATAGAGAATTTGTTCTCGGCCACGTCGCCCAGCACGAGATGGCTGTCGCCGCCCGCAATCAGGCCGACCATCTGCAGCTTCATGTCGCCGATATCGGACCAGAACCACGGCACCGCCGAGTAATTGTCGGTGTGGCCGGCAATGGTGCGAGCGGCGAGCCGCGCCTGGTCGGTGGCGTTCTGCACCGATTCCAGCCGCACGTCGCCGCCTGTGAACCAGTGCCGGTAGGACGCCGCGTCGCCGATGGCGAGGATTTCCGGCACCGACGTGCGCATCTGCTGGTCGACGCGGATGCCGTTGGCGATGGCAATGCCGGCGGCTTCGGCCAATTCGACATTCGGCACGACGCCAATGCCGATGACGACCATCTGCGCCGGCAATCTTTCGCCAGATGAGGTGATTGCAGCCGAAACACGGCCGTTCTCGCCCTCCAGCCGTTCGATGGTGGTGCCGGTAAGGATGCGCACACCGGTCGCCTCCAGCCGCTGGCGCACATGGCCGGCGATGACCGGCGCGACGGCGCGCCCGAGCAGCCGGTCGACCGCCTCGACCACCGTGACCTTGCGGCCGGCGGCGGTGAGCGTTGCGGCAATCTCAAGGCCGATGAAGCCGCCGCCGAGGATGACGACCTCCTCGCTTTGCGCGCTTAATTCGCGGATCAGGCGGGCATCACTGAGCGAGCGCAGCGACACAACGCCAGAAAGCTCCGACCCCGGCAGCGGCAGCAGGCGCGGACGCGCGCCGGTGGCGAGGATCAGCCGGTCGAACGGCAGCACGCCGCCTGATATCTCCAGCCGGCGGCCGGCGACGTCGATCCGCTCGACCCGCAGGCCTGGCCGGTAGTCGATGGCGCTGCCGGTATAAAAAGCCTCGCCGCGCAACGGTTGCGGCTTTGCTTGCTGATCCTTGATGAAGGTCTTCGACAGCGGCGGCTTGTGGTAGGGCAATTCGTCTTCGTCGCCGATCAGGATTACCGGCCCGTCATAGCCTTCTTCGCGCAGACTGGCGGCCGCTTGCACGCCCGCATGACCCGCACCGACAATGACGACCCCGATCTTCATAACAGCCCGATTCCTCACCCAAATCTAGGACGTCACGCCAGGTGGCGATTGTCTGGTCCCGCCGCAAGAGCGCCGATCCGGGTCGCACCCGGAACGGCCGCCTGTCAACCGCGTCATGCGCCGGCATTCCTATACATCGGTGTTAAAGTTGACAGTTCTAGTTTAGAATAATTCTAAACTATTGTTTCAATTGAATTTTTTCTACGCCACCAGTTGACATCCGGTGTCTTCGCCGTTTTATGGAAGCTCGCGCGTCAGCGCATCCCTTTGATGTCTGGGCCTTGAACCCTTTCGATTGGAGGCATTTCGGTGTCTTTCTTCCGCGAACCGCGCGATGGCGCGACCCTTCTTTGCCCGCTGGCAGCTGCCCGCCGCGGCGCCGGCATTTCATTGATTCCCGAGGAGAGACAGTCATGAGAACGATGATCAGGGCACGGTATGGCGGCAGGCTTGCGGCGATCGGGGCCACCGCGATGCTCACGGCGGCTGTGTTCGTGCTGCCGGCCAAGGCGCAAACCGATGCCAAGGCGGTCATCAAGACCTATTCCGACATCGCGCTCGCCAAATACGAGGATTCGCTGATCACGGCCGAGGCGCTCGACAAGGCTGTCGATGCGCTGCTCGCCAAGCCATCGGCCGAGACGCTGAACGCCGCCCGCGAGGCCTGGAAGGCATCGCGCGTTCCCTATCAGCAGACCGAGGTCTATCGCTTCGGCAATGCCATCGTCGACGACTGGGAAGGCAAGGTGAACTCCTGGCCGCTCGACGAGGGCTTGATCGACTATGTCGCCAAGGGCTACGGCACCGAGTCGGATGCCAACGCTTTATACACCGCCAATGTGATCGCCAATAAGTCGATCGAGATCAACGGCAAGAAGGTCGACGCCACCAATCTGACGCCGGAGTTCCTCTCCGGCACCCTGCAGGAGGCCGGCGGTATCGAGGCCAATGTGGCGACCGGCTATCACGCCATCGAATTCCTGCTTTGGGGTCAGGACCTGCACGGAACCGGTCCGGGCGCCGGCGAGCGGCCCTACACCGATTACGACCTCGCCAATTGCACCGGCGGCAATTGCGACCGTCGGGCGCGATACCTGAAATCGGCGAGCGACCTTCTGGTTTCCGATCTAAAGGATATGGTCGACTACTGGAAGGAAGGCGGCGCCGCCCGCAAGAACCTTGTCGATGGCGAGCCGAACGCCGCCATTTCGACCATCTTCACCGGGATGGGCTCGCTGTCCTATGGCGAACTCGCCGGCGAGCGGATGAAGCTCGGCCTTTTGCTGCACGATCCGGAAGAGGAGCATGATTGCTTCTCCGACAACACCTACAACTCCCATCTCTACGATGCGATCGGCATCCGTGCCGCCTATCACGGCAGCTACACGCGGCTTGACGGCACTGTCGTCGAGGGGCCGTCGGTGGCCGACATGGTCAAGGCGGCCGATCCGGCGATCGACAAGGAATTGTCGGCTAAACTGGATATCACCATCGCCAAGATGGAGGCCATCAAGGCGCGGGCGCTTGCCGGCGAGGCCTATGACCAGCAGATCGCCGAGGGTAACGCTGACGGCAACGCCACCGTGCAGGCGGCGATCGACGCGCTGGTCGATCAGACCAAGTCGATCGAACGCGCCGTCGGCACCCTGAAGCTCAATGCCATCGCCTTCGAGGGCTCGGACAGCCTCGATTCACCGGACAAGGTGTTCCAGTAAACTTCGAAACCAACAGCCACGCGGCGCAATGAGCGCCGTTAGCCAGAGCGACAAATGCTGATCTGCCATTGCAACATCATCACCGAAAAGGAGATAGAGCAGACGATCGTCGGACTGCTGGATGAGGACCCCTGGCAGCTGATCGTGCCGGCGAAGGTCTACCATGCCATGCACAAGCGCGGTCGCTGTTGCGGCTGCTTCCCAAATGTGGTCGAAACGATCATTCGGGTCACCGAAAATTATCACGCCCGCTCGGCGGCGAGCGGCGTGGACATCGTTTCACACCTGGATCGCGTCAGAGGCCTGCGCGTCCAATACGGGAGCAGAATCCATGAAAGGCGAACAGCAGATCATAGAGCGGCTTAACGAGGCTCTGTTTCTGGAACTTGGAGCGGTCAATCAATATTGGGTGCATTTCCGGCTGCTGGAAGACTGGGGATACGCCAAGCTGGCGAAGAAGGAACGCGCTGAATCGATCGAAGAAATGCACCATGCCGACCGGCTCGTGGCGCGCATCATCTTCCTTGAGGGCCATCCGAACCTGCAGTCCGTGGCGCCGCTGCGTATCGGGCAGAATGTCAAGGAAGTGCTCGAATCCGATCTTGCCGGCGAATATGACGCGCGCACCGCCTACAAGCGTTCGCGCGAGGTTTGCAACGAAGCAGGCGACTACGTGACGATGAAGCTGTTCGAGGAATTGCTGGCTGACGAGGAAGGTCACATCGACTTCCTCGAGACGCAACTCGACCTGCTCGCCTCCATCGGCGAGGAAAAGTACGGCCAACTCAACGCAGCGTCGGCCGACGAGGCGGAATAAGGACATGCCGGAATGCGGCGCCCCCTAGATTTCTTGCGCCGCTTGCCGGCCGAAGATTGCGGCCTGCCGCCTCAGAAGAAGCCGCGGTACGGGATCCTTCGCGGCCCTTTTCTTGCCGTGGTGGCGACGCTCACAGCCTCGGCGCTGGCCGGAGCGCCGCAACCGGCGGGGCTTGCCACCAGCCGCACCGATCTGACGCCGAAGGATCTGGCGCGCGTCATCGCGATCACCAGGCCGACCAGCGATTTCTCCAAGCCCGAGCAATTCGAATTGATGCAGGGCGGCGCCGGCACCTCGAAGAAGGACGTCAACAAGGATGCCTTCTCGCAATCCTCCGCCAACATCGGCTTCGAGGAAGAGGGTACCTTCAAGCTCGGCAATGCCATTTTCCGCAAGAACTGGGTGTCGTCGCCATCCTCGACACAAGCCTCGGATGGGCTCGGTCCGCTGTTCAACGAGCGCGCCTGCCAAAACTGTCATCTGAAGGACGGCCGCGGCCATCCGCCCGAAGGCGACAGCGGCACCACCTCGATGTTCCTGCGCCTGGCAAGGGAAGCCAGTACCGAGGAGGAGAAAGCCGCACTCGCCGATCACAAGGTGCTCAACTTTCCCGACCCGGTCTATGGCACACAACTTCAGGAGCTAGCCGTTCCCGGCCTGCAGGGCGAAGGCAGGATGCATGTCGATTATCAGGAGCAGAAAGTAAAACTGGCGGACGGCAGCGTCGTGTCGCTGCGCAAGCCGAGCTATTCGGTCGAGGGTCTCGCCTACGGGCCGCTCGATCCGCACACCACGCTGTCGCCGCGCATGACACCGCCGATGATCGGCCTTGGCCTGGTGGAGCAGATCGCTCCTGCCGACATCCTTGCGCATGCCGATGCGACCGACCGCGATGGTGACGGGATTTCCGGCAGGCCCAACATAATACGCGACAGCAGCAGCGGTGAACTGACGCTCGGCCGTTTCGGCTGGAAGGCGCAGGCGGCTTCGATCCGTCAGCAATCGGCGGACGCTTTTGCCGGCGATATCGGCATTTCGACGCCTGAGGTGCCGAGGCACTGGGGCGATTGCAGCGCCGCAGAAAAGACCTGCCTTGCCCTACCCAACGGTGTACAGGAGCGCCTCGGTCCGGTCGAAGCGCCGCCGCCGGTCGTGGACCTCGTCACCTTCTATTCGCAAAACCTTGCCGTGCCGGCTCGGCACGATCTCGACAGACCGGATGTGCTCGCCGGCAAAAAACTGTTCTACGATATGGGCTGCATCTCCTGCCATACGCCGAAATTCGTCACCCGTCGCGGAACCCCGAACAGAGCGCACGCCTTCCAGCTGATCTGGCCTTATTCCGATTTCTTGCTGCATGACATGGGACCCGGCCTTGCCGACGGACAGGCGGTGGGCGAGGCCACGGGAAGCGAATGGCGCACGCCGCCGCTGTGGGGCATCGGGCTCACCCAGACCGTCAGCGGCAACACCTTCTTCCTGCATGACGGGCGCGCACGCAGCCTGGCCGAGGCAATCCTGTGGCATGGCGGCGAGGGCGAGAAGGCGCGTGACCGCTTTGCCGCTGCCAATGCGGCCGAACGCGCCGCGCTGATGAAGTTTCTGGAGTCGCTCTGATGCGGAAGCGTCTTGCACTCGCGCTGATGCTGGTCCTCGCCGATGCGCTGCCGGCATCCGCCGCGGTGAAGGCTTCGGATGTGATCCAGCGGGCGATCGACGGCTTCGTCCGCCCGGCCTATACCAGGCTGCATGACCACGCGGACAGCTTGGCCAAGACCATGCACGCGCTTTGCCAGGCGCCTTCGCAAGATACTCTCGATGCGGCACGCGCCGAATTCTCAGGCGTCGTGGATGCCTGGTCGGTGGTGGAAATCATCCGTTTCGGGCCGATCGCCGAAAACAACCGGCTTGAGCGCATGCTGTTTTGGCCGGACCGCAAGAGCATCGGCCTGAAGCAGGTGCAGGCAGCACTGGCCGGCAAGGATCCGGCGGCCGCCGATCCGGCCCAACTGGCGACAAAGAGTGTCGCCGTGCAAGGGCTCGGCGCATTGGAGTTCGTGCTCTACGGCGATGACGCCGGTCAATTGGCCGGCAAGGGCGACGCCTATCGCTGCGCCTATGGTGCAGCCATTGCCGGCAATGTCGAGACGATTGCCGCCGAGGTCGGCGAGGCCTGGAACAAGCCCAACGGCTTTGCCGCGCTCTGGGCCCATCCCGGTCCGCAGAACGCGCTCTATCACGACGGAACCGAAGCGGTGACCGAACTGGTCGGCGTCTTCATCAACGAGTTGGAAATGGTTCGCGACGTGCGCCTGAAAGGCTTCCTGGGCGCCAAGCCGGAGGCCGACAAACCGAAACAGGCGATTTATTGGCGCTCGCAGAACACCGCACGCTCGCTGACCGGCAATCTGGCGGGCATGGATGCGCTGTTCCAGGCCTCCCAGCTTGGCGATGCGCTGCCGCCTGATGCACGCTGGATGGCGGAATCGGTCCACATCCAATTCACCAACGGGATCGAGGCCGCCAAGGCGATCAGGGGTCCGATCGACAAGGCACTAGCCGATCCGACGTTGCGCCAGAAGCTCGACTACTTCGCACTGGTGACATCCAGCCTGACGACCCTGATCGGCACCAGGCTGACCGCCGAATTCGGCCTGACCGCCGGGTTCTCGTCACTGGATGGCGACTGATCATGAGGACGCCGCTGATCGATCGGCGCGATTTCCTGAGGGCCGCGGGCGCTGGTTTCGTGGCGGCGATGGCGCCGTCGGCCTGGGCAAATACACTCGACGCCGACGCGGTCTTCGCCACGGCTTTCGTCAAGCGCGACGGCAGCTATGGCGCGGCCGTCCTGTCCGAGGCCGGCAAGTTGTTGCACACGATCGATCTGCCCGATCGGGGCCACGACGTTACCTTCGACCCGGTGTCTAAGCGTTCGGTGGTGTTTGCCAGGCAGCCGGGCACCTTTGCTGTCGTCTTCGACCATACCGGCCGCGATGAACCGCACACCATTGCCAGCGTTGCCGGCCGGCATTTCTTCGGCCATGGCGTGTTTTCGGCCGATGGCACGCTGCTCTACGCAACCGAGAACGATTTCGACAATGCCGACGGCGTCGTCGGCGTCTATGACGCGCATGCGAAATTCAAGCGCATCGGCGAGTTCCCGACCTACGGCACAGGCCCGCACGAGCTTTTGCTGCTTTCCGACGGCAGGACGATTGCTGTGGCCAATGGCGGCATCGAGACGCATCCGGATTATGGCCGCGCCGAGCTCAACATCGCAACGATGAAGCCTTCCTATGTTCTGGTCGACCGCCTTACCGGCGATCTCACCGAAAAGCACGAATTGCCGCCAGCGCTGCACCAACTGTCGATCCGCCATATGGATGCCGACCGCTCCGGCACCGTCTGGTTCGGCTGTCAATACAGGGGGCCGGGTACCGATCGTCCCCCACTGCTCGGCCGCGCGCCGCGCGGCATGGACTTGAAATTGCTCGACATGCCGCAGGACGTGCTCTCGACCTTCAGAAATTATATCGGCTCGGTCGCGGCCAACCCTGCCGCCGGCACCATCGCCGTGTCTTCGCCTGAGGGGAATTCGCTTGCCGTGATCGACACGGCCAGCGGCCGCATCGTCGCCAGCAAGGCGCTGGTCGAGGTCTGCGGCGTTGCACCCGATGGGGAAAGCTTCATGGCGACGACCGGCGCCGGCGAAATCGTCGAGGCCGGTGGCTCGATACGTTCCGAGCCGGACTATGTCTGGGACAATCACCTGCTGCGTATCGAGCAGGTCGGCTAGTTCCGATACCTATTGTGGCGATTGCGTGCGTTGGAACTTACATTCTTGGACCCGCGCCGAAGCCAAGTCGCCTGACGATTTATCCATTATTCCCTTGCGGGGATCAGCTCTGGCGGGCAGAGGGAAGCTGTTTTCGAAACTGTCTCAACCGGCCGCTTCATGAAGTTGCTTGCCATCGACTGTGCCGCCAATCTCTGCGCCGCCTGCGTCTACGACGCGGCGGCCGGGAAAGAACTCGGCCGTTCGGTGCTCGATCTCGGCAAGGGTCATGCCGAGCATCTGATGGGTGTCATCGAAGGCGCGTTGAAGGCGGCCGGAAGCGATTATGCCAGCCTCGGCGCCATTGCCGTTTCAACCGGTCCGGGCTCCTTCACCGGACTGCGTGTCGGCGTCTCGGCGGCGCGCGGCCTGGCGCTGGCGCTGAAAATCCCGGCGATCGGCGTGACGACTCTGGAGGCACTGGCGGCAGAGACCGCAGCGATATTTCCCCGCCGCGCCGTGATCGCAGCGCTCGATGCAGGCCGCGAGGAGATCCATGCGGCACTTTACGATGAGAGGTCGGTTCTGATCTATGGTCCGGCTGTGACCACGCTCTCGCACGCCGCAGCCATGGCGATCGACATCTCTCCGGTTCTGGCGGGCACGGCGGCAACCCAAATTGCCGCGGCGGCCGGACGCAGCTTCGATCTCGGTGAGACGGCGGCCACCGCCGACATCGCTGTCTATGCGCGGCTGGCCGCGGCCCAAGGTGCCGGTAAACACGGCGAGGGCGAAAAGCCGAAACCGCTTTATCTGCGGGGCGCCGACGCCAAGCCGCAGGCCGGCTTTGTTCTATCCAGGCAAAAAAACTGATGCGTATTCCATTCCTCCAGCCGCGTCGCAGGGACTATGCGATCGAGCCGCTGACGGTTGCCGACAGCGCGGCCATGTCGGTGCTGCATCGCGAGGATTTCGCGCGGCCGTGGACCGACGACGAATTCGCCGCGCTGCTCGAGCAGGACACGGTGTTCGGCTATGCCGCGCGCGAGACCGGACAGGGCGCCAAGCCGCCGGTGGGCTTCGTCCTGGCGCGGCTGGCCGCCGGCGAGGGGGAGATCCTGACGGTCGCAGTGGCACGCTCGCACCGGCGCCGGGGGCTCGGCTGGCAATTGATGGATGCGGTGCTGCGTGAACTGCACGCACAGCGCGCCGAGGCGCTTTTCCTTGAGGTCGACGAGACCAACGTCGCCGCGATCGCGCTCTACCGGCGGCTGGGCTTCCGCGAGGTCGGCAAGCGCGCCAACTATTACAAGTCGCCGGAGCACGGCCCGACCGGCGCCCTTGTCATGCGCCGCGATCTTCGCTAGCCAAACGCCGGGGTGGTGCGGATGATCGGAAAAATCAGGATTTTCCTGGCGCTGGGGCTGGTTGTCGTCGGCTCATTGGTGCTTGTGCCGCTGCAGGTCTTGTCGATGAAGACCGGGCTCTGGCGCGAGACCTTCATCCTGAAGATCTGGCACAGGATGATCATCAGGGCGCTCGGGCTGCGCATCCATGTCAAAGGGGCGCTATCCGGCCAACGCCCATTGCTGGTCGCCGCCAACCACATCTCCTGGACCGACATCATGGTGCTGGGATCGATGGTCGACGTGACGTTCATCGCCAGAGCCGACATGGCCGGCTGGCCGCTGATCGGCATGCTGTCGAAGCTGCAACGCACCGTCTTCATTGAACGTGAGCGCAAACGTTCGTCGGGCGACCAGGCGAGCGAGATCGCCCGCCGGATGGCCAAGGGGGACGCCATGGTGCTGTTCGCCGAAGGCTCGACCGGCGACGGCAACATGATCCTGCCGTTCAAGAGCACACTGTTCGGCGCCGCTACGATGGCGATTGCTGAAGGGGCGGCCGAACAGGTCTTCATCCAGCCGGTGGCGATCGTTTATACGCGCCTGCATGGCGTGCCACTCGGCCGCCGGCATCGGCCGGTTGCCGCCTGGATCGGCGATGAGGAGCTGATGCCGCACCTCAAGGTGCTGATGGCCGAGGGCGCTCTCGACGTCGAGGTGCATTTTGGCGAGGCGATTGCTTTCTCCAAGGGGTCCAGCCGCAAGGAGACGGCAAAGCAGATGGAACGCCAGGTGCGCGAGATGGTGCAGGCGGCGCTCGCCGAACCGCGCCCGAGCCGGTAGTCTGCTCGGTACCGGCCAGATTCGTCTGTTTTTTGTCAGGGAAAGGCGCTAGAAGCCGCGAAATGGAATTGAACACGATAGAACGCGACGACATCGGCGCTGCCGCCGAAGACCTGGTCGTTCTGCCTGCCGCGACCAGGAAGGTCTTCGTCAAGACCTATGGCTGCCAGATGAACGTCTACGATTCGCAGCGCATGACCGATGCTCTGGCCATCGACGGCTATGCCGCGACAGACGCCATTGGCGAGGCCGATCTGGTGCTGCTCAACACCTGCCACATCCGCGAGAAGGCGGCGGAAAAGGTCTATTCCGAACTTGGGCGCATCCGTGAGTTGAAGGCGGAACGTGCCAAGGCCGGGCGCGAAATGCTGGTCGGCGTCGCCGGCTGCGTGGCGCAGGCCGAGGGCGCCGAGATCATCCGTCGCTCGCCGGTGGTCGATCTGGTCATCGGCCCGCAGACCTACCACCGGCTGCCCGGTGTGCTGGCGAAGGCGCGGAGCGGAGAAAAGATCGTCGAGACCGACTATGCCGTCGAGGACAAGTTCGAGCATCTGCCGCAGCCCAAGCGCGCCGAACTGATCAGGCGCGGCGTGACGGCGTTCTTGACCGTTCAGGAAGGCTGCGACAAATTCTGCACCTTCTGTGTCGTACCCTATACGCGCGGCTCGGAAGTCTCGCGGCCGGTGGCACAGATCGTCGCCGAAGCCGAGCGCCTGGCGGATGCCGGCGTGCGCGAGGTGACGCTGCTCGGCCAGAACGTCAACGCCTGGCATGGAAGAGGCGAAGACAGCGAGGAATGGGGCCTTGGCCGGCTGCTGTTCAGGCTCGCAGAGATTCCAGGTCTGGCGCGGCTGCGCTACACGACCAGCCATCCGCGCGACATGGACGATGAATTGATCGCCGCCCATCGTGATTTGCCCGCGCTGATGCCCTATCTACATTTACCGGTGCAATCCGGCTCGGACCGCATACTCAAGGCGATGAACCGCAGGCATATGGCCAAGGACTACCTGACGTTGATCGACCGCATCCGTGCCGCGCGGAACGACATCGCACTGTCCGGCGATTTTATCGTCGGCTTTCCCGGTGAGACGGAAGCGGATTTCGAGGCGACGATGCAGTTGGTGGAAGACGTCAACTATGCCTCGGCCTTCTCGTTCAAATACTCTCCGCGGCCCGGCACGCCGGGCGCCGAAATGAACGATCAGGTGCCGGAGGCCGTCAAGGACGAGCGCCTGCAGCGATTGCAAGCGCTGCTTCTGAAACAGCAGCAGCATTTCGGCGCAAGCCTGGTCGGCAGGACCATCGACACGCTGGTCGAAAAGCCGGGCCGCCAGGCCGGCCAGAAGGTTGGCCGCTCGCCGTGGCTGCAGCCGGTTATTGTTGATGAAAAGGCCGGCGAAATCGGTGACATTATCCAGGTACGAATCACGAAGGCGGGCTACAACAGCCTGTTCGCCGAATTGGCCTGAAGGCCTCGGCAGATGAGGAGAGACGGTTGAGCGCTGCTGAAGTCAAGAACCTGCCCCAGAATCTACCCTCCGGGGCCTCGGATATGGCGCACATCGTACTGACTTTCGACAATAACAAGCTTGCCAGCGCCCTTTACGGCCAGTTCGACGAGAATCTGGCCAGGCTCGAGCAGAAGCTCGGCGTCGACATCCGCTCGCGTGGCAACCAATTGACCATCAAGGGCTCTTCCTCAGCCGCCGAGCAGGCACGCCGCGCCTTGGACAATCTTTACGGCATTCTGCAGAAAGGCACTGATATCGGCCAGTCCGATGTCGACGGCGCGGTGCGCATGGCGATCGCCACCGACGACCAGCTGACGCTGCCGACGCTGGAGCGCAAGGGCAAGGTGTCCGCCGCCCAGATATCGACACGCAAGAAGACCATCTATGCCCGCTCGCTGAACCAGGACGCCTATATGCGCGCGCTGGAGCGGTCGGAACTCGTCTTCGGCATCGGCCCGGCCGGCACCGGAAAGACCTACCTGGCGGTGGCGCACGCGGCAATGCTGCTCGAACGCGGCATGGTCGAACGCATTGTGCTGTCGCGCCCCGCGGTCGAGGCCGGCGAACGGCTTGGCTTTCTGCCGGGCGACATGAAGGAGAAGGTCGATCCCTATCTGCGGCCGCTCTATGACGCGCTCTACGACATGATGCCGGCCGACAAGGTCGAGCGGGCGATTGCCGCCGAGGTCATCGAGATCGCGCCGCTGGCGTTCATGCGCGGCCGTACGCTGGCGCATGCCGCCGTCATCCTCGACGAGGCGCAGAACACCACGCCGATGCAGATGAAGATGTTCCTGACCCGGCTCGGCGAGAACTCGCGCATGATCGTCACCGGTGATCCGACCCAGATCGATCTGCCGCCGAACACCAAGTCCGGCCTGGTCGAGGCGCTGAGAATTCTCGACGGCGTTACCGGCATGGTGACGGTCCGCTTCAATGAAGGCGACGTCGTCAGACATCCGCTGGTCGCCGAGATCGTCAAGGCCTACGACCGTGACGGCAAGCTGGCCAGGGGCTTAGGTGTCGAAAGCTGATATGATTATGCGGCCGCATGGCTGAGGAGCAAAAGGCGGGAGGGCCGCTTCCCGTCGAGATCGATATCGCCATAGAGGCGGGCGACTGGCCCGACGAGACGACGCTGACGCGGCTGGTCGACCACGCCGTATCGGCCGCCTTTGTCGAAACCGGTGCGGACGGCCGTTCCGAGCTCAGCATCGTCTTCTCCGACGATGCCCATATCCGTACGCTCAATGCCGGCTGGCGCGGCAAGGACAAGCCCACCAACGTCCTGTCTTTTCCGGCTTTTCCCTTTACCAGGGGCGGGCCTCTGCCGCCGATGCTCGGCGACATCGTGCTGGCCGCCGAGACTGTCGCGCGCGAGGCGGCACTGGAAGACAAGCCCGTCGAGGACCATATCTCCCATCTCGTCATCCATGGCCTGCTGCATTTGCTGGGCTATGATCACGAAACGGATGCCGAAGCGGATCTGATGGAAGCGACAGAGCGCGCAGCACTTGCGAGGCTTGCCATTCCCGATCCCTACACGTAATTACAAAAGACCAATTGACCGGACGATGATGAACGACAAACCAGAGACTGCCGCCCGCTCCGACGCCGGCAGTGTGATCAAGCCTTCCGAAACGACGGAAGAGGGCTCGAGTCCGAGTACCACGACCGGCAGCTTCGCCAGCGAGGCATCGCCTGCCGGTCCTTCCCTGTTCGATCGCGTGCTCGGGCTTTTCAGGCACCGCAACGGCACCAGCCTGCGCGAGGAGATTGCCGGTGCGCTTGCCGAAACGGCGAGCGATGCAGAATCCTTCTCGCCCGGCGAACGCGCCATGCTCAACAACATCCTGCGCCTGCGCGAAGTGCGGGTCGAGGACGTCATGGTGCCGCGCGCCGACATCGAGGCGGTCGAGATCACGACGAAGCTCGGCGATCTTCTGGGGCTGTTCGAACAGTCCGGCCACTCCCGCATGCCAGTTTATTCGGAGACGCTCGACGACCCGCGCGGCATGGTTCATATCCGCGACGTGCTGGCGCATATCACCAAGGTCGCCCGCGTCAGAAAGGGCAGGACGACCAGGAAAACCCCGGTCGCGACGGTTCTCGATCTCGCCCAGGTCGATCTGGCGCGCACCATCGGCGATCTCAACCTGATCCGACCGGTGCTGTTCGTGCCGCCGTCGATGCTCGCCTCCGACCTGATGGGGCGAATGCAGACGACGCGCACCCAGATGGCGCTGGTCATCGACGAATATGGCGGCACCGACGGCCTCGTCTCGCTCGAGGACATCGTCGAGATGGTAGTCGGCGACATCGAGGACGAGCATGACGAGGACGAGCCGATGATCACCCAGGCCGGCGAAGGCGTCTTCATCGTCGACGGCAAGGCCGAGATCGACGACGTCGCCAAGATGATCGGCGAGGATTTCGCCGCCGGCGAGCACGGCGAATATGTCGACACGATCGGCGGCATGATCTTCAATACGCTTGGCCGGGTGCCGGCGCGCGGCGAAGTGGTGCAGGCCATACCCGGCTTCGAGTTCCATGTGCTCGACGCCGATCCGCGCCGCGTCAAGCGCGTGCGCATCGTCGAGACCTTGAAGGGCGAGCGGCGGCGCCGCGCCGTGCGCACCGAGCAGGCTTAGGGTTTGTTTGGAGGCAAGCCCGCGGCCTGATAAATCTTGCGTCCTGATTCGCACGACTCGGAAGCATTGATGGAGCGCCAGGCCGGCCGGATAATTCTGCTTTGGGGCTGGCGGCGCGCGCTGGTGGCGTTTCTTGCCGGGGCGCTGGCGGTTCTTGCCCAGGCGCCTTACGATTTCTTCGCCGTCTGCTTCGTTTCGTTCCCACTGCTGGTGTGGCTTCTCGATGGCGCGACCGGCGAAGCCTCGGACGGTTTTCTGCGGCGCTTGCGGCCGGCTTTCGCCGTCGGCTGGTGGTTCGGTTTCGGCTACTTTCTTGCCGGTCTCTGGTGGGTCGGCTCGGCGCTTCTGGTCGAGGCCGACAGCTTTGCCTGGGCCTTGCCGTTCGCGGTGGTCGGCATCCCCCTCGCGCTGGCCTTCTTTTACGGTTTCGCTGCCGTGGTTGCCCGGCTGTTGTGGAGCAACGACATCGGCCGCATCGCCGCGCTCGCCTTCGGCTTTGCGCTGGCGGAATGGCTGCGCGGCTTCCTGTTCACCGGCTTTCCGTGGAATGCCGTCGGCTATGCGGCGATGCCGGTGCCTTTGCTGATGCAGAGCGTCTCGGTGACCGGCATGGTCGGCATGAACGCGCTGGCGGTCTTCGTCTTCGCGCTGCCGGCGCTGCTTGCGGCGCGCCAGCATCTTCGCCTCGGCGCGGCGTTGCTTGTCGTTCTCGTCGCCGCCCATGCCGGCTTCGGCTATATCCGGCTCGCCGCCCCCGAAAAACCGGCGGCCCATAGCCTCGACGTCCGTATCGTGCAACCTGCCGTCGATCTCACGGAAAAATGGGATGCCTCGGTGCGTGACCGCATCTTCGCCACCATGATGGGGCTTTCGGCCAGGGCACCGGAACCCGGCCATGACAGGCCGCAATTGATCCTGTGGCCGGAGACCTCCGTGCCGTTTCTGTTCACCGAACGTCCGGATGCCTTGCCTGCCATCGGAGAGATGCTTGGCGATGGCCAGATGCTGCTTGCCGGCGTCGTTCGCGAGGAAGGCGGCTCGGCGGCTCGCAGCCGTTACTACAACTCGGTCGTGGCGATCGACGAAAGGGGCGAAATCGTCGATGCCGTGGACAAGGTCCACCTGGTCCCCTTCGGCGAATATCTGCCTTTCGCCGATCTGCTCGGCCGCCTCGGGCTTGAGCAGCTTGTTGCCGGTCCGATGACCTTCGCGGCCGGCAATGAGCGGCACCCGATCGCGCTGCCCGGCGGTATGCGGGCGCTGCCGTTTATTTGCTATGAGGTCATCTTTCCCGATCTCGTCGCGGTTGACGCTACGACAGCCGCGCTTATTGTGAACGTCACCAATGACGCTTGGTTCGGCGACACGCCGGGGCCGTACCAGCACTTCAGGCAGGCGCAGATCCGGGCGGTGGAGAATGGGGTGCCCCTGTTGCGCGCGGCTAATAACGGCATTTCGGCCGTTGTCGACCCGCACGGTCGCATCGTCGACGCGCTGGCAATCGATGCACGCGGCGCCATCGATGTGCGTGTGCCGATCTCCAACCAAGCCATCGTTTCCTCCAGCCAACGACGCATTAACGGAATGCTGATCATGTTTTTGCTCGCCGTAGCGGCATGCATTTTGAACGTAAGGCAAAGGCTACGGGCGAATTGACAGCCGACACATTAGAAACTCATACTGTAAGCGCCTGAAAATTTTCGAAGTCGATAAGGTCGTTCTGTTGGGGCACGGGCCGCGGCGTCGTTTGGGCAGCAAAGTAGAAAAAGCCGGAAAAATTCGGCGAGGACAAAATGACAGAAGAAAACAAGAAAAAGCCGAATCCGATCGACATCCACGTCGGAAGCCGCATCCGGCTTCGCCGCAATATGCTGGGAATGAGCCAGGAAAAACTGGGCGAAAACCTCGGCATAACGTTCCAGCAGATCCAAAAGTACGAAAAGGGCACCAATCGCGTTGGCGCCAGCCGTTTGCAGGCAATCGCCTCCATACTCGGCGTGCCCGTCGCCTTCTTTTTCGAGGATGCGCCCGGTCAGGAGCCCGTGGGCAACCGTGGATTTGCCGAGGATGCGTCGATGACCTCCGCCGTCGAATTCTGCGGCAGCCCGGAAGGGCTCCAGCTGAATCGCGCCTTCGTCAAGATCGCCGACGTGAAAGTGCGCCGTAAGATCATTGAGCTTGTGAAGTCGCTCTCCACCGACGAGGTCGATTGACTGGCTCGCGAAGAGTTCAAAGAGGTAGAGTTCGTCGTGGCTGGGCAGGCAATTTCTCGCGCTTGCCCGCATCGAGGGATGTGCATTCCGCAGATGCGCCAAAGCGCGGATCGATTTTGCTCGACACGCTTCCTCGAAGCCGTTTTCCCTCAGTCTGTTGGCGCAAGGGCTGATCGCAGTGCGCCCTGCCGCCGTCTCGGGATGCAAAGATAAATAACGTCAAAATTCATGCCAGAACGGCTGCATGGCTTGACGACCGGCGCCCGGCACCGTTAACAACTGGCGCGCCAAAATCGGCGGCCTGCCGATATTTTTTCAAGAGGGGACACCCGTGACGCGGCACAATTACTTCTTCACCTCGGAATCCGTTGCCGAGGGCCATCCCGACAAGGTCTGCGACCGCATCTCCGACGAGATTGTCGATCTCGTCTATCGCGAAGCCAGAAAGACCGGCATGGACCCGTGGAAGGTCCGCGTTGCCTGCGAGACGCTTGCGACAACCAATCGCGTTGTCATCGCCGGCGAGGTGCGCGTCCCCGAGACGCTGCTCAAGAAGGACAAGGAGGGCAATGTCCTGAAGGATGCGGCCGGCCATCCGATTGTCAACCCGGCCAAGTTCAAGTCGGTCGCCCGCAAGGCAATCCGCGAAATCGGCTACGAGCAGGCCGGCTTCCACTGGAAGACGGCCAAGATCGAGGTCCTGCTGCACGGCCAGTCGCCGGATATCGGCCAAGGCGTGGACAACGCCTCCGACCGGCAAGGTGAGGAGGGAGCCGGCGACCAGGGCATCATGTTTGGCTATGCCTGCCGCGAAACCCCGGACCTGATGCCTGCGCCGATCTATTACAGCCACAAGATCCTCGAACTGCTGGCCGCTGCGCGCCATGAAGGCAGCGGTGATGCAGGCAGGCTCGGGCCGGATGCCAAGAGCCAGGTCACCGTCCGCTATGTCGACGGCAAAGCGGCGGAAGTGACGCAGATCGTGCTGTCGACCCAGCATCTCGATGAGACATGGGATTCGAAGAAGGTGCGCAACGTCGTCGAGCCCTATATTCGCGAAGCACTGGGCGACCTGAAGATCGCCGACAATTGCAACTGGTACATCAACCCGACCGGCAAGTTCGTCATCGGCGGGCCCGACGGCGACGCCGGCCTGACCGGCCGCAAGATCATCGTCGACACCTACGGTGGGGCTGCGCCCCATGGCGGCGGCGCTTTCTCCGGCAAGGACACCACCAAGGTCGACCGCTCGGCCGCCTATGCGGCGCGCTATCTCGCCAAGAACGTGGTTGCCGCGAAGCTCGCCGATCGCTGCACTATCCAGCTTTCCTATGCGATCGGTGTCGCCCAGCCGCTGTCGATCTACGTCGACCTCCACGGCACCGGCAAGGTCGACGAGGCAAAGCTCGAGCGTGCACTGCGCACCGTGATGGACCTGTCGCCGTCCGGCATCCGCCGCCACCTCGATCTCAACAAGCCCATCTATGCCAAGACGTCGTCCTACGGCCATTTTGGCCGCAAGGCCGGCCGCGACGGATCCTTCTCCTGGGAGAAGACCGATCTCGCCAAGGCGCTCAAGGACGCTCTCGCCGAACCGGTCGCCGAAGCAGTCGCCGCCTAACCGCGGCGCCTATGGACCCGAAGGACCGGCCAAGCCGTGCGACCGAGGCCTTTTTCGGTCGCCGGCGCGGCAAGACCATTCGACCACAGCAGGCAGCGGCGCTGGAGAGCGGCTTTGCCGCCTACAAGCTCGATCTGACGGTTGGACCACCGGCCGATCTGCGCAGCCTTTTCGAAGCCGGAGTTTCCGCTGTCCAGCTCGAAATCGGTTTTGGCGGCGGCGAACATCTTCTGCACCGTGCTACGGCCAGCCAGGCGACCAGCTTTATCGGCGTCGAACCTTTCGTCAACGGCATGGCCAAGATGATGATGGCGGTCCGGGAGCGGCCGCTTGCCAATCTGCGCGTCTATGATGACGACGCCACGCGCCTGCTGGACTGGCTGCCGCAGGCTTCGCTTGACGGCATTGACCTCCTCTATCCGGATCCGTGGCCGAAGAAGAAGCACTGGAAGCGGCGCTTCGTCAGCCCGGTCAATCTCGACCGCTTCGCGCGCGTCCTGAAGCACGGCGGAAAGTTCCACTTTGCGTCCGACATCGACAGCTATGTGAACTGGACGCTGCTGCATTGCCGGGCCCACGGCGCCTTCACGTGGCAGGCAAACGAAGCAGCCGACTGGCATCGGCCCTATGATGGCTGGCCGGGGACGCGCTATGAGGCCAAGGCCATTCGCGAAGGCCGACGGCCCGCCTATCTGACCTTCGTGCGGAAATAAGCGGGAAATTAGAGCTGAGTAAAGGCGAGCGGCCGAAGGCTCTCGGCGCTCACTTGGCTCAGAAGCGACGGATCTTGTCGAAGGCTGCCGGCTCCATGCCGAGATTGCGCAGATCATGCGCACGCGGCTTGCGACCGTTTTCCACAGCCCGCGACGCTGCTACGGCGCTGCCGAACACGCTAAAGACATCGCCTATGGCTGAAAAAAATCCACGATTGTTCATAATCGTACCCTTTCGAGCGCAGTGAGCGCTCCAATTGTGCAATGCAACATAGATAGTCGTGCGTGGCCGGTGCTCAAAGGGGCATAACTGCATGGGCGCCATGCATTTGGCGCAGCGCTGCGGACTCGGTGCCTTGCCGTCATGCAGGACGGGCTTGAAACGAGGACCATGATCGTCTATATCAGCTTCAAATTCTTGGTCGGTATGACGAAGAGTGGGTCCACCCGGTCCCGCTCTTTTTTATTACCTGCCGACCAACAGGGATCGAGCGACAGGACCGAATGACAGTGACGGCGAGCGAAGGCGACGACCGCATCATCCGCGAAAGCGGCATCGATGCGCGCATCGCGCTGATCGTTCAGCCGGTACTGCGCGCCATTGGCTTTCGCTTGGTACGTGTGCACCTGTCGGGCCAGAACGGGCTGACGCTGCAGATCATGGCCGAGCGCGAGGACGGCACCATGACGGTCGAGGATTGTGAAGAGGTCAGCCGGGCGGTGTCGCCGGCGCTCGATGTCGATGATCCGATCGAGAAGGCTTATCATCTCGAAGTGTCGTCGCCGGGCATCGACCGGCCGCTGGTCCGCAAATCGGACTTTGCAGCCTGGGCCGGCCATCTGGTGAAGATGGAGACGTCTGTCCTCGTCGCCGACCGCAAGCGCTTCAAGGGCAAGATCGCCGAAAGCGACGCGGACGGTGTGGTGATCGAGCGCGACAAGGCCGCTTACGGCGAGGAGCCGACAGTGCGTGTTCCCTACGATGCGATTGCCGAAGCGCGGCTGGTTCTGACCGACGATCTTATCCGCGATGCACTGTCGAAGGACAACCGGGCGCGCAAGGAAGCCAGGAAACGCCGCGGCGAACCCGAAGACGCACCAGCGGGTGCGGAAGACGAAACCGAACAGGAAATGTGATTGGGCTGCCGGCGGTAAGGTCGGCGACAAGCTCGGGAGAAACAAGATGGTTGTAAGCGCCAACAGGCTTGAACTGCTGCAGATCGCCGATGCGGTCGCGCGTGAAAAGTCGATCGACAAGTCGATCGTCATCGCCGCCATGGCCGATGCGATCCAGAAGGCCGCGCGCTCGCGCTACGGCCAGGAAACCAATATCCGGGCGGATATCAATCCGAATACCGGCGAGATGAAGCTGCAGCGGCTGATGGAAGTGGTCGAGAAGGTCGACGACTACGCGACCCAGATTGCCATTTCCTCGGCGCGCGAGCGAAATCCGGACGCCCAGCTCGGCGATTTCATCGCCGAACAGCTGCCGCCGATGGATTTCGGCCGTATCGCCGCCCAGTCGGCCAAGCAGGTCATCGTGCAGAAGGTGCGCGAGGCCGAGCGCGACCGGCAATATGACGAATACAAGGACCGTATCGGCGAGATCGTCAACGGCACCGTCAAGCGCGTCGAATACGGCAACGTCATCGTCGATCTCGGCCGCGGCGAGGCGATCATCCGCCGCGACGAGCTGATTCCGCGCGAAAACTACAAGTATGGCGATCGCGTCCGCGCCTATGTCTATGACGTGCGCCGCGAACAGCGCGGCCCGCAGATCTTCCTGTCGCGCACCCATCCGCAGTTCATGGCGAAGCTGTTCACCATGGAGGTGCCGGAAATCTACGACGGCATCATCGAGATCAAGTCGGTCGCCCGCGATCCGGGTTCGCGCGCCAAGATCGCTGTCATCTCGCGCGACAGCTCCATCGATCCGGTCGGTGCCTGCGTCGGTATGCGCGGCAGCCGCGTCCAGGCGGTCGTCGGTGAATTGCAGGGCGAGAAGATCGACATCATTCCGTGGTCGCCTTCGGCGGCGTCCTTCATTGTCAATGCGTTGCAGCCGGCGGAAGTCGCCAAGGTCGTGCTCGACGAGGATGCCGAGCGCATCGAGGTCGTCGTTCCCGATGATCAGCTGTCGCTGGCCATTGGCCGTCGCGGCCAGAACGTCCGTCTTGCCTCGCAGCTCACCGGCTGGGATATCGACATCCTGACCGAGCAGGAAGAAAGCGAACGCCGCCAGAAGGAATTCGTCGAACGATCGTCGCTGTTCATGGAAGCCCTCGACGTCGACGAGATGGTCGGCCAGGTGCTCGCTTCCGAAGGCTTCACCAGCGTCGAGGAAGTCGCGTATGTCGATTCCGGCGAAATCGCGTCGATCGACGGCTTCGACGAGGACACTGCTTCGGAAATCCAGACCCGCGCCCGCGAATATCTGGAGAAGATCGAAGCCGAGCACGACGAGAAGCGCAAGGCCCTCGGCGTCAAGGATGAATTGCGCGAGATTCCCGGCATCACCACCGCCATGATGGTGACGCTCGGCGAGGACGGCGTGAAGACGATCGAGGATTTCGCCGGCTACGCCGCCGACGACCTGACCGGTTGGAAAGAACGCAAGGACGGCGAGACGAAGGTATTCCCGGGTGTGCTCGCCAACCATGGCGTATCACGCGCCGATGCCGAGCAGATGGTCCTGGCGGCTCGCCTGAAGGCTGGCTGGATCACCGAAGACGAGCTTGCCGCCGAGGGCGTGCCGGCTGACGAAACCGTCGGTGCGTGAGGTGAAACCGCATCGCACCGAACCCGCCCTTGGACGAGATGAACGATCGCACCTGCATCGTCACCCGCAGGCAAGCCGAACCGGATGAACTGATCCGTTTCGTCGTCGGCCCGGATTCGGCCGTCGTTCCGGACATCAAGAGAAACCTGCCCGGCCGCGGTTGCTGGGTGACGGCCGACCGCCTACATATAGACAAGGCAGCGGCGAAAAACCTGTTTGCCCGTGCTTTTAAGGCGCAGGTGAGCGTGCCAGCCGATCTTGGCGGTATGGTCGACGCGCTGCTTTCCAGGTCCGCTCTGGGCATGCTTGGCCTGGCCCGCAAGGCGGGCGCCATAGCGCTCGGAGCGACCAAGGTCGAGAGTGCCGTGCGCGGCGGACTTGCACTTTTCGTGCTCCACGCGACCGAGGCTTCCGACGATGGCGTCCGCAAGATAAGCCAGGCGCGACGGGCAACCGTCCACCTCGGCGGGCCTGCGATCCGCGCTTACAAACTTTTCTCCGAGGCCGAGTTGAGCTTGGCATTGGGGGGTACAAATGTGATACATGCTGCCGTTCTCGCGGGAGACGCGGGCAGGGCGGTCCAGAAGCGCATGGTTGCGCTCGACCGATATCGGGGCGGTTCCCCGGACGATCTGGCAATGCTTGCGGCCGTTGCTGACGAGGATGATGCCGCAGAGGATATGGAATGAGCGATACGAAATCGGGCGACGACAAGACGCTGAGTGTTACGCCGAAGAAGACCTTGACGCTGAAGCGCCCCGGTATGGAACAGGGCACGGTGCGCCAGAACTTCTCGCATGGCCGCACCAAGTCGGTGGTCGTCGAGACCAAGAAGCGCAAGTTCTCGCTGCCTGGCGACAAGCCGGAGCCGGCGGCAGCGCCTGTGTCCGTTTTCACGCCGAAGCCGGTTGCGGCAGTGCCTGCCGTGCAGGAAGCTCCCAAGGCGCCGCCGCCTCCGCCGCCGCTCGAACGCGGCGGCATGGTGCTGAACGAGTTGTCGCGCCAGGAAATGGAAGCACGCCGCCGGGCTCTCGAGGGCTCGAAGGTCCGCGATGTCGAGGATCGCCAGCGCGCCATCGAGGAGGCCAAGCGCCGCAGCGAGGACGAAGAGCGCCGCCGCCGCGAGCGCGAGGAATCGGCTCGCCGTCAGGCCGAGGAAGAGGCACGGCTGCAAGCCGAGGCCGAATCCCGCCGCCGTGCCGAGGAAGAGGCGCGCCGCCGTGCGCCGCTCGCCGCCGAACTGGCGACAGTCGATGACGAGGAAGAGGTCAAGCCGAAGCGGACCGGTGCCGGTGCACCGGTGCGCCGTCTCGTCACCCCCGAAGTGGCACGTCCTGCCAAGCCGACCAAGGGCGAGGAAGACCGCCGCCGCGGAAAGCTGACGCTGAATTCGGCTCTTTCCGACGAGGATGCGCGCGCCCGCTCGCTCTCGTCGATGCGCCGTCGTCAGGAGAAATTCAAGCGCGCGTTGCATAACGAGCCACGCGAGAAAGTCATGCGTGAAGTGATCCTGCCCGAAACCATCACCATCCAGGAGCTGGCGCAGCGCATGTCCGAGCGCGCTGTCGACGTGGTCAAGTTCTTCATGAAGCAGGGCCAGATCCTGAAGCCTGGAGACGTCATCGACGCCGACACGGCCGAACTGGTCGCCACCGAATTTGGCCACACGGTCCGCCGCGTCGCCGAGTCCGACATCGAAGAGGGCTTGTTCAACATCGCCGATCGTCCGGAGGACCTGCAGCCGCGTCCGCCGGTGGTAACGATCATGGGCCATGTCGATCACGGCAAGACCTCGTTGCTCGATGCCATCCGCAATGCCAACGTCGTGTCCGGCGAAGCCGGCGGCATTACCCAGCATATCGGCGCTTATCAGGTCGAGAAGAACGGTCACAAGATCACGTTCATAGACACGCCCGGCCACGCCGCCTTCACGGCGATGCGTGCCCGCGGCGCCCAGGCGACCGATATCGCCATCCTCGTGGTGGCAGCCGACGACAGCGTCATGCCGCAGACGATCGAATCGATCAATCACGCCAAGGCGGCCGGCGTTCCGATAATCGTGGCGATCAACAAGATCGACAAGCATGACGCCGATCCGCAGAAGGTGCGCTCGGAACTGCTGCGCCACGAGGTGTTCGTCGAATCGATGGGCGGCGAGGTGTTGGATGTCGAGGTGTCGGCGACCAAGGGCATCAATCTCGACAAGTTGCTCGAAGCGATCCTGCTGCAGGCCGAAATCCTCGACCTGAAGGCCAATCCGGACCGCACCGCCGAAGGCGTGGTCATCGAAGCCCAGCTCGACAAGGGCCGCGGCCCGGTCGCTACGGTGCTGGTGCAGACCGGCACGTTGATGCCGGGCGACATCCTCGTCGCCGGCAACGAATGGGGCCGGGTACGCGCGCTCGTCAACGATCGCGGCGAGCAAGTCAAGGAAGCGCCGCCGGCAATGCCGGTGGAAGTCCTCGGTCTGCAAGGTACGCCGCTGGCCGGCGACCGCTTCGCCGTTGTCAACAACGAGGCCCGAGCCCGCGAGATCACCGAATATCGCCAGCGTCTGGCGCGCGAGAAGGCGGTGGCCAGGCATGCCGGCCAGCGCGGCTCGCTTGAACAGATGATGTCGCAATTGCAGACCAGCGGATTGAAGGAATTCCCGCTGGTCATCAAGGGCGACGTGCAGGGTTCGATCGAGGCGATCAACGCGGCGCTCGACAATCTCGGCACCGACGAGGTGCGCGCCCGCATCGTCCATGCCGGGGCTGGCGGCATTACCGAAAGCGACGTGTCGCTGGCGGAAACCTCGGGGGCTGCGATCATCGGCTTCAACGTTCGCGCCAATGCGCAGGCCCGCGCGGCCGCGGCTGCGGCAGGCATCGAGATCCGCTACTATTCGATCATCTACAATCTGGTCGATGATGTGAAAGCGGCTCTTTCCGGCCTGCTCTCGCCGGAGCGTCGCGAGACCTTCATCGGCAATGCCGAGATCCTCGAGATCTTCGACATCACCAAGGTCGGCAAGATCGCCGGCTGCCGTGTCACCGAAGGCAAGGTCGAGCGTGGTGCGGGCGTGCGCCTGATCCGCGACAATGTCGTCATCCACGAAGGCACGCTGAAGACCCTGAAGCGCTTCAAGGACGAAGTTTCGGAAGTTCCGGCCGGCCAGGAATGCGGCATGGCCTTCCAAAACTACGAGGACATGCGCGTCGGTGACGTCATCGAGTGCTTCCGCGTCGAGATGGTGACCAGGACGCTGTAGTGTCGGCATATGGAGCAAGAACGAAGCCTTGAGTACCGCTTTGTTCTGTCTCCTGCCGATTTTTCAGGGGTCTACTCAAGGGCGCGGAGCGAAAGTCGTCTCGGCGCCCTGAGACGGTTGTTTTACTGCTTTCTCGTTGGCATTCCGCTTGTGCTTGTCACAAACTATCTCGACGGCTCCGGTGCTTTGGCCGGAGTCGCGGGAGTTGTGGGCATGATGACCATTGTCACGGGTATCATGATCAATCTCGGCCCCATTCTGGCGAGGCGAGTCGAGGTTGCTCATTTCGAGCCTGAACCCACCATGATCCGAGTGGATGTCGCCGGCATCTCAAAGCGTGCCGCAGATACAGAGATCCACATCGGATGGAAATCCGTAAGCCGAGTTACTCTGACCGAATTCGGCATCGGTTTTGTGACGCAAGAGGGTGGCTGGTTTATTCCGATGAGTGCATTTGGGTCCGAGAGCGATTTGAAAGCCGAATACGACAGGATCGTTTCGTTCATGGTCTCATTACAGGCCGGCCCGGAGACAGAGCATTCAGTGCCGCGCACCTTACATTAGCTGAGGTGCAGGTTCCTTGGGGTAGCCAAGCCGGATCAACGGCGCTAAGTCAACCGTTTGAGGCGGTTCGAACCCGCACTGAGAGAAGAGATTTTCATGCCAAGACCACCATCGGCTGGCCCATCCCAGCGCATGCTGCGCGTCGGCGAGCAGGTGCGCCATGCGCTGTCCGAGACCTTGCAGCGCGGCGAGATCCTCGATCCGCTGATCGAGAATGCCGTGGTCTCGGTCTCCGAAGTGCGCATGTCGCCCGATCTGAAGATCGCCACCGCCTTCGTCTCGCCGCTTGGCGCCAAGGATGCCGGTGCGGTGGTCGAAGCGCTCAACAAGCATGCGAAGTTCGTCCGCGGCCGCGTCTCCGGCGCGCTGCGGCAGATGAAGTACATGCCGGAATTCCGCTTCCGGCTCGACACCAGCTACGACAATTTCCAGAAGATCAACGAATTGCTGCACTCGCCCGAAGTGGCGCGCGATCTCAGCGCCGACGACAAAGACAAAGACGACCGGAAGGACAGCGAATAGTGGCGCGCCGCGGCAAGAAGAAGGGCCGGCCGATCTCGGGCTGGCTGATACTGGACAAGCCGGTCGGCATGGGCTCGACCGAAGCCGTCTCCAAGATCAAGTGGCTGTTCCAGGCGGAGAAGGCCGGCCATGCCGGCACGCTCGACCCGCTCGCGTCCGGCATGCTGCCGATCGCACTTGGTGAAGCGACCAAGACGGTGCCTTACGTCCAGGACGGCGCCAAGGTCTACCGCTTCACGGTTGCCTGGGGCGAGGAGCGTTCGACCGACGACCTCGAAGGCCCGGCGACCAAAAGCTCGGACCGCCGTCCGGCGGAAGCCGACGTGCTGGCGCTGCTTTCGAAATATACCGGCGTCATCATGCAGACGCCGCCGCAATTTTCGGCGATCAAGATCGCTGGCGAGCGCGCTTATGACCTTGCCCGCGATGGCGAGACGGTCGACATTCCGGCACGCGAGGTCGAGATCGGCCGGCTCGACCTGGTCGAGCATATGGTCGATCGCACCATCTTCGAGGTCGAATGCGGCAAGGGCACCTATGTCCGCTCGCTGGCGCGCGACATGGGCCGCGAGCTCGGCTGTTTCGGCCACATCGCCGAGCTGCGGCGGGTCGAGGTCGAGCCGTTCACGCAGGAAGATTTCGTTACCCTGGCCGAGTTGGAAGCCGCCCGCTTCGGCGAGCAGGGCGAGCCGCAAGCAGCGGACGCCCCGATCGACTTCGGTGCCATCGATGCACTTCTGGTCGACACCGCCGCCGCGCTCGAATGCCTGCCGCAGGTCGCGATCAGCGATGATGCGGCAACCAAAATCCGCCTCGGCAATCCGGTCATCATTCGCGGCCGTGACGCGCCGGTAGAAGCGGAGGAGGCTTGCGCCACCGCGCGCGGCAAGTTGGTCGCCATCGGCGCTATCGAGCAAGGCATGTTCAAGCCAAAGCGGGTCTTTATCGGGTAACAGCTGTCGCCCGGCGCATGATCTCCAAACCGGATTCTATTTTGGGAAACGATCATGCGTTAAATCAACGGCGCTACGGTGCCGTTTGCCGTCCGAAAGGATGCGCTGCGCTGTAGTGCCGTTCGACGCTGCACTCGAGGGGGCACATGGCAAAGGCTGACACGGTCAACAAACGAGCGGCGCTCAAAACACGGAGGCCGCCGGTTGGGGCTTCGCCGGGCACGCTGATCGCCGACCCGGCGGCGCGCCGCTCCGAGCTCAGGCTGACGTTGATCTCGCCCGAGAAGTTCAAGACGATCGACAATGCCAGCATCGACGACGTCAACACCCATTGCCACAATTGGCCGGTCATCTGGCTCGACTGCACAGGCCTCGCCAATATCCAGCTGATCGAGGAGATCGGCCGGATTTTCAACCTGCATCCGCTGGCGCTGGAAGACGTCGTCAACACCGGTCAGCGGCCGAAGGTGGATTTCTTCGAGGACCACGCCTTTGTCGTCGTCAGGATGATCGACGACGTCACCGCGCACCGTTACGAACAGATCGCCGTCTTCTTCGGCAAGACCTTCGTCGTCACCTTCCAGGAGCGCGAAGGCGACCCATTCGATCCCGTGCGCAAGCGGATCGCAAGCTCGGTGCCCAACCGCTTGCGCTCGCGCGGCGCCAACTATCTCGCTTATGCTTTGATCGACGCCATCGTCGACAGCTATTTCCCGCCGATCGAGGCTGCTGGCGAATTGGTCGACAGCATCGAGGACCAGATGCTGCACCAGGCGCACAAGCACCAGATGCGGCAGCTTCACGAATTGCGGCGCGATGCCAATGTGCTGAAGGGCGTGCTTTGGCCGATGCGCGATGCGCTGGCGACCATGATCCGCAACGACGTGCCCTATGTGAAGGCCGAAACCAAGATATTCCTGAACGACACGCTCGATCATTCGCTGCGATTGATCGAACTGGTCGAAACCCAGCGCGACATGCTGACCGGCCTGATCGAGATGCACTTGTCGCTCAGCCAGGCGCGCACCAACGACGTCATCAGCTACCTGACGATCGTCTCGGTGATCTTCATGCCGCTTACCTTTCTCGTCGGCGTATGGGGCATGAATTTCGACCCCGACACCTCGCCCTGGAATATGCCGGAGCTGAAGGCCTATTACGGCTATCCCCTGTCGCTCGCCTTCATGGCGCTTGTTGCGGTCGGGCTCTTTGCGTACTTCAAATGGAAGAAATGGCTCTGACTAGGCGGAAGTGCCCGTTTATGCAGCGAAAAGCCGGCTTGTGAATTAGGCTGGCCTTTTTGTCGGAATTGCACTATATGCGCCGCAGCTTCGCGCTTTGACGCGTTGCTTGCACCGGCCCCTGCTGGACGACATCCCGGCTGAGGGCGTCCCGTTTCCTCAAACAGACAAGGAAAAACACGATGTCGATTACTGCCGAACGCAAGAAGGAATTGATGGGCGAATTCGCAACCGCCAAGGGCGATACCGGGTCTCCGGAAGTTCAGGTGGCCATCCTTTCCGAGCGCATCAAGAACCTGACCGATCATTTCAAGGACCACAAGAAGGATAACCATTCCCGCCGTGGTCTGCTCGCTCTCGTTTCCCAGCGCCGCAGCCTGCTTGATTATCTCAAGCGCAAGGACGACGCGCGCTATCAGACGCTGATCGAGAAGCTCGGTCTGCGCCGTTGAGGAATTGACCGGCGGGTTCTTTCGAGAGCCCGCCGGTCGCGCATTGGAGCATCGGATCATCCAAGGCTCCAATGAAGGAAGCAGAGCGCCGCGCACCGGTTTGGCTGCGCAAAGGACGCTCTGAAGTTTTAGATTTGCGCAGGATACTTTCCGAAAACCTGGTTTTCGGGTCCCCGCGCAAGGCCAGTCGGATCGATTGGCCAACCCGGTTTCGAACAGCAGAGGGCCACTCGAAACCGCCCATGGACGGTCATGGGGCAGGATTGCAGGACGCTCGTGCGGCACCGCGCCGAATAGCCGAGCTTCCCGTTGTCTTGCCCGTGGCTGCCCGAGAAAGGAAGCCAAGGGAAAGGGGCATCCGCGCACGCTGAAACGGCGCGGCCCTTTCCGCATACGAAGGACAAGACATGTTCAATTACCACAAAGTGGAAATCGAATGGGGCGGCCGCCCGCTCATTCTCGAAACCGGCAAGATCGCGCGTCAGGCTGATGGCGCGGTGCTGGCCACCTACGGCGAAACCAAGGTTCTCGCCACCGTCGTCTCGATGAAGGAGCCGAAACCCGGCCTCGATTTCTTCCCGCTGACGGTCAACTACCAGGAAAAGACTTACGCCGCAGGCAAGATCCCGGGTGGCTATTTCAAGCGGGAAGGCCGTCCGAGCGAGAAGGAAACGCTGGTTTCCCGCCTGATCGACCGCCCGATCCGCCCGCTCTTCGCCGAAGGCTACAAGAACGACACGCAGATCGTCGTCACCGTCGTCCAGCACGATCTCGAAAATGATCCGGACATCCTGTCGATCGTCGCCACCTCCGCCGCCCTGACCTTGTCCGGCGTGCCGTTCATGGGCCCGGTCGGCGGCGCCCGCGTCGGCTACATCAACGGCGAATACGTGCTCAACCCGCACGTCGACGAGATGCAGGAATCGAAGCTCGACCTGGTCGTCGCCGGCACCGCCGACGCCGTGCTGATGGTCGAGTCCGAAGCCAAGGAACTCGGCGAGGACCTTATGCTGGGCGCCGTCATGTTCGGCCACAGGGGCTTCCAGCCGGTGATCGACGCGATCATCAAGCTGGCTGAAGTCGCGGCCAAGGACCCGCGCGACTTCACCGCGCCGGACTATTCCACACTTGAAGCCGAGATGCTCAAGATCGTCGAAGGCGAGCTTCGCGACGCCTACAAGATCACCGACAAGCAGAAGCGCTATGCCGCCGTCGACGCCGTCAAGGCGAAGGTCAAGGCCGCGTTCGCGCCGGCAGAAGGCGAAGAGGCCAAATACACGTCCGAACAGATCGGCACCGTGTTCAAGGAGCTCCAGGCCAAGGTCGTGCGCTGGAACATCCTCGACACCGGCTCGCGCATCGACGGCCGCGACCTGAAGACGGTCCGCAAGATCGTCTCGGAAGTCGGCGTCCTGCCGCGCACGCACGGCTCGGCGCTGTTCACCCGTGGCGAGACCCAGGCGCTGGTCGTCGCCACGCTCGGCACCGGCGAGGACGAGCAGTATGTCGATTCGCTGACCGGCATGTACAAGGAGAAGTTCCTCCTGCACTACAACTTCCCTCCCTATTCGGTCGGTGAAACCGGCCGCATGGGTTCGCCGGGCCGCCGCGAAATCGGTCATGGCAAGCTCGCCTGGCGCGCCATCCGGCCGATGCTGCCGACCGCCGACCAGTTCCCCTATACGTTGCGCGTCGTTTCGGAGATCACCGAGTCCAACGGTTCGTCATCGATGGCTACCGTCTGCGGCACCTCGCTGGCGCTGATGGATGCCGGCGTGCCGCTGGCCAAGCCGGTCGCCGGTATTGCAATGGGCCTGATCAAGGAAGGCGAGCGCTTCGCCGTGCTCTCCGACATTCTTGGCGACGAGGACCACCTCGGCGACATGGACTTCAAGGTTGCCGGCACCGCCTACGGCATCACCTCGCTGCAGATGGACATCAAGATCGAGGGCATCACCGAGGAGATCATGAAGATCGCCCTCGACCAGGCCAAGGAAGGCCGTCAGCACATTCTTGGCGAAATGGCCCATGCCCTGTCCGGCGCGCGTGCCGAGCTCGGCGAGTTCGCACCGCGCATCGAGGTCATGCACATTCCGACCGACAAGATCCGCGATGTGATCGGCTCGGGCGGCAAGGTCATCCGCGAAATCGTCGAAAAGACTGGTGCCAAGATCAACATTGAGGATGACGGCACGGTCAAGATCGCTTCGGCCAACGCCAAGGAGATCGAGGCGGCGAAGAAGTGGATACACACCATCGTCGCTGAGCCGGAAGTCGGGGAGATCTACGAAGGCACGGTCGTCAAGACCGCCGACTTCGGCGCATTCGTCAACTTCTTCGGCCCGCGTGACGGTCTCGTCCACATCTCGCAGCTCGCCAATGATCGTGTCGCCAAGACCTCCGATGTCGTCAAGGAAGGCGACAAGGTCTGGGTCAAGCTGATGGGCTTCGACGAGCGCGGCAAGGTCCGCCTGTCGATGAAGGTCGTCGACCAGGCCACCGGGAAGGAAATCGCTCGCGACAAAAAGAGCGAAGGCGAAGAAAACGCCGCCTAAGCTGATCTAACTATGCAATCGAAGCGGGCGCGCCGGAAGGTCGCGCCCGTTTGCATTCAACAACAGCCTTGCAGTTCAAGAGTGGTGAATGTCCGCCGAGCCGCTGAAAACGCTTTTCCACCCATTCGAGGCAGGGGCTGTGTCCCTGCCACGAAAGGATGAATGCATTCTCTTTCTCGGTGCCGAGCCCGGCTTTCGCTTACCCGCAGGCTTTGATGCCAAGCTTCATCTCGTCCAAGGCTTCAGGCCGCATTTTCGTGCCTTGCAGGCCTCCGGCTTCACTGTCACGCCGCAGGTCGAAGGCGAGGCTTTCGACGCGGCATTTGTGCTCGCCGGCCGCCATCGCGGCCAAAACGAGTTGCGCGTCGCCGAAGCGGTCAAACGCGTGGTACCAGGCGGGTTGATCGTCGTCGCCGGCGGCAAGGACGATGGCGTCGCCAGCCTGCGCAAGCATGTCGGCGCCCTTGTGCGGCTCGAAGGCCACCTGCCGAAACATCACGGCATTGCCTTCTGGTTTCGCCGGCCGACCGATACCGTTGCCGCGGCAACGCTTCGCGCCGCCAATCCGGACTTGGTGGTCGAGGACCACTTCCGCACGGCCCCAGGCATGTTTTCCTTCGACAAGATCGATGCGGGATCGAAGCTGCTGGTCGAAAATCTGCCCAACGATCTGCGTGGCAGTGTTGCGGATTTCTGTGCAGGTTGGGGCTATGTCGCTGCCGAGGTCGCCGCCCGCTCACCCGGCATATCGGCACTTGACCTTTACGAAGCGGATTTCGAGGCGCTGGAGGCCGCCAAAACCAATGTCGGCAACACAGGCGTGGAGCCACGTTTCTTCTGGACAGATCTTTTGAGCGAACCGGTGGAGCGCCGCTACGATGTGGTCGTCATGAACCCGCCCTTTCACCGCAGCCGGGCGACTGAGCCGGAAATCGGTGCCGGTATGATCCGCGCGGCAGGCAAAGCGCTGAAGCCGGGCGGCCGGTTGTTAATGGTGGCAAACCGTCAGCTTCCCTACGAACCGGTGCTGGCGGCCGCCTTCTCCACCCATGCGGAGCTCGCCCGTGACGGCATGTTTAAGGTCTTCTCGGCGCGACGCTGAAACGCTGCGGCGCAAGCCGGCGACACGTCACTCGCGCTATTCCCGTCCGGCGTCAGTCTGCTTCAACTCGTCAAGCGTCGGCATGGACACGATGTGATAGCCGGAATCGACATAGTGGATTTCGCCGGTGACGCCGGAGGACAGGTCGGACAGCAAATAGAGCGCGGAGCCGCCGACTTCGTCGATCGTCACCGTACGGCGTAGCGGCGAATTGCGCTGCTGGTAGGAGAACATGTGGCGTGCGTCGGAAATCCCGGCGCCCGCAAGCGTCCGTACCGGTCCCGCCGATATGCCGTTCACCCTGATGCCGCGCGGGCCGTAGTCGTTGGCTAGATAGCGGACGCTGGCCTCCAGCCCGGCCTTGGCAACACCCATGACGTTGTAGTTCGGCATGACGCGAACCGAACCCGCATAAGTCAGCGTGATCATCGAGCCGCCGTCCTTCATCAACGTGGCGGCGTGGCGGGCAACCTCGGTGAAGGAATAGCAGGAGATCACCATGGTGCGGATGAAATTGTCGCGGCTGGTGTCGGCGTAGAGGCCTTTCAGCTCGTTCTTGTCGGAAAAGCCGATGGCGTGAACGATGAAGTCCAGCCCGCCCCACGCCTTGCCCAAGGTCTCGAAGGTGGCGGCGACCGACGCGCTGTCCTCGACGTCGCAAGGCACCACCAGCGATGCGCCCAGCTTCTCGGCGAGCGGCTTGACCCGGCGTCCGAAGGCGTCGCCCTGATAGGTGAAGGCGAGTTCCGCGCCATGTTCGGACAGTTTGCGGGCGATACCCCAGGCAATGGAATGATCGTTGGCGACACCCATGACAAGCCCGCGCTTGCCGTTCATCAATCCGTCCATGGTCGGCAAATCCTTATGCGGAATAGCGCTGGAAAATCAGCGTAGCGTTGGTGCCACCGAAACCGAACGAATTGGACAAAACAGTGTCGATCCTTGCGTTGTCGATGCGCTTGCGCACGATCGGCATGCCTTCGAATTCCGGATCGAGGTTCTCGATGTGGGCGCTCTCGCCGATGAAGCCGCCTTGCATCATCAGGATCGAGTAGATCGATTCCTGCACGCCGGCCGCACCTAGCGAATGGCCGGTCAGCGATTTCGTCGATGTGATGAAAGGCATGTTGTCGCCGAACACCTCGCGGATGGCGCCCATTTCCTTGGAGTCGCCGACCGGCGTCGAGGTGCCGTGCGTATTGATGTAGTCGACTGGTGAAGTGACGGTCGCCATTGCCTGTCGCATGCAGCGTGCCGCGCCTTCGCCCGATGGCGCCACCATATCGTAGCCGTCCGATGTGGCGCCATAGCCGACGATCTCGGCATAGATCTTGGCGCCGCGCGCTTTTGCGTGCTCGAGCTCTTCAAGAATCAGCACGCCGGCGCCGCCGGCAATGACGAATCCGTCGCGATCGACGTCGTAGGCGCGGGAGGCGACCGATGCCCTGTCGTTGAACTTGGACGACATGGCGCCCATGGCATCGAAGAGATCCGACATCGTCCAGTCGAGATCCTCATGGCCGCCGGCGAACACGATGTCCTGCTTGCCCCACTGGATCAGCTCGTAGCCATTGCCGATGCAATGCGCTGACGTCGAGCAGGCCGATGAGATGGAATAGTTGACGCCGTGGATCTTGAACCAGGTGGCAAGCGTCGCCGACGCGGTCGACGACATCGCTTTTGGCACCGCGAACGGGCCGATCCGCTTGGGGCTGCCGTTTTTGATCGTGGTCTCGGCCGCCTCGACGATTGCACGGGTCGACGGTCCGCCGGAGCCCATCACGATGCCGGTGCGCTCGTTGGTGATGTCGGTCTCGTCGAGGCCGGCATCTGCGATCGCCTGGTCCATTGCGACGTGGTTCCAGGCAGCACCCTGCGACAGGAAGCGCATGGCGCGACGGTCGATCATGCCCGACGGATCCAGTGTCGGCGCACCCCACACCCGGCAACGGAAGCCATGCTCGGCGAAAGAGTCGGAGAAGCTGATGCCGGATCTGGCATCGTGCAGCGAGGTCTGCACCTCGTTGGCATTATTGCCTATCGACGACACGATGCCGAGACCTGTGACTACGACCCGTCTCATTCGCAACTCCTTCCAGCGCGGACCTCCGAAACCTGAAATCGATTTGCGGAACGGAACCATGCGCAAAATTAAAGTGCTACAGCGTCCTTTGGACGTCCAAGACGTGGCACTGTAGGGTCTTCGTTCAGACGGCGGCCGATTGCTTGGAAAGACCGACCTTCAGATCCGTTGCCGCATATATGGGCTCGCCATCTGCCTTCAGCCAGCCATCGGCGATACCAAGCACAAGCCGACCGCGCATCACCCGCTTGAAGTCGACGCCATACTCCACCTTCTTGACCGTTGGCGTGACCATGCCTTTGAACCTCACCTCCCCGGTCGACAGCGCCATTCCCTTGCCGGGTTCACCGAGCCATCCGAGATAGAACCCCGTCAACTGCCACATGGCGTCCAGGCCCAGGCATCCCGGCATGATCGGATTGCCGATGAAATGGCAGGCGAAAAACCACAAATCCGGCTTGATATCGAACTCCGCGCGGATGAAACCCTTGTCGAACGCACCGCCAGTTTCGCTGATCTCGGTGATGCGGTCGAACATCAGCATCGGCGGATAGGGCAGCTGCGCATTTCCCGGTCCGAACAGCTCGCCGCGGGCGCAGGCAAGCAATTCCTCGTAACCGTAGCTGGATTTCGAACCCGCCATCAATCTCGTCCCCGTGATCGTCCCGGGCGAAAGGCGCCCTTGTCGGTGGTTTCCTAACACAATCTGTTTCAGGCCGGAAACCGGCGTTTGCGCTTAACCTGCCCGTCTGCCCGGGTCAATGCGCGCTATTGATCGCATTCGGTCGACAGAATATATGTCAGGACACGTCCAGTTTCGGCAGATGCTCAATTTCTGCCATGTTGGACGTGTCTGAGGCGGAACTGTGAGCGCGACGGATAGATGGATCTGGGTTGCCGGAAGGATAATGTCGCTGTGGACAAGCGGGTTCGCGAGGCCGGTCTGAGGCCGACACGCCAGCGCATCGCACTGGCCGATCTGCTTTTCGCCAAGGGCGACCGCCATCTTTCGGCCGAGGAACTGCACGAGGAGGCGCTTGCCGCCGGCGTGCCGGTGTCCCTGGCCACCGTCTACAATGCTCTGCACCAGTTTACCCAGGCAGGTCTTCTGCGCATCCTTGCCGTCGAGGGATCGAAGACTTATTTCGACACCAACACATCCGATCACCATCATTTCTATATCGAGGGCGAAAACAGGATCTTCGATATCGACAGCGGCCCGGTGACGGTTTCCAACCTGCCGGAACCGCCGGAAGGCATGGAGATCGCCAATGTCGATATCGTGGTGAGACTGCGTCCGAAACGCTGCGACTGACCGGCGCCTTATGAATTCCTGGATTTGACGCTCCGGCTTTGAATGGGTCGCCGTCGCGGTGGCGGCTTTTGTCTTCTATGCGATCGCTGGTGTTCCTGGTGGTTGTTTGGGATATGGCTTGAAGCTGTCGAGCAGTTTCCAGGATACCCATCTCGGCCGCATCGGCCGCTAAACCATCCCCGAACCGAAGATCAGCGAAACAAGTGCCGGATCCGGTGCTTGCCGTGCTGGCCCGACCTGCGGTCCAGAAACGTCAGTTCTTGACCTTTTCGCCGGGATAGGCACCCCAGACGAGCGACTGCGCGAGCCAGCCGGTATGACCGTCGAAGGTCATTTCGCACCACTGGCCATCGCAGGACTTGATCGTGCCCATCACCCCCGGTTCGAGGATCGCGATGACGCCAGCATCTTTTGCCGGGTCGTCTAGGAGGTTGACGCGAGCGTCCTTGCCGCGCTGCCAGGGGGCGACGATCGCCGTGCGGCGGCCCGAAAGCAGCGACTGATTGATCCAGCCTTCCGAGCCGTCGGCATCGCGCACACGGCGCCACGTATCGAACTCCTGGATGATCTCCATCGGCAGGCCTGGCTTCATATACATCCAGTCGACGGAATAATTGACGCCCGGCCCAACGCGCGAGTTGACGCGGCCGGATTTCAGGCTGACGAAGCGCGGCAGCGGCAAGCCGCTTGGTCCGAGCGTGACGCTCTGGGCGGGTGCCGCGGCACTTTGCGCCATCACCAGTGGGCTATGGATGAGAGCGCCGAGGAATGCTGCACTGAGGGTCAGGCGGAGCGACGCGAAACCAGACACTTTCGTTCCTTTCGGCGCCGGCCCATCGGCCTTCGCCCCTTTTTCTTTGTCTTCGGCGGAACCGCTTGTTACATGAATGACCGGTACCGCGATCGGCTCTCAGTTTCGCCGTTCTTGGTTAAAGAGGTCTCAACGAGATCGGGTTCGAGGAAACAATGGCAGGCAAAAAGAAGCCCCTCGTCATCATCACGCGCAAATTGCCCGACCCGGTCGAGACCCGCATGCGCGAGTTGTTCGACGCCCGCTTGAATGTCGAGGACAGGCCGATGACGCAGCCGGAATTGGTGGCGGCGGTCAAGGAGGCCGACGTGCTGGTGCCGACCGTCACCGACAATATCGATGCGGCGCTGATTGCCCAGGCTGGCGACAACCTCAAGCTGATCGCCAATTTTGGCAATGGCGTTGACAAGATCGATGTTGCGGCAGCGGCCAAGAAAGGCATCACCGTCACCAACACGCCGAACGTGTTGACCGAAGATACGGCCGACATGACCATGGCGCTAATGCTGGCCGTGCCGCGGCGGCTGGCCGAAGGCGCCAACGTGCTGACCGGCGACAAGAAATGGGCGGGCTGGTCGCCGACTTGGATGCTCGGCCGGCGCATCTGGGGCAAACGGCTCGGCATTGTCGGCATGGGTCGCATCGGCACCGCCGTCGCCAGGCGCGCCAAGGCCTTTGGCCTCTCGATCCACTACCACAACCGCCACCGCGTGCTTCCGGCAATCGAGGACGAGTTGGAAGCGACATATTGGGAAAGCCTCGACCAGATGCTCGCCCGAATGGACATTATCTCGGTCAATTGCCCATCGACACCGGCAACCTTCCACCTGCTTTCGGCGCGGCGGCTGGCGCTTCTGCAACCGTCAGCTTACATAGTCAACACCGCGCGCGGCGATATCATCGATGAGGAATCGCTGGTCAAGCTCATCCATGACGGCAAGATCGCCGGCGCCGGCCTCGACGTCTACGAGCACGAGCCGGCGCTGAACAGCAAGCTGCTGAAACTTGCCCACAAAGGCAAGGTCGTGCTGTTGCCGCATATGGGCTCGGCGACCCTCGAAGGCCGTATCGACATGGGCGAGAAGGTAATCATCAACATCCGCGCCTTCTTCGACGGTCATCGTCCGCCCGACCGTGTGCTGCCGCTGAGGGCGTGACCTGCCATCGCGCCGGCATGGTCTTGCCGCGGCAACCGCGCGTTCGTCTTTGGATAGCGTTTGCCTACGGGAAGCATCTTGCGCATGGTGATCGAGGTCGGCCGGTCGTAGCCCTTGTGCGCTGTCCGTTCGGTTTCACGAAAACCGAGGCGGGCAAAGGCTGCGTGATTTCCGGTCAGCTCGATCCGGGTCTGGAGCTCGATGGCGGTCCTGTTGTGGCTGCGGGCAAGATCTTCGACGGCCTGCATCAGCTGTTTTCCGACGCCTTGTCCCTGAAGCGTCGGCTCGACCGCGAGCTTTCCAATATAGAGGTCGTTTGCGCGCTTAAGGACGAAGACGCAAGCGACGATCTCGTTTTCCTTCAGGGCCAGGAATGCTGTCTCCTCCAGCGCTCTAGCCCTGAGATTTTCAACGGTAAGGCGATGCGCCGAGGACGGCGGGTCAATGACGCCGTCCATGAAGGCGAAGGCGCGCATGATCAGAGCCAGGACCTCGTCCCACCGGTCGAAATCGGCCGCAAGCTGCACAATGGAGACCTCGGCAGACTGGCTCACGGGCTGGTTCGCTTGTAGCGGATCGTGTCGAAGCGTGCCGCCAGCGCATCGTAGAGCAACAGTCGCCCGACCAGCGGCTCGCCAATCCCGGTGATCAGCTTGATCGCTTCCATTGCTTGCAGCGTGCCGATGACCCCGGTCAGCGCGCCGACAATGCCGGCCACCGCGCAGGACGGCACCAGTCCCGGCGGCGGTGCTTCGGGAAAAAGATCGCGGTAGCTTGGGTTCAACTTGCCGTCCGGGCCGGTCTCGAAAGGCTTCAGTACGGTGACCGAGCCGTCGAAGCGGCCAACGGCGGCGTGCACGAGCGGCCGGCTTTCGGCGGCGCAGGCGTCGGCCACTGCGTAGCGTGCCTCGAAATTGTCGGAGCCGTCAACGACGATGTCATAACGGGCGATGAGGGCAGGGGCGGTGTCTGCGGTCAGCCTGAAATTGTGCTCTTCCACGACTACGTTTGGATTGATGCGGGTGATCGCAGCCTTGGCACTGTCGGTTTTTGCCATGCCGACCATGTCCGTGCCGTGAATCACTTGTCGTTGCAGGTTGGAAAGGGAGACGCTGTCGTCGTCGACGATACCGAGCGTGCCAACGCCCGCAGCGGCGAGATATTCGAGCACCGGCGCACCCAATCCGCCGGCGCCAATGACCAGCACCCGCGCCCGCTTTAGCCGCTGCTGGCCGGCGCCGCCGATTTCGGGCAGCACTATGTGGCGGGCGTAGCGTTCGAGCTCTTCGTCGGTAAGGGCGGCTGTGATCATCCCCGGGACCATATAACGGAGGAAAAAACTTGTCAGGCATCAATGCGTGCCGCTCAGAAGTGCGCGCCATGGCCGAAGGTCAAATGGTCGGCCTGACCTTACCGTGATCTACGGTCAGGAACTGCGCTCGTCCCTTGAGGCTGTCAAACAACGCGGCATCGGTCCCGGTCATGAAGGCCTGGCAGTTCAGTTCCTCCAGGATCGAGAACAAGGCCGCCCGTCGACCGCCGTCGAGATGGGCGGCAATCTCGTCGAGCAGCAGGATCGGCGTCATGCCCGATATTTCGCCGGTTAGCCGCGCATGCGATAAGACGATGCCGACCAGCAGCGCCTTCTGCTCGCCGGTCGAACAGAGCTCGGCTGGCATCGCTTTGGGCCGGTGGCGCACCACGAGGTCGGTACGGTGCGGGCCGTCGAGCGTGCGCCCGGCGGTGCGGTCGCGGTCGCGCCCCTGGGCAAGGGCGCGACGGAACCGTTCCTCTACGTCGACGGCCGGTAAAACACCGATTTCGCCTTCCAGTTCGCCCGAGATGCCGATGTCGGCTTGCGGAAACGGTCCGTCGCCGGGCAGCCGGTCGATCATGGCGGCGAGCAGGCGCACCAGTTCGGCACGCGCCGCGGCAATTGCCACGCCGGTCTCAGCCATTTGCATCTCGATCGCATCGAACCACGCACTGTCGCGCGAACCGTCGGCGAGCAGCCTGTTGCGGCCGCGCATTGCCTTTTCGTAGTCAAGCGCGCGCTGGCCGTGGCCGGGATCGATCGCAAGCACCAGCCGGTCGAGGAAGCGCCGACGATCGGCCGCCGGCCCGGGGAACAGGCCGTCCATAGCCGGTGTCAACCAGACCACGCGCAGCCATTCCAGCATGTCTTCGGCTGAGCGTGCCGCCGCGCCGTTGATCCGCACTCGCCGGCCGCCTTCGCCGTCGCTGCCCGCTATTCCGGTACCGATCTCGACCTGGCCTTCCGGCCCGTCAAGCCGGGCATGCAGCGCAAAGCCACCATCACCGCCTTCGCGCGCCACCTCGGCATAGGGTGCGCGGCGCAAGCCGCGGGCAGGCGTGAGCAGCGAGATCGCTTCAAGCAGATTGGTTTTTCCGGCGCCATTGTCGCCGGAAAAAACCACGGCGCCGGGATCAAGGTCGATTGCCAACGCCGCATAGTTGCGGAAATTCGTAAGTGTGAGCTTACTTATGTAGGTCTGCTGCGGTTTTGCAGATTTGGTCACGGCAGCAAGATGGCCCCGTTCGGGCCCTACACCCGCATCGGCATCAGCACGTAGAGCGCGGTCTCGTCGGCCATATCGTGGATCAGCGTCGGGGAACCGGCATCCGCCAGCATGAACTTCGCCTCCGTGCCGGTCAGTTGCGCGGCAACGTCGAGCAGGTATTTGGCGTTGAAGCCGATCTCGATCGGATCAGACGAATAGTCGGCCGCCAGTTCCTCGGTGGCACTGCCCGAATCCGGGTTGTTGACCGCAAGCGTGACCTGTCCTTCGGCGATCGAAAGCTTCACCGCCCGGCCGCGTTCGGACGAAATGGTCGAAACGCGATCGACGGCAGCGGCGAAACTCTGGCGATCGATAATCAGCTTCTTGTCGTTGCCGGTCGGAATGACGCGCTGGTAGTCCGGGAAAGTGCCGTCGATCAGCTTGGAGGTCAAGATAACGCTGCCGATGGTGAAACGAATCTTGGTGTCGGACAACTCGGTGGTGACTGCAACATCGGGATCGTCGACCAGCTTTTGCAACTCGCTGACCGTCTTTCGCGGGATGATGACGCCAGGCATGCCCTCAGAGCCTGCCGGCGCATCGATCTCGGCCCGCGCCAGCCGGTGGCCGTCGGTCGCGACAGAGCGCAGTTTCAGCTTGCCGCCGGCCTCGTGCGTGTGCAGATAAATGCCGTTCAGATAATAGCGCGTCTCCTCGGTCGAGATGGCGAACTGGGTCTTTTCGATGAGGCCCTTTAGTCCGACGGAATCGAGCCGGAAAATATGCGAGAACGACCCGGCTGAAAGTTCGGGAAAGTCGGACTGCGGCAGGCACTGCAGGCGGAAGCTCGAGCGCCCCGACGTCACCGTCATGGCGTTGCCGTCTTCGTCGGTCTTCAGCGCCACCTCCGCGCCGTCGGCAAGCTTGCGCACGATGTCGTAGAGCAGATGCGCCGGGACCGTTGTCGCCCCGCCGCGCTCGACCTTTGCCGGCGTCGCTTCGGTCACCTCCAGGTCGAGGTCGGTCGCCTTCATTTCAAGGCTGGCCCCCTCGGCGCTGAGCAGCACGTTCGACAGGATCGGAATGGTGTTGCGCCGCTCGACCACGCGGTGAACATGGTTGAGAGACTTCAGGAGATTTGACCGTTCCAGGATAACACGCATGACGAAACAGGCTCGCTTGAATGAATGAACGGGTCTCCGGCAAGCGGTGCCCCGCGAAAGGTCTGAACAGGCTCAGAATCTGCGTAAACTGACAGGAAAAACCCGGCAAACGCAAGCCCGCGCCACCGGTTCGGACCGGCTGCGCGGGCTTTCTAGGCATAAAAAGGCCGAAGTTCGCGAGCCGGCGTTTCTCGGGCCATCAGGCCTGGTCGTTGATCAGCCTTCTCAGCAATTCGAGCTCCTGCGCCAGTGTGTTGTCGGCACCGGAAAGATCCTCGATCTTGCGCACCGCATGCAGCACGGTCGTATGGTCGCGGCCGCCGAACCGCCGCCCGATCTCCGGCAGCGAGCGCGGCGTCAAAACCTTCGACAGATACATAGCGACCTGCCGCGGCTTGACGATGGTGCGTGTGCGCCGGTTGGACAGCAGTTCGGTCTTCGACACGTTGTAGTGGCGCGCGACGATGCGCTGGATGTCCTCGATACGCACCCGCTTCGGTTCACCCGAACGATAGATGTGGCCGAGGATCTCATCGATGCGGTCGATGGTGATCTGCGGTTCGAAGGATTGGCGAAACAAAAGCTGGTTGAAGGCACCTTCGAGCTCGCGCCCGCTGCCGGTCACCGTGCGGGCGACGTGGTTGAGGATCTCTTCGGAAATATCCAGCGACGCATCGTCGAGCTTGGCGGTGGCAAGCCTGAGCTTGAGCATACCGATACGCATGGCGAAATCCGGGGCCGACATTTCCAGCGCGACGCCGCCGTTGAGGCGCGAGCGGACGCGTGGCTCCAGCGACTCCAATTCGGACGGCGGCCGGTCGGCAGCGACCACCACCTGCTTGGCGCTGTCGAGCAGCATGTTGATCAAATGGCAGAATTCGTGCTGGATCGACTTGCCCTGCAGGAACTGCATGTCGTCGATGATGAGGAGGTCGATGTCGCGCAGCTGTTCTTTCAACGTCAGTGCGTTGTTGTCGCGGATCGCGGTGGCGAACCGCCACATGAAATACTCAGCCGTCAGATAGACGACCCGCGATTTCGGATTCTGCTTCAGCGATTCTGCGGCGATCGCCTGCAACAGATGCGTCTTGCCCAGTCCGACCGTTGCGTGAAGAAAGAGCGGATTGAAACGCACCGCGCTCGACTGCGATTCCGCGACCGCCTTGGCGGCGGCAAAAGCCACTCGGTTCGATGGTCCTTCGATGAAGGAGGTGAAAGTGTAGCGTGGATCGAGCGGCGAACCGAGAACGTTGTGCCGGAACTCGGTTTCTGCCGGCATCCCCGGGCGGGGTACCGGGACCCGTTCGACCCTGCTGGGGCTCGCCGTGCCCGCAGAGAGCGCGGTTTGCGTCTGCCTGGTCATCTTGCGCGCCGGCGCCACTTCTGGCTCAACGCTGTTGCGGCCCTGTCGTGTGGCGGTGCGAACCACGATCTCGATCTTGAGGATCTCCGGATCCTCGTGCTTCCACAATTCGGTGATGAGATCGAGATAGTGGCCGTTGATCCATGAACGCAGGAATGCGGTTGGCACTGAGATGCGGACAATGCCCTTAGAGGATTCAGCGACCTTCATGCGCCCGAACCAGCTCGAATAGACCTCGGTTCCCAGACGCGCCTTCAACTGGGCCTTGACCCGATCGAACTTCTGTTCAGCTTCATTGGAAGCCGCCATGTCGTTCCTTCCGACTAACGTTCCAGGAAATGGGAGGTCGCCTGTAAGCTCCCTTTCGATGCCGCCGCTCTGCATGATCGAGTTCCTTGTCTCTTGTACCTGTTTTCCGCCGGGGATGCGCCTCCTGCATCCATGTTTCCGGCGACCGTGTCTTCGCTGCGACACCATCGCCGCCGCCGGCTGATGAATCGCCTCGTTGTCGGTCCGGCGCCGAAGCGCCGATCCGCTTTGGTCATGTCAGGGCAACAAAATGCCGTCCGGCGAACAACCGCCGGCGCACCGTCGACCTGCCATGTACAATTACGCCAGTCCCCTACCGTATCGAAAAGACAAACCAACCCCGTCCGCGGAGTTGAATCCGCGCCGCAAACTCTGCCAATTTGAGCTGGCCGGTTTCAGGCTGGTCAAGGGCCAAGGGCCCGTCCCTTCGATGGACAGACATTACCGAAATCGTTGTGGATAGAGCAAGGCCACCCCTAACGGATTTTTAAGGAATCTGACTAGCAAGGGACTTTTCGAACGCCATGCTGCAATAGTTGATTTTGACAAAGCCATTGTGATTCAAACCCTTTTCCGGCGAATATGAAAAACGCTACACAACGCGAAATTTTCTGAAATAATTCACTTGACAGCCAATTGTCGCCTATCGGCCGCAGCTGATGTGAACAAGCTGTGGATCACCATCGGTAAGCTTATGAAAAGAAACGGAAATCCGTGACGCTCGGAAATTTTCGTATTGGCGGATTCGGAGGCTCCGAATATGAGCGGGCATGTATATGCCGGCAAAGCATTTCGAACTTTGAAATGCTCGCGGAGCGCCATTTTGCGGGCTTTCTTTTAAGTACTTGCCGGCAAACGAAAAAACCCGGCGCGATTGGCCGGGTTTGAAGTAGCGCAGTTCAGGAATGGATATATCAGGCTGACAGCACCTTGACCCGTTGGGCCAACCGCGACACCTTGCGCGATGCCGTGTTCTTGTGCACCACGCCCTTGGTCGCGGCGCGCATCAGTTCCGGCTCGGCCACCTTGAAGGCAGCCTGTGCGGCCGCCTTGTCGCCAGCCGCGAGCGCCTCTTCGACCTGGCGGATGTAGGTTCGGACGCGGGAGCGGCGGTTCTTGTTGATCGCTGCGCGACGGGCGATCTTGCGCGTTGCCTTTTTGGCCGAGGAGGTATTGGCCATGGTGCCTCTCTTCTGATCTGGTGGGCGCTTGCGGGATACCGCGGGGCGCAAAAAACAAACGGGCAGCCACAGGCCGCCTCGGTTGGTGCGGCTTATAGTTCAGCTTTTCCGGCACGTCAACGCTGCAGTGTTTTCTTTTTGACCGGTGCCCTCGTCATCTCATCGGTTCGTGAAATTCGGCTTCCGCTTGCCGGTGAAGGCCGCCATGCCTTCCTTCTGGTCATCCAGCGCAAACAGCGAATGAAACAGCCGGCGCTCGAACCGTAGACCCTCGGTGAGCGTCGTCTCATAGGCGCGGTTGACGGCCTCCTTCGCCATCATCACCGACGGTAAGGAAAAATCGGCGATCTTCGCTGCTGCCTTAAGCGCTTCCTCGATCAACTCGCCGGCTGGCACGACGCGCGAGACAAGGCCGGAACGCTCGGCCTCGGCTGCGTCCATCATTCGCCCCGTCAGGCACATATCCATCGCCTTCGACTTGCCGACAAAGCGGGTCAGGCGCTGCGATCCGCCCATGCCGGGCATGACGCCCAGCGTGATCTCGGGTTGGCCAAACTTGGCGGTGTCGGCGGCGATGATGAAGTCGCACATCATCGCCAGTTCGCAGCCGCCCCCCAGCGCATAGCCCGCCACCGCCGCGATGATCGGCTTTCGTGCCCGCGTAAATTCTTCCCAGCCGACGAAGAAATCCTGCACATAAGCATCCACGTAGGAGATCGACTGCATTTCCTTGATATCGGCACCTGCCGCGAAAGCCTTCTCCGAACCAGTGATGACCATGGCGCCAATGTCGGCATTGGCGCCCATGCTGTTCACCGAGGCGACCAGTTCCGCCAGCACTTGTGAATTCAGCGCGTTGAGCGCCTGCGGCCGGTTCAGCGTAATCAGCCCGACCTTGCCGCGGGTTTCGACGATGATGGTTTCATAGCCCATGCTTTGCTCCTCCTCGCTTCTGGTTTAAGCCTGACAGGCCCGGCAGTGGAAAGTCGAACGACCGCTTTGCACGATACGCTCGATGTGGCCGCCACAACCAGGCTTGGAGCAGGCTTCGCCCTCGCGATCGTAAACCGCGAAGGAATGCTGGAAGTAGCCCAGCGATCCATCGGTCTGCATATAGTCGCGCAACGACGAGCCGCCGGCGGCGATCGCATCGGCGACGACCGAGCGGATAGCTTCGGCCAGGCGTTCGCTCTGCTCTTTGGCTTTCTTGCCGGCTCTCGCGAGGGTGCCCGCTTCGCGCAGCGGCGACAGGCCGGCCCGCCAAAGCGCTTCCGAGACGTAGATATTGCCTAGCCCGGCAATTAGCCTCTGGTCCAGAAGTGCCGCTTTCAGCGGTGACTTGCGACCTTTCAGCAACGAAGCGAGCAGCGTGCCGTCGAGTGCGTTGCCTGTAGGCTCGACGCCTAATCCCGCCAGCATCGGATGCATGTCGGGCTCGCCTTCCGAAAACAGCATGAACCCGAAGCGGCGCGGGTCGTTGAAGATCACGCGAGAGCGGACGCCGGCAGGGGATGCGATGTCGAAGACGACGTGATCGTGAGCAGTGTTTTTCGAACGTTCGTGGTGGAACGCGCCGGGCGTTGCGCTCTCGTCGGCCGTTTCGATGCGAAACGAACCCGACATGCCGAGATGGCAGATCAGAACCGGGCCGTTGTCCATGTGCATTGTCAGATATTTGGCACGGCGGCCGAGCGCAGCAATCGTCTTGCCGGTCAGCCGCTCGGAAAATCTCGCGGGGAACGGAAACCGCAAATCCGGCCGGCGTGCCTCGACGTCGACAATGCGGGCACCTTCAAGGGCCGGCTGCAGACCGCGCCTGACTGTCTCGACTTCCGGCAGCTCAGGCATGGCCACCTATCGTGGCATGGAAGGAGGTGCCGTGACGGCCGCGCGCCAGCCCGAGATGTTCGGCCACGGTTTCGCCGATGTCGGCAAATGTCGCCCTCAGTCCGATGTCTGCGCCTTTGAAACCCGGCCGTGTCCCGATAACCGGAATCCGCTCGCGCGTGTGGTCGGTGCCGCGCCACGTCGGATCGTTGCCGTGATCGGCGGTCAAAATGAGCAGATCGCCTGACCTCAGCCGTGCGAATGCCTCGGGCAGGCGCCGGTCGAAAGCTTCGAGTGCGGCGGCATACCCCGCAACGTCGCGCCGATGCCCGAACTCGGTGTCGAAATCGACAAAGTTCGCGAAGACGAGGTCGCCGTCGCGGGCGTCTTCCATGGCGCCAAGCGCTTTGTCGAACATCGCCATGTTGCCGGCAGCCTTGCGGACTTCCGAGATGCCCCGGTGGGCGAAAATGTCGCCGATCTTGCCGACCGCGATAACCCGGCTGCCGCGCGCCGTCAGACGGTCGAGCAGCGTCGGTTCCGGCGGCGGTACGGCATAGTCGCGACGATTATGCGTTCGCTCGAACGTGGCGGCGGTTTCACCGATGAACGGCCGTGCTATGACGCGGCCGATATTCAGCGGATCGACGAGCCTGCGCACCACCTTGCAGAACTCGTAAAGCCGTTCCAGGCCGAAATGAACCTCATGCGCGGCGATCTGCAGGACGGAGTCGATCGAGGTGTAGCAGATCGGCTTGCCGGTGCGGATATGGTCATCGCCGAACCGTTCGATAATCTCGGTGCCCGGAGCATGGCAATTGCCGAGGATGCCAGGCACCTTCCCTTCACGCACCATTGCTTCGGTCAACTCGGCCGGAAAGGCGGGAATCGCGTCCGGGAAGTAACCCCAGTCGAAACGGACCGGCAGGCCGGCTATTTCCCAATGGCCCGATGGCGTGTCCTTGCCGCTCGAAACCTCTTGGGCCGCGCCGTGAAAGGCGGCGGCAAGCGGCGCACTGCCGGCATTCTCGAACCTGAAACCCGTCGCCGTTGCCGCCGCCTGGCCGAGGCCGAGCGCAAGCATGTTTGGTACAAGAAGGGGCCCGTCACGCAGGCCTTCGCGATCGGCGCGGCCTTCCGCGCAGGCCCGCGCGATGTGTGCGAACGTATTGGAGCCGGTGTCGCCATAGCGTTCGGCGTCGGCCGCGCCGCCGATGCCGAAGGAGTCGAGGACAAAAAGGAAGGCGCGTGCCATCGAAAGGTTCATCATTCCTGTGTGTTGGCTCAGACATAGGGTTCCGCGCCGCCATTGGCAATTCGGAAACCCAAACAGCACGGTTGGCATGCTGGTCCCGGAGAGACGAATCGCGGCATGGTCGATCTGCGGATGGAAATGCGCGGCGCGGAGCTCGCATGAGGCTTGCCATGACAGCATTCGCCGCCGTACTGGCTTTGCTGCTGGAGGGGTCTTGCGCAAACCTGGCGCGCGCCGATGGCGCTATGTTATCGGAACGTTCCGTATCGGTATCGTCGCCGAACCGTTGCCGGTCCGAGGGACGATGTGCCGGCTGCAGCCATCGTGCGTGTAGTCTCGGCCCGCGGTTGCAAGCAATAGCAACAGACCGGTTAGCGGGCTTCAGGCGTCAGCAATCGCTGCACGGAATGGTCGGGCTCCTGCGCGGCCGCAGATAATAAGTTTCCGCCATCGATATCGAATTGAAGACCGAGCTCAACCCGAACCGGCTTTGGCCGTCCGCCGACCAGGTGATAATTGGCTTGTAGGCGAGATCGCTCTCGACCCGAATGAGGAAAGTGCCTTTGATCTTGAGCGCGCTCGGGACCGTTGTGGTGGAATCCTTGACAGCGTCGAGACTAGAGACGCCATCCACCAGTTTGCGCGACCACACGACCAGGACTTTCGGCGTCGTCTCGTTCGTCACCTGTATCGCCGTGATAATGATCTTCGGTTTCGAGCGGTTGTAGGGCTGGAGCGTGGAACTGCCGATCGCCATGATAGCATCGACATCGGCCGCCTTGATGGTCTGCTGCTGTGTGACGAGGTCCGCTACCATGCTGCCGATGCGGCTGACCTTCTTGCTGGTCTCGATGGCTTGCGAGGCCTCCATTGTCATAAAGTACATGATCAACAGGACAGGCACGATGAGGGCAAACTCGACGGCCGCAATACCGCGGCGGTCCGAGCAAAGCCGGACTGTTCTTGTACAAATCCCCGCGATGCCCAACTGTGCCACCGCACGAATCATGGCTTTGCCCTTTTCAAGCGACTAGGTGGTTCAGTTTTCGAAAGGCTCGTTCTGCCAAGTGATCGAGGCGAAATGCAGCGTTTTGCCGTCCTTCAGATTGGCCATCGATTTGGCCATGAAGTCGGTCATCACCGGCCATTTGTAAAAAACCCGCAGCATGTTTCTCGACTCCGCCGGGCCCGGTGCGACCGTGAAGGTCTGTGTGCTCGTGCCCTTGGTCAGCACGACGTCGCCATCCTGGATCTTGAAACCGGCCAGCGCCGCATCGGCGAAGGTCGGGTATTCGCGCAAGTCCACCAGCAATCCGGGACAGGTCTTGGCGACCATGATCTCCAATTTGGTGCAGATCATATCCCGCAGCTTGGTGCCGGACACATCGGCCGGTCTTAGCTGGCCGGTACGCAACTGGCGCGCGATGTCGTCTGTGGCGTTTGCCATCACTTCCTGTGCGGCAAATGAAATGCAGCTCTCCAGGATGGCGAATACAAGAAGCGCGAAAGGAATTGCAAGCATGGCGAATTCGATTGCCGTGCTTCCGCGGCGGTCGCCCAAAAACCGTCTTGGAGAACCTGCTCGCCCAGCCTTGCTCATGTCCTCTGTCCGCCGATGCCGCTTCTGTATCGGTCCCACCCTTAGTCGGAACCGATTGAAGTCCGGTTGGAATGACCGTTAAATTCAACGGGAAGGCCTTAACCCGGCCATAACCGAAGCACGTTCTCGCCAAAGACGGAGACGTCGGCTAGCTAATGCCCGGCGCTCATCTCGGCTTCAGAGGCCTTCTCGGCATCGCTCTTATACGAGCTTTCGCAATATGGCGCGCAGGACATCGTCTGCACTTCGGCGCGTCGATAGATGCGCACCGACGCCGCCGCCTGGCGCACGACGGTTATTTGCTCATCGACGATCGGGTTGCCCTCCTGATCGAGGACGACAAGATTGGTGACGCCAAATCCCTTGCCGGTCAGTACGATCGTCGATGCGTCCTGCACGGAGGCGTCGGCGATCGCCGGATTGCCGACGACAATCGTATCGGCGGCGCGCGACAATTTGATGATCTTTGCCTGGTTCATCGTCACCTCGATGCCGGCGCCGGCCTTGGCTGGAAAGGCGAAAGCCGCTGCGGCACAAAGCACGGCAACTGGAAATGATGATCTCGGCCCGGCCATTGAGGCGCCCCCTGGCAAACTGTTCAACGGAACATGAACGAGATTGGTGAACCAACCGTTAAGCGGCTGGAGTCCAGGATCAAGCCGGAACCGGCATTGGGCCTAGCCGGCACGGCTGGAACGTCTTCGCCGAATTGCGCCTTTTGCGCCTTTTGTCGGCCCGGAGTCCTAGCGGCGGGTATTTTAGTTCTGGGTTAACCACGCAATGCCATCGAAGCGGGAAAGGAATCGGTAAGCCTGTTTATTAAGCCGATTGAAACAGCTTCTCCTTAGATTCGCAGTATCCGATCAGCCACCAAGAGAAGTTGACGGAAGTGCTGTAACAATTGGAGTAGGAGCTCAAATGTCTAACCTCATCGCACGTTTTGTGAAGGACGAATCCGGCGCGACCGCTATCGAATACGGTCTGATCGCCGCTCTCATCGCGCTCGCCATCATGGTCGGCGCCACCTCGCTCGGCACCGCGCTGAACGCCAAGTTTGACAAGATTGCCACCAAGGTCAACGCTTCGTAAGCAACAACATTCCGTTGCTTCCCAATAAGGGCCGCCGCACTGGCGGCCCTTATTTAGTCCTACGCATGATTTTGAACTTTAGACCTCATCAATCGTTAATCGAACATACCTAGGCTGGGACCAGGTACAGTTTGACCACAGGCGCCACGCCCATGCTTGAAGCCGTGATCTTCGTCGTCTTTCCATTCTGCATGCTTTTTGCCGCAATCTCCGACATGCTGTCGATGACGATCGCCAATCGCGTGCCTGTGCTGCTCGTCGTTGTCTTTGCCTTGGTTGCGCCCTTGACCGGCATGGACTGGGCCACTTATGGCGGGCACTTCGCCGCCGGCGGCCTGGTTCTTGTAGTGACATTCGGCCTGTTCGCGCTTGGCGGCATGGGCGGCGGCGACGCCAAGCTCTTGGCCGCCACTGCCGTATGGATGGGACTGAACATCCATCTCGTCGAGTATCTCGTCACCTCGACGTTCATCGGCGGTCTGCTGACCCTTGCCATCATCGCCTATCGAAAATCGCTGCTTGCCGCCGTCACAAGCCACAATCGGTTCCTGCGCCATTTCGCCGATGAGGCGACCGGCGTTCCGTACGGCATTGCGCTTGGCATTGGCGGTCTGCTCACCTATTCCGACTCACCGTTGATGGCCTGGGCGCTTACCAGGCTGGCGGGCTGAATTCGCTTTACGCCGTTGGCGCCGAGCAGGCGAATTGGCCACGTTTTCCTTCGGGCCAGAGTTGTCGCTCTAATTTATGTAAACCTTAAATTAATCACGATCGTAAGTATAACATTAACCTTGTTTTGACGATTGCCGCTGCAAAGTCCGGCTTGGCTAGTGGTTTGCCAAGGGCGAGGTTCGGACAGATGCCAGCATCCCGATTAATTATTCTAGGCGTGGCGATAGCCGCGGCCGGTGGTGCAGGCTATGTCGCGAAGAACATGGTTGTGGCTCCGCCGCCTCCGGTTGTCGATTCCGGTCCTCAGGCGCCGGCGATCGCGCTGCAGGATGTGCTTGTTCTTTCCGGCGACGTTCCGATGGGCAGTCCGCTTGAAAACAACATTTCCTGGGAGTCATGGCCGTCCGCCGGCATCAACGCAAATTTCATCACCCGCGCTGCCGAGCCTGAAGCGCTGGACAAGCTGAAGGGCGCCGTCGCCCGCGTGGCGCTCTATGCCGGCGAGCCGCTGCGCCGCTCGAAGTTGATCGGTGAAGGGCAAAGCTTCATGTCGTCGATCCTGCCCTCCGGCATGCGGGCTGTCGCCACAAGCATTTCGGCCGACACCTCGGCCGGTGGCTTCATTCTTCCGAACGATTTCGTCGACGTCATCATGACCCGCAGATCCGATGCCGCCAATGGCGGTGGTCCGGGCTTCACGACCGAAACTATCCTCAAGAACATTCGTGTCCTGGCGATCGATCAGACCATTCAGGAGGATGAGGAAGGCAAGAAGACCAGAGTCGGCCAGACCGCCACCCTGGAGCTGACGCCGCAGCAGTCCGAGATCATCACCGTCGCACAGCAGATGGCGGATCGCCTGACACTGGCGCTGCGCTCGATCAAGGACAGCCAGGACAAGAATGTGGGCGAGGCCGACTACCTGGTTTCCGGCAACGGTCGGCGCGGCACCGTGCGGTTGATCAAGTCGGGCGAAGTTTCCGAGGTGGGGGCAAGGAAATGAGGCTAAAAACCAAACTGCCGCTCACCCTGGCTGCGGCGATCGGCCTGTTTCTCCTTGGAACGAATGCATATGGCATCCTCGATGCCAGTGCGGCGGGCAATGCCAGGGTCACGGCTTCGACCGCCACCCAGCGGGTCAAACTCGGACTCAATAAATCGGTGGTCATCGACCTGCCGAGCGATGCCTATGATATCCTCGTCGCCAACCCCGCTGTAGCCGACGCGGTGACCCGCACCGCCCGCCGCATCTATCTGTTCGGAAAGGCGGTCGGCGAGACCAACATCTTCGTCTTTGGCCCGAATGGCGAGCAGATCGTCAGCCTTGACCTGGCGGTCGAACGCGATGTTGCCGGGCTGGAGGATTATATCAAGCGCTTCATCCCGTCGTCGGAGGTCAAGATCGAGTTGCTGAACGACAACGTCGTTCTGACGGGAACCGTGGACACTCCTCTGGACGCCAAGCGCGCGGCCGATCTGGCAAACATCTTCGTGTCCGGCGGCGAGGCGACCACGGGTCAATATTCGCAGACCGCTGCCGGCGGTTCGGCCGAAGCCGGCGTCGCCATCGACAACCCGGATGCCGAGCGCCGCGTCAGCAAGATCGTCAACCTGCTGCAGATTATCGGCGACGACCAGGTGACGCTGAAGGTGACGGTTGCCGAGGTCAGCCGCACGGTGATGAAGCAGCTCGGCGTCAACATGGTCGGCAACGGCAGCAGCAACGGCATCAGTTGGAGCGCTCTCACCACGCCCGCATACGGATTGGGAAAGCCACTGTCGCAATATTCGGGGGCGGCGATCGGCAGCTCAACTCTTCAAGCGTACATAAACGCCATGGAGCAAAGCGGTGTCATGAAGACGCTGGCCGAGCCGACTCTCACCGCCGTTTCCGGCGAGAAGGCGACCTTCAAGGTCGGCGGCGAATTCAATATCATCACCGGCCGAACAAGCAACGTTTCAAACGACAATCAAACTGGCCAGATTACCTACGAGCACGAACGCCTTGAATATGGAATTGGGCTCGAATTCCAGCCGGTCGTGCTCTCGGCGGGCCGCATCAGCCTGAAAGTGAGGACGTCGGTTTCGGAACCTACGACCGAAGGCGCCGCAGTCCTGGAAGGTGCCGGCGACTTACCCGGCACCACTTTGCTGTCGATCCGCAAACGCCTGGCCGACACCACGGTGGAATTGCCCTCCGGCGGTTCCATGATGATCGCCGGCCTTGTCCGCGACGACATCAGGCAGGCGGTTGCCGGGCTGCCCGGCCTGACCAAAATACCGGTGCTAGGCACGCTGTTCCGCAGCAGGGATTTCGTCCGCAACGAGACCGAACTCGTCATCATCATCACGCCCTATCTGGTGAAGCCGGTGGCGCGCAACGATCTTGCCAAGCCGGATGACAATTTCAACGCAGCCAGCGATGGCGCCGGCATGTTCCTTGGCCGCGTCAACCGCGTCTACGGCACCATGCAGACCGACAAGCCCAACGGCCGCTATCACGGCGTTGTCGGCTTTATCTACAAGTAAGCGGGGAAGTCGACATGTCTCAGGCAGTATCGAAGGCAAGGGCGGTCACCGCGATACAGTCCGTTCATTCGCGGATCTGGCGGCCGGCCGTTCCGATCATAGCGATCGCGGTAGCGGCATCACTGGCCGGCTGCGCCAATCGCGACAGCGTCACGGTCGGTGCCATACCGGACGACTATCGCACCACGCATCCTATCGTCATCGCCGAGAAGGTCCAGAAGATCGACCTTCCGGTCGGCGCCGGCGACCGTGGCATGACCAGATCCCAGCGTGACACGCTCCTGGGCTTTCTCAACGGATACGACAGGAGCGCGGCTCCGGTGCTGACGATCGAGATTCCGAGCGGCTCAGCTAACGAAATCGCAGCGGCCGCGGCCGGCCGCGATTTCGCCAGGCTCGCCATAGCCAGCGGCATCAGCCGGAAGCGGATCGCCATGCGGTCCTATCAGTCTGTTTCAGCCGAAGCGTCCGCACCGGTCCGCGTTGCCTACGTCTCGGTGAAGGCTCAGACGGATAAATGCGGGCGCTGGCCCGAAGACCTGCTGCAGACTTCGGAAAACAAGCACTATGCCAATTTCGGCTGTTCGTATCAGAACAACCTGGCTGCCCAGATGGCCAATCCGTCCGATCTGATCGGGCCACGCAAACCGTCGCCGATCGACGCGGAAAATCGCGGCGCGGTGATCGACGTCTATCGTGACAGGGGTATTTCGGACGAATTCCTCGGCAATTCGGAAGTCGATTATTAACGAGTGTCGAGGCTCAACAAACTCTAAGCCGCGCAAGTCACGGAAAGTGATGACAATGAGCAATCTTGCCTATGACACAGAGGTACCGGGCGGCGAAACCTCGGAGCAGGATATTGCCGCGATGCAGGCGTTGCGGCCGATCCCGCGCATTTCGATCCAGGCATTTTGCGAGACCGAAGGCGTAGCCAATCCGGTCGAGCGCGCCGGCGAGGATCGCCGCATGGCCAAGGCCCATCTGAAGGTGCATATGGGGGGCATCCCCACCGCTATCGAATTCTATCAGTCGGCGCCGACACCGAACCTGATCCTGCTTGAATCCCGCAGCGAGCCGAAGCTGTTGCTGGAACAACTCGCCCAGCTCTCCGAGCATTGTGACCCGACCTCCAAGGTGGTGGTTGTCGGCCACTACAACGATGTCGGCCTGTATCGCGAACTCATTCGTTCGGGCATCTCCGAATATGTCATCGCGCCCGTATCGATGGCCGACATCGTCAGCGTGGTGTCTTCGATCTTCGTTGATCCGGAAGCTGAGCCGATCGGCCGCTCGATTGCGTTCATCGGCGCCAAGGGCGGCGTCGGCTCCTCGACCATAGCCCATAATGTGGCCTGGGCCATGTCGTCCCTTTTCAAATCCGAAGTGGTTGTCGCCGATCTCGACCTCGCCTTCGGAACGGCCAATATCAACTTCGACCAGGACCCGGCCCAAGGCATTGCCGAGGCGGTCTTCTCGCCGGAACGCGTCGACGAGGTCTATCTCGACCGACTGCTCGCCCAATGCGCCGAGCACCTGTCGCTACTTGCGGCCCCTTCGACCCTGGAGCGGGTCTACGATTTCGATCCCGACGCTTTCACCCAGCTTATCGACATAGCCCAGCGTAGCGCGCCGCTCCTCGTGCTCGATGTTCCCCACTTGTGGGCCGGCTGGACCAAGAACACGCTGGTCAAGGCCGATGAGATCGTCATCACGGCGACGCCCGAACTGGCCAATCTGCGCAACACGAAGAACCTGGTCGACATGCTGAAGCGGCTTCGTCCGAACGATCCTGCGCCAAAGCTTGTGATCAACCAGGCCGGTGTGCCGAAACGTCCCGAGATTACGCCGTCCGACTTCTCCGAATCCCTCGGCCTTTCGCCGATGTCGGTCATCCCCTTCGAGCCGCTTTTGTTCGGAAATGCTGCCAATAACGGACGTATGCTCGGTGAAATGGATGCAAAGAGTCCGGTCGTCGCCACGATCAACGACATCGCCCATGTGCTGACAGGGCGCAGCGAAATCAAGGTGAAGAAAAAGGCTGGCCTCGGCAACCTGATAGGCAAGCTTTCGCGCAACAAGAAGTGATGCCTCAGCGGTGGAATTGGTAAGCGATCATGTTTGGTAAAAGAGGCAGCGACGACGGCAACCGGACTATCCCGGAATTCCGTCAGCCCGCACCCGCAGCTGCTGCGCCGGCTGCCGCGAACCCTATGGAAGCGGCTATAGGTGCCAGACCCGCCACGCTGCCGCCATCCGGCGCGCCTGCTGCTCAGGTTCGCCGTGCAGTCGAGCCGCCGCCATTGGCGCCGGAGCCGAAAACTATCCAGCGCCAAAAGAGCGAAACCTACTACGACACCAAAAGCCAGGTCTTCGCCGCATTGATCGACACGATCGACCTGTCGCAGCTGGCCAAGCTCGATCCCGAAAGCGCGCGCGAGGAAATCCGCGACATCGTCAACGACATCATCGCGATCAAGAATTTCGCGATGTCCATCGCCGAGCAGGAAGAGCTTCTCGAGGACATCTGCAACGACGTTTTGGGCTACGGGCCGCTGGAGCCACTGCTTGCGCGCGACGATATTGCCGACATCATGGTCAACGGCTCCAAGAACGTCTACATCGAAGTCAATGGCAAGGTCGAGCAGACCGGCATCCGGTTCCGCGACAACCAGCAGCTCCTCAACATCTGCCAGCGTATCGTCAGCCAGGTCGGCCGCCGCGTCGATGAATCAAGCCCGATCTGCGATGCGCGTCTTCCTGATGGCTCGCGTGTCAACGTCATCGCACCGCCCCTGGCCATTGACGGCACCGCACTTACCATCCGCAAGTTCAAGAAGGACAAGCTGACGCTCGACCAGTTGGTCAAGTTCGGCTCGATTTCGCCGCAAGGGGCCGAGATTCTCAAGATCATCGGCCGTGTCCGTTGCAACATCGTCATCTCGGGCGGTACCGGCTCGGGCAAGACGACGCTGCTCAATTGCCTGACCAACTATATCGACCGCGAGGAACGCGTCATCACCTGCGAGGACTCGGCTGAGCTGCAATTGCAGCAGCCGCATGTGGTGCGTCTCGAAACCCGCCCGCCCAACCTCGAAGGCGAGGGCGAAGTGACCATGCGCGACCTGGTCAAGAACTGTCTGCGCATGCGGCCCGAACGCATTATCGTCGGCGAAGTGCGCGGACCCGAAGTGTTCGACCTGCTGCAGGCGATGAACACTGGCCATGACGGCTCGATGGGAACGATCCACTCGAACAGCCCGCGCGAATGCCTCAACCGCATAGAGTCGATGATCGCCATGGGCGGCTACACGCTGCCGCAAAAAACCGTGCGCGAAATCATCGTCGGTTCCGTCGACGTGATCATACAGGCTGCACGCCTGCGCGACGGATCGCGGCGCATCACCCATATCACCGAGGTGATCGGCATGGAGGGCGACGTCATCATCACCCAGGACATCGTTCTTTATAACATCAAGGGCGAGGACGCGAACGGCAGGCTGCTGGGCGAGCACGTGTCGACCGGCATCGGTCGTCCGCATTTCTGGGAGCGCGCCCGCTACTACGGTGAGGAGCAGCGCCTCGCCGTTGCGCTAGAGGCAATGGAGAAGCGCGCTGACTGATCCGTCCGGAAACGTGGGGGCCAGGATCGATGTTCGGAATTGACGGCACCGTATTGGCATTCGTCGTGCTCGCCGGCTTCAGCGCCGGCGCTGTGGCCTATGCTTTCCTGTTCAACCGGATCAGCACCGAGAAGCAGGTCGGCAAGCGGCTTGAATCGATCAAGACTGCCGAGACGGATCGTTCCGTCGTCAAGGCTTCGCGCGATCGCGTCGCGGAAGCGGCCAAGCGTCGCAAGTCCGTCCAGGATTCGCTGAAGGATCTCGATCAAAAGCAAAAGTCCAATCAGAGCCTGGTCAAAAAACCACCGTTGAAGATCCAAATCCGTCAGTCCGGCATGAAGATCTCGCTCGAGCGCTTTTATGTCTACTCGGCGGCCTGCGGCGTCGTCTTGACGGCTCTTATATATTTCATCGGCGCACCGCTGCTGGTCTTGCCGGCTGCGCTGCTGGTCGGCGTCTTGGGTCTGCCACGCTGGTTCGTCTCGTTTCGCCGCGGGCGGCGCGTCAAGGCGTTCCTCAACGAATTTCCGAACGCGCTCGATATCATTGTGCGTGCGGTAAAATCCGGCCTGCCGCTGAACGATGCCGTGCGCCTGATCGCCAACGAATCCCCGGAGCCGGTCAAGACCGAGTTCCGCCGCATCGTCGATTCGCAGCAAATGGGTTTGTCGATCCCCGACGCGGCCATGCGCATGCCAGAAACGATGCCGTGCACCGAGGCGAGCTTCTTCGGCATCGTCATCCAGATCCAGTCTCAGGCCGGGGGCAATCTTTCCGAAGCGCTGGGCAATCTTTCGCGCGTGCTTCGCGATCGCAAGAAAATGAAAGCCAAGGTCCAGGCGTTGTCCATGGAAGCCAAGGCATCCGCCGTGATTATCGGCGCGTTGCCTTTCGTCGTCGCCTGTCTCGTCTATTTGACGAGCCCGAACTACATCATGCCCCTATTCACCACCAGCACCGGCAATCTGATCCTCGGTTGTTCCGGCGTGTGGATGTCGATAGGCGTCCTGGTAATGCGCAAGATGATGAATTTCGAAGTCTAGGACTCGCGTATGACCGATCACGTCGTCAGAACTCTCACCGATCCGTCCCTGCTGATCGCACTGCTGGTCGGAATAGCGGTGTTTGCGACCGTCTTCACGCTGCTGCCCGCCTTTGGCGGGAACCAGCTCAAGGCGCGCATGAAATCCGTGGCGCTGGAGCGCGATGAGCTGCGCGCCAAGCAGCGGGCGCGGCTGGCAATCGAAGCCGACCGCCGCCGCAAGGGCCTGCGCGAAGAACAGTCGGTCGGCATGCGCAATATTGTCGATCGCCTGGATCTCAGGCGTGCGCTGGCGGATGAAGGTACCTTGCAGAAATTGAAAGTGGCGGGTTTTCGCGGGCAAAATCCGCTGACGCGCTTCCTTTTCTTCCGTCTCGTCCTGCCCTTCATCGGCTTTGCATTGGCGGCGATGTATCTGTTCGTGCTCGGCGGATTGCCCGAGCAGCCGTTTTTCGTGAAGCTGTTCGTGTGCATCGTGGTTGCCTATGCGGGGTTCTACGCGCCGGTGCTCTACGTCAACAACCGCGCTACCAAGCGCAAGCAGTCGATTCAGATGGCGTGGCCGGACGCGCTCGACCTGATGCTGATATGCGTCGAGTCCGGCATGTCGGTGGAAGCGGCGCTTCGCAAGGTCGCCGATGAGATCGGCGCGCAATCTGTGGCATTGGCGGAAGAATTCATCCTGACCAACGCCGAGCTTTCCTATCTGCAGGAGCGCAAGCAAGCCTACGAGAACCTTGCAAGCCGAACTGGCCTGGAATCCGTCAGGTCGGTGTCCCAGGCGCTGGTTCAGGCCGAGCGCTACGGCACGCCCGTGGCGCATGCGTTGCGGGTGCTTGCCAGTGAGAGCCGCGACATGCGCATGAATGCCGCCGAGAAGAAGGCGGCCGCGCTGCCGCCGAAGCTCACCGTGCCGATGATCCTGTTCTTCCTGCCGGTACTGTTCGCCATCATTCTTGGTCCCGCCGGCATCCAGGTGAGCCAGCGCGGCATCTTCGGCGACCAGCCGAAATCCAGCAGCGAGTAGCACCAGCGGCGTTGCCAGAAACGCTGATACGATTCAGCCACGCTGCCGGTGCAGCGCGGCTCTTTGCGTTAGACATGTTGCGGAATTCGCGCGCCGGTTCGGCGGTCGAAGCGGTCAGTTGGTGGCAGGCTTTGCCTTGTCCTGGTCCTTGAGCTGGCTCCAGGCATTCTGCTGCGCCAGCATCTGGCGAAGGTAAGCGACGTTAGCCTGCGCCTGATCCGGCGACAGCTCTTGCGAGGCGATCTTCTCGGCCTCGTCGAAACGGCCTTGCAGACCGACGACCAGCGCCAGGTTCTGGCGAACGCGGCTATCTGCATTCGGCTGCTGGGCGGCCGAGCGCATATAGGTTTCGGCCGTGCGCAAATCGCCTTCCAGCACGTACGACATGCCGAGATTGGAAAGGATCGACGGTTCGTTCGGCCTGAGGTCAAGCGCCTTGCGATAGCCTTGGCGCGCCTCATCCTTCTGGCCCAGCTGGTCGAGAATAGCAGCTTCCGCCGACACCAGTTTCCAATCAGGATATTCAGGGGTCTGCGCGCGGCGCACGGCATCGAGAGCCGGTTCGAACTGTCCGTTGGCGGCAAGTGCCTTGCCATAGGCGGCGAGCACGTCGCGGTCCTTCGGCAAGGCGATCGCCAGCTTGCGCATCACCGCAAGCGATTGGTCTGCGTCGCCGTCCATCTGCAGCGCCGCGGCATAATTTGTGGCGATGCGCTTGTCGCTGGGGTTTTTCGCATAGGACTGGCCGAGCGCCATCGTAGCGTTGTGCAGTTCGCCCGCCGACATTGTTTCCAGCGGCCTGCCGCTTGGACGAGAAATCGAACCAGTCGTCAATTTGCTGGTTCCGCAGCCAGCGACGCCTGCGGCAAGCGCCATCATCAACGCCGTGCTGATCAGCCTGTTTGCGCTGGCGTTCATCCTGCGGTTGGTCAGCATCGGCACCAAGGCTCCGTTCATCGCGTGACCATTTGCGTGGTCATCTTCCCTCCCGCAGAAATATTCTGTTAACCCTAACGGAGAGTTAAGAAACGCCGACTCGGAAAACCCGGAGACCAGCGAATGCCTGTCGAACTCGTCGAGAAAGAATTGAGCAATGCGCTGCCGGTCCATCTGGTGGCGAAGGATGCTCTGGCGGCAGCGGGCCTTGCGCCATCCTCGGTCGCCTGGGCCAAGGCCAACGGCTTCTCCGGCGAAGCTGGCAGGACGCTGATCGTGCCTGGCGACAACGGCGCGATTGCCGGAGCCCTGTTCGGCACCGGTGATGACGAGGGCGCACTGGCCGTCGGCGCACTGGCGAGAGCCTTGCCCGCGGGCGACTGGCGTTTTGCGTCGGCACCCGCCAAGCCGGAGCTTACGGCACTCGCCGTGGCGCTCGGCGGCTATGTCTTCACCCGCTACGGCAAGAAGCCAGGCAAGAGCCTTCGCTTCGCGCTGCCGGCAGGCACCGACGCTGCCCGCATCCGCCGCATCGCCAATGGCATTTTCCTGGCGCGCGATCTGGTCAACACGCCGACCAGCGATATGGGCCCCGGCCAGCTGGAAAAAGCCGCCCGGACCTTGGCCGCGACGCACAAGGCCGAAATATCGGTGACCAAAGGCGACGATCTTCTTACCGCCAACTTTCCGATGATCCACGCCGTCGGTCGGGCATCTGCCGACGCGCCGCGCCTGATCGACATGATTTGGGGGCCGAACAATGCCCCCAGGATAACGCTGGTCGGCAAGGGCGTCTGCTTCGATACAGGCGGTCTCGACATCAAGCCGTCCTCGGGCATGCTTTTGATGAAGAAGGACATGGGCGGCGCTGCCAACGTGCTGGGCCTCGCTTCCATGATTATGGCCACCGGGCTGAAGGTCCGGCTACGCGTGCTCATCCCGGCTGTCGAGAATTCGATAGCCGGCAACGCCTTCCGGCCAGGCGACGTGCTGGTGAGCCGCAAGGGCATCACCGTCGAAATCGGCAACACCGACGCCGAAGGACGGCTGGTACTCGCCGATGCCTTGGCCTTGGCCGATGACGAAGAGCCGCAGATGCTGGTCGATATGGCGACGCTGACAGGCGCTGCCCGTGTTGCGCTCGGTCCCGACCTGCCGCCGTTCTACACCGGTGACGAGGCGCTTGCATCCGAGCTGGCGGACGCCTCCGTTGCGGTCGAGGATCCGTTATGGCGCATGCCGTTGTGGAAGCCCTATGACGCCAAGCTGGCGTCGAAGGTGGCCGACATCAACAATGTCACGTCAGACGGTTTCGCCGGCTCGATCACCGCGGCGCTTTTCCTGAAGCGCTTCGTGGAAAAGACCGCCGGCTGGGCGCATGTCGACATCTACGCCTGGAACCCGTCCGACCGCCCGCACGGTCTTGCCGGTGGCGAAGCGCAAGGCATCCGGGCGCTGGAGCAGGCCATTTCGAACCGCTACGGTTGATTCTCGGGCATAGCCGACGAAGGTATTGACTGAAACGGAACCGAAACAATTTTCAGTCATGCTGGACGGATGTCGATTATCATGCGTCCAAGCCAGGCCTTGCGACTATGGCAACAGGTGGTGTTATCCGAGGTGCGTGACGACGCGCCCGATCTCACCATGCGCCAGACGGCGATCCTGTTCACCATCTATCTCGATCCACCGCCACACACGGTGCGGGGGTTAGCCGCCCGCCTCAACGTCACCAAGCCGGTGATCACCCGTGCGCTCGATACGATGGGGGCGCTGAAACTGGTGTCGCGCCACCGCGACGAGCTCGACAAGCGCAACGTGCTGGTCAGGCGCACAGTAGAAGGCGCGCTCTTTGTCGAGCGCTTTGGCGATGTTATCATTGCCAGAGCCCAAGAGTTGCCCATTTGAACGAGTTGCCGATTTGACCGCCAGGGATGCCCGCCTCCATGCCTTCCGCTCCGATCTCGCCGACGCCAGGCTGAAAGGCGAGGTTTCCGCCGACCGTTTCGTCGCCGGCCGGCCGGCTCGCATATCAGCCTCCGTCGCTGACATCCGCAGGGCGCCGCGGCCGGACGCCGGCGTCGATACCCAGCTTCTGTTCGGCGAAGACGTCCTCGTCTTCGAGGACGTTGGGGGCTGGGCCTGGATACAGGCCGAGCGCGACGGCTACGTCGGCTATGTCGCCGACACTGTGCTGGGCGGTCGGGATCATGCGGCCACGCATGTTGTCTCGGTGCCGCGCACTTTCCTGTATCCGGGACCGGATTTGCGGTTCCCGGTGAGCGGGGAGCTCTCGATGGGGTCATTGGTGGCGGTGACGGGCTCAGCGGAAACGCGCGGCACGCATTATGCTCTGCTGCCGTCCGGCCAGGCGGTCATCTCGGGTCATCTCAGGCCTGTCGCCGAGTTTGCCCCCGACTACGTCGCGGTCGCCGAGTCGTTTCTCGGCACGCCCTACCTGTGGGGTGGCGTCTCCGGATTCGGCATCGATTGTTCCGGTCTCGTGCAACTTGCAATGCACATGGCTGGCAGGCAAGTGCTGCGCGACACCGACATGCAGGCGGCGACCGTCGGCGAACCGCTCGATCCCGGGCCGGATTTTGCCGGGTTGCGGCGCGGCGACCTGGTCTTCTGGAAAGGCCACGTCGCGATCATGACGGATCCGGAGACCATGATCCACGCCAACGGCCACACCATGCTGGTGTCGCGCGAAGGAATGAGGGAGGCGGTCGCCCGTATCGGTTATCTCTATGGCGGCCCGACCGGGTTTCGCCGGCCATAACGCGAATCGATCACCTTTTGTTCTGATTCTGCTTGGCGATTGCGCGTCGCCGCGCTACCTCTGGCACGTGACAGAGCAGCCGCGCCTTGCCCAACAGAATGCCGCCGTCGTCCTGCCCGAGCCATTCGTCAAATGGTTTGCGGAAAAGGGCTGGTCGCCGCGCGCTCACCAGATCGATTTGCTGGCCAAAGCCCAGGACGGGCAGTCGGTATTGCTGATCGCCCCGACCGGCGCCGGCAAGACGCTGGCCGGGTTCTTGCCATCGCTGACCGAACTGGCCGGCCGACCGAGGATAAGGCCGGGGCAGGCGCATCGAGGCATCCATACACTCTACATCTCGCCGCTGAAGGCGCTGGCCGTCGACATCGAGCGCAATCTCGGCAAACCCGTCGCAGAAATCGGGCTGCCGGTCACCGTCGAGACGCGCACCGGTGACACGCCCGCACACAAGCGCCAGCGGCAGAAGCTGGCGCCGCCCGACATTCTCCTGACCACGCCCGAGCAATTGGCCCTGCTGATTGCCGCGCCCGATGCCAGGCGCTTCTTCGAGGACCTGCGCTATGTCGTGCTCGACGAATTGCATTCGCTGGTGACCTCGAAGCGCGGGCATCTCCTGTCGCTCGGGCTGGCCCGGCTGCGCTCGTTTGTGCCGGCCCTCCAGACGATAGGCCTGTCGGCGACGGTCGCCGAGCCCGACGAATTGCGGCGGTGGCTGGTCAGCCAGAATCCACCAGGGCCGATGGCCGACCTGATCGTCGTCACCGGCGGCGCCAAGCCCGACATCTCCATTCTCGATTCGGAGGAGCGCGTGCCGTGGGCGGGACATTCGGCCCGCTATGCAACGCCGGAGATCTACAACGAGATCAAGCGCCACAAGACAACCCTGCTGTTCGTCAACACACGCAGCCAGGCGGAGCTGCTGTTCCAGGAGTTGTGGCGGGTCAACGAGGACACCTTGCCGATCGCGCTGCATCACGGTTCGCTCGATGTCGCCCAGCGCCGGCGCGTCGAAAAGGCGATGGGCGAGAATGCCTTGCGTGCGATCGTCGCCACCTCGACGCTCGACCTCGGCATCGACTGGGGCGATGTCGACCTGGTCGTCCATGTCGGCGCGCCGAAAGGTGCCAGCCGGCTGGCGCAGCGCATCGGCCGCGCCAACCACCGTATGGACGAGCCGTCCAAGGCGATCCTGATTCCGGCCAACCGCTTCGAGGTGCTGGAATGCAGGGCGGCGCTCGATGCCAATTATCTCGGTGCCCAGGATACGCCGCCGCTGGTCAATGGCGGGCTCGACGTGCTGGCGCAGCACGTGCTGGGCTGTGCCTGCGGTGCGCCGTTCCATGCCGATGCGCTGTTTGGGGAAGTGCGGACGGCAGCACCCTACGCCAATCTCGATCGGCCGACATTCGATCGCGTCATCGATTTCGTCGCCACTGGCGGCTATGCGCTGAAGAACTACGAGCGCTATGCCCGCATCCGGTTGAACAAGGACGGGCTGTGGCGGGTCTCAAATCCTCGCGTCGCCCAGCAATACCGGCTCAATGTCGGCACCATCATCGAAGTGCCGGCGCTCAACGTCCGCTACGTCCAGGCCGGCAGCAGAGGCGCGGCTTCGCGTGGCGGCCGGGTTCTGGGCAAGATCGAGGAGGCGTTCCTCGAAACGCTGACGCATGGCGACACCTTCATGTTCGCCGGCAAGGTGCTGCGCTTCGAAGGTATCCGCGAGAATGAGTGCTTTGTCTCGAATGCACCCGGCAGCGACGCCAAGGTCCCGTATTACGGCGGTGGCAAATTCCCGCTTTCGACGTACCTGGCCGAACAGGTCCGCGCCATGCTGGACGATCCGCAGCGCTGGAAGAAGCTGCCGGAGCAGGTCGCCGACTGGCTTCGTTTCCAGGCCGACAAGTCGGTGCTGCCGAAACGCGACGATCTGCTGATCGAGACTTTTCCGCGCGGCAACCGCTACTATCTGGTGGCCTATCCGTTCGAGGGCAGGCTGGCGCACCAGACGCTCGGCATGCTGCTCACCCGCCGCCTCGACAGGGCGGGAGCCAAGCCGCTCGGCTTCGTCGCCACAGACTATGCGCTTGCCATATGGTCGCTTGCCGATATGGGCCGGATGTTCAGGGCGAAGAAACCGTCGCTGGCAGCGCTCTTCGATGAGGACATGCTGGGCGACGACCTCGAAGCTTGGCTCGCCGGCAGTTGGTTGTTGAAGCGCACCTTTCGCAATTGCGCGCTGATCTCGGGATTAATCGAGAAACGCCACCCGGGCCAAGAGAAGAGCGGCCGCCAGGTGACCGTGTCGACGGATCTCATCTACGACGTGCTGCGCAGCCATGAGCCTGACCATATCCTGCTGCAGGCGACGCGTGCCGACGCCGCGACCGGTCTGCTGGATGTCAGCAGACTTGCCGAGATGCTCTCGCGCGTCCAGGGCCGAATCATGCATAAGAACCTCGAGCAGATATCGCCGCTCGCCGTGCCGATCATGCTCGAGATCGGCAAAATGCCTGTGCACGGCGAGGCCGATGACACGCTGCTGATGGATGCAGCCACGCTGGTCGAGGAGGCCATGGGGACGAAATGACTGTCGCGCTGGCCATGGCTGCACCTCTGGCGGAGGTGGGTTCTGTCGATATCGCCGGCGAACGCGCGGTCTGCGACCGCCGCGGCGTGCTCTACTTTCCCGAATTCCGGCTTCTGGCCGTGTCCGACCTGCATCTGGAAAAAGGCTCCTCGCTGGCCAGGCGCGGCACGCTGGTTCCCCCTTACGACACCGGAGCCACGTTACTCCGCTTGCAAGCGGTAATCGCCGACTACCAACCTTCGATCGTCATCAGCCTGGGCGACAGTTTTCACGATGGCGGCGGCGCTGCGCGCATGCACGCAAGCTTTCGCGAAAGGCTGGAAGGCCTGATGGTTGGGCGCGACTGGTTCTGGGTCACCGGCAATCATGATCCTGAAGCACCGGCCGACCTGCCCGGCGAGACCGTGCGCGAATTGGCCATCGGCTCTCTGCTCTTCCGGCACGAGCCTTCGGCGGTAAGGGTGGAGGGCGAGATATCAGGCCATCTGCATCCTTGCGCCCGCATCGTGCAGCAAGGCCGCTCGGTGCGGCGGCGCTGCTTTGCCGGCGATGGCGGCCGCATGATCATGCCGGCCTTCGGCGCCTATACCGGCTCGCTCAATCTGCTTGATCGCGCCTATGCCGGGCTGTTCCGCCGTGAAACGCTGATGGCCTACATGCTTGGCACCGAACGCATCTTCGCGATTTCCCACGCGATGCTCAGGCCGGGCTGAACCTACCTGCCGTAGTACAAAGTGACGGTGTGCTTGGCCTCGGCGAAGAACAGCCAGCGCTCGACCAGCATGCCGGCGAGTTGGGCGATCGCGGCGAGCATCGACGAAACCGCCGCATAGGGCCACGGCAGGGCGAACGCCGCCACCAACAGCAACGCAGGCAAAGCAAAGGCCAGCACCTGCGTGATCTGGCGTAGCCGCACGCTGTGCTTGCGCGCGATGCGGAAGCCCATCTCCTTGAGCAAGTAGTTTTCCTCGGTATGCGGCCATTCCATCGACCGCACCGTGCCGCCGGCCAGACCCGTCGCCGTGTTGGCTGTGGTCGGGATTTCCAGCCGGTCGTTGTACCGCCAGGTCGCCAGCTTCCAGCCCCAGCCGAGCACGGTCAGCAATAGGGCAGCCGCGAGAAGCGTATTCGAGCCGACGGCAAAACCCTGCAGCAGCGCATTGAGCAGCACGCAGCCGGTCATTGCCGAAAAGATCAGATAGCCGGGCAGGGTGAAGCGGCTGTGCCATTGGGCGATAGGCTTCAACGACGCGTAGATCATGCCGGTGGTGCAGACGGTTGCGACCGCGCCGATGGCAGCGAGCAGCCCGGCGACAGCCACCCAGCCGCTCGTACGGCCGAGGACCACCCAGCCAATACCGAACAGTCCCGCCGGCATGAAGGTCGCAACCGACGCAACGCCTTCGCGTGACAGCCAGGAGCTTCGCCATTGCGAGAAGGCACGCCAGGCGCGTTCGGGACGGCCGAGATGGCCGGCCGACGACAGCAGGCCTGCCGAGATCAGGCCAAGCGCCAGCCCCATGCCGGTGAGGCCAAGCCAGAAATCGGGCGGGATAAAGCCCTGTCCGGCGAGCACGCCAAGTAGTGCGAGCAGGCCGTAACCGGCGCCCGTGGCGGTGGTGAAAAAGACGACGGAGAATGCTGGATGCATGAGACGCGGGTTAGTTCGAAAGCATGCGGTCGACCCAGCCGAGGAAGCCGCCTTCGGCCCGCACCGCTTCAAGCGCCGGCGCCGGCACCGATGCGGCGCGGGTGGTGTGGGCACGTGGCGGCAGATATTTGTTGGTCGGCTTATAGCCCATTTCCGGCATCAGATCGACACCGCCGCGCTCGGCCACCAGTTGCGAGATAGCCGATGCCGGATCGCCCAGATCGCCGAAATGCCGCGCGCTGGTCGGGCAAGCAGCGACGCAGGCCGGAACGCGATCTTCTTCCGCCAGATTGTTGTTGTAGATACGGTCGACGCACAGCGTGCATTTCTTCATCACGCCGACATCGGTGTCGAACTCGCGCGCGCCATAGGGGCAGGCCCAGCTGCACAATTTGCAGCCAATGCACTTGTCCTCGTCGACCAGCACAATGCCGTCCGAGGCCCGTTTGTAGGAGGCGCCGGTCGGACATACGGTGACACAGGCCGGTGTCTCGCAATGCAGACAGGAGCGCGGGAAATTGACCGTGCGCCCACCCATCTCAGTCATGTGCTCATAGCTGTGCACGCGGTTGAACCAGACCCCGTCGGCGTCGCCGCCATACGGATCGATGTCGGTCAGCGGCGCCATGTGGCCGCCGGTGTTCCATTCCTTGCAGGCGGTGACGCAGGCCTGACAGCCGACACAGGTGTCGAGATCGATGACCAGGCCGAGCTTCTTGTCGGTTTGGGCGGGAAGGCAGGTCATGGTCTGGCAGCTTCTCTTTCCCGGCGGAACTCTGCGCCGAAAGTGAGCTTGTCAGGCGAGGGTTCGAAATGCGGCGGCTGCCGGAACCGCTCGAACTGCGGCTCGGTGAAGCCGCCTTCCTCGGCCGCGCATTTGACGATGCGCACGCGCAGGTCGAACCACGCCGCCTGGCCGGTCACCGGATCGGAATTCGAATAGCGTTTGCCGCTGGCATCGGCGGAGGTCTGGTCGCCGATGATGTGGTTGAGCAGGAAGCCGCGATTGGATTCGGCCGCGCCATCCTTGAGCCCCCAGCTGCCGCGACGCTTGCCGATCGCATTCCACGTCCACACCGTATCGGCGTTGACGCCGTCGACCAGCTTGATCTGTCCTTTGACCTTGCCGTTGATGCTCTCGATCCACACCCAGTCGTTATCGACAAGCCCGAGGCTGGCGGCGGTCCGGTGATGCACGAACAGCCGGTTCTGGCTGGTGATCTGCCTTAGCCAGGCATTCTGCGAGCCCCAGGAATGATACATGTGCATTGGCCGCTGCGTCAGCGCGTGCAGCGGATAGGCTTGGCTGTCAACCGCAGTCTCTTCGAAGGGCGCATACCAGAACGGCAGCGGATCCATATAGGTCTCGATGCGGCTACGCTCGGCTTCCGGCGGCAGCACCCGGCCATGGCCGCGCGCCGCCAGGCGGAAGCGCTGCATCGGCTCGGAATAGAGTTGGAACACGATCGGCTCGGCTTTCGGGATGAAGCCCATGCTCTCGGCGAAGTCGAGATAGGAGCGGTTTGCCATCTTGTAGTAGCGCTGATCGGCGGCGAAATCCTGGTGCCAGAAGCCGCCATTGTCGATGTAGCGCTGCAACTGGTCGGGATTGACGTCGCCCTTGCCGACCAGGGTCCCGTCCTTGCCGCGCCAGCCGGCGAGTGGACCGACACCTGGCGTACGCTCGTGATTGACGATGTAGTCGGCATAGTCGCGGTATTTGGCGGAGCCGTCGTCATCGACGAAACCGGGCAGACCGAGCCGCGCGCCGAGTTCGATCAGCACCGTCTGGAACGGCCTGACGTCGCGGTCCGGCTCGACGACGGGATGGCGGATGGCGTCGCCCGGACCGTCGGCGTGGCTGATCGGCCGGTCGAGCAGACTGATACAGTCATGACGCTCGAGATAGGTCGTGTCCGGCAGCACCAGATCGGCAAAGGGCACGGTCTCGGAATAATAAGCGTCGGAATAGATGATGAACGGGATCTTGTACTCGCCCGCCGCATCGATATCGGTCAGCATCGCCATCGTCTCGACCGTATTCATCGACGAGTTCCAGGCCATGTTGGACATGTACATGAACAGAGTGTCGATCTTGTAGGGATCGCCTGCCCAGGCGTTACGGATGACCGTGTGCATGAGCCCATGAGCGGCCAGCGGCGCGTCCCAGGAGTATGCCTTGTCGATACGAACAGGCCTGCTGCCTTCATCGATCAGCAGGTCCTCAGGTCCGCAGACGAAGCCGAGCGGCATGCCTTCGAGCGGTGTCATCGGCTTCACATTCTTGCCGGCGGGCTTTGGACCCGGCGGCGCGGACCGCGGATAAGGCGGTTTGAAGCGGAAGCCGCCCGGCACGTCCACCGTGCCGAGAAGCACCTGAAGCAGATGAATGGCGCGGCAAGTGTGAAACCCGTTCGAATGGGCCGAGATGCCGCGCATCGCATGCATCGACATCGGCCGACCCTTGATGGTCTTGTGCCGGCGGCCGGCCCAGTCCGTCCAGGCCACCGGCAGTTCGATTTGCTGTTCGAAGGCGACATGAGCGAGTTCTGCAGCAATGCGTCGGATCGTGTCGGCGGAGATGCCGCACCGGTCAGCGACGGCGTCGGGTGAATAGCACTCGTCCAGATAGCGGTCGGCGACGAGTTGGAAGACCGGCACGCAGCGGCGGCTGTCGACGAGAACGCTGCCGGTCAGTGCGGGCTTTGCGTCGGTATCGCCGGCGTCGACAGGCGTCTTCGCCACCCTGTCCCAAGCCAGCGGATTGCCGTCGCCGTCGCGCATGAACAGCCCGTCATCGGCGGCTCCAGGCTCCTGAATGACCAGGATGTGGGCGTTGGTGTAGCGCAAGAGGTAGTCGAGATCGACGCGCCCTGCCTTCAGCAATTCGTGGATGAGGGCGAACACAAACAGGCCGTCGGTGCCGGGCCGGATGCCGATCCAGTCGTCGGCAATCGCGTTGTAGCCGGTGCGGCAGGGATTGATTGAAACCACCTTGGCGCCGCGCGCCTTGAGCTTGCCGAGGCCGATCTTGATCGGATTGGAATCATGGTCTTCGGCAACCCCGAACAGCATGAAATACTTGGTGTTGTCCCAGTCGGGCTCGCCGAACTCCCAGAACGAGCCGCCAATCGTGTAGAGGCCGCCGGCTGCCATGTTCACCGAGCAGAAACCGCCATGGGCCGCGAAGTTCGGCGTGCCGAACTGGCTCGCCCACCAACCGGTCAGCGATTGCGACTGGTCGCGGCCGGTGAAGAAGGCGAGTTTCTTCGGATCGGTCTGGCGGATGTTCGAAAGCCGCTCTGTCGCGAGCGACAAAGCTTCCTCCCACTCGATCTCGCGGAACTCGCCCGAGCCGCGCAGTCCGGTGCGCAGCAATGGTTTCGTCAGCCGGGCCGGGCTGTAATGCTGCATGATGCCGGCGCTGCCTTTGCCGCACAGCACGCCGCGATTGACCGGATGATCCTTGTTGCCGTTGATGTAGCGGACCTTGCCATCTTTGATATGGACGTCGATGCCGCAGCGGCAGGCGCACATATAGCAGGTGGTCTTGGCGATGCTGTCGGAGACATCAGGCGAAGTATCGACGCCGTCGCGTTCAGCGGGCGCTCGCGTATCGGCAAGCGGCCGTTGTGATGGTGCCGAATTAGCTCCGCGCAGCAGGTTGTTGGTCATGATCCGGTGATGCTCTTGCGCCCCGCGAACTTGGCTCTCGTCTTCGGGCCTGGGCCGCGCATGTAATGCTCTTCCGGGCGATAGCGTTCACCCAAGAGCCGCCGCCGCAGGCTGCGGGTCCAGTGCGCAAACACGGATTTGAACCGCCCCACCAATTTTACCCTCGACTGCTCTGGCGCGACTTTTTTCCAATTTCGAGCCAAAATTTAGAACAAAGCGACCGATCCGTCTAACAACTTGCTCTTGTAATTCCAATCGGATTTGCTTCTTAGTGTCGGAATGACCCTGGACCAGTTGCGGATCTTCGTCGCCGTCGCCGAACGGGCGCACATGACCAAAGCGGCCGAGTTGCTGGGCATCTCACAGTCGGCCGCATCCGCCGCGATCCGCTCGCTCGAACAGCAGCATGGCGTCCAGTTGTTCAACCGCGTCGGCCGCAACATCGAGCTCGCCGAAACCGGACGCCGATTCTTGCCCGAGGCCAAGGCGGTCCTCGAGCGGGCTGCGGCCGCCCACAACGTGCTGGAGCATGTCTCGCAAACGATCACCGGCAGTCTCTCGATCGCTGCCAGCCAGACCATTGCCAGCTATTGGCTGCCGCGCCGGCTCGCCTCTTTCCACGAAGCCTATCCTGCCGTCAGGCTGAGCGTGAGCATTGGCAACACCAGGCAGGTCGAGACCAATGTACTTGATGGCGCAGCCGATTTTGGCCTGGTCGAGGGGCGCACCGAATCCGACATTTTGCGGCGTGCCAAGGTCGATATCGATCGCATGATGCTGGTCGTGGCGCGCTCGCACCCTGAGATCGCGGAAGTTTCGCCTGGACATCCCGATCTTGGCGGGCTTCGCTGGATCATTCGCGAAGGCGGTTCGGGCACGCGCGAGGCGCTGGAGGACCTTGCCCGACGCGACGGGATTTCGTTCGCGGACCTGCAGATATTCCTGGTATTGCCGAGTAATGAGGCTATTCGCCAGGCGGTCGAGGCCGGCGCCGGCGCCAGCATCATCTCGGAACTCGTCGCCGCCCGCGCGGTCGCCGAAGGTAGCCTGCGTTCTGTGCCGGTCGATCTGCCGAAGCGCGAATTTGCCATGATCACGCATCGCGACCGGCAGCCGAGCCTGGCCCAGATGGCGCTCAAGGCGCATCTTGGCGGCAAAGCTGAGAGACTCGCGCCGCTTTAAGCCGATCAGCCGAACTTCCGCTGCGCGTCGAGCGCCAGCCCAAGCCCGACCGAGCCGAACACATCGCCTTGGATTACCGACGCCTGCGGCACCAGCGCCAGGATCCGCTGCCTGGCCAGCGGGATCGCGGTCGATCCGCCGGTCAAGAACAACGCGGTGATGTCCGAGGCCTTCACCTGTGCGTCGCGGATGGTCTGCTCGACTGTAGCCGCAACACGCTCAATGTCTCTGGCTATGGTGGCTTCGAGACCCTTGCGCGTGATTTCTGCCGTGAACCTCACCTCTGGCAGCGCGACCTCGACATCGGCCGACGAACGGTCCGTCAGCTCGATCTTGGCCTTTTCGACCAGCGCCGCCAGCGCGTGGCCGTAACGATGCTCGACGATGTGGATGAAGCGGTCGACCAGGTCTGCGCGCTCCGCCTCATAGCGGATCTGGCGCAGATGCGTCATCGCCCTCGCGGTATAGACCAGGTTGATGCGCTGCCACGTCGCCAGGTCGATGAAGTAGCTCGCCGGCAGATTACGTTTGCCATCCTTGGTCAGTGAGAGATAGCCGAGCTGCGGCATCACATGGGCGATGCTCAACAGCCGGTCGAAGTCGGTGCCGCCGATGTGGATGCCGCGGCTGGCCAGGATGTCGTCTTTGCGGTCAAGCGAGCGGGCGCGCTCGGGCGAGACGCGCACGATTGAGAAGTCGGACGTGCCGCCGCCCATGTCGACGATCAGCGCTAGTTCCTCGCGCGTCACCTTTTGTTCGTAGTCGAGTGCCGCGGCAATCGGTTCGAACTGGAAGGCGATGTGCTTGAAGCCGTGGGCACGAGCGGCATTTTCGAGTTCGTGCTCCGCCTTCGCGTCAGCCTCGGCATCGTCGTCGACGAACTGCACGGGCCGTCCCAGCACGACGCTGTCGACCGCGTCATGGGCCTCTTCTTCCAGCTTCTTTTTCAGATGGCCGACGAACAGGCCGACAATCTCCATGAAGCCGATCGAACGCGCCTTGATGCGCGTCTTTTCGTGGGCGAGCGAGCTGCCGAGCACACTCTTCAACGAGCGCATCAGGCGGCCTTCGATACTGTCCGTATAGTTGGCAAGGGCGCGTCGCCCGAAATAGGTGCGGTTGTCCTCGAAATTGAAAAACACCGCACTGGGCAGCGTGACCTGGCCGTCTTCCAACGCCACCAGCCGCGGCTGCCCGTTCCTGACCACGCTGACAGTGGAATTCGAAGTGCCGAAGTCGATCCCGGCGAATGCTGGTCGCATCGTGCGTTCCTGTATTTCTGATTTGGGGAGCAGCAGCTCGTGTCCGGTCGGGCCGGGGGTCGCGGTCTAACCCATACCCTCGGAAAGGGAAACCACTTTTACGAGAGTTCAGTCTTTCCTGAAGACCAGTCTTCCGAGCCAGCCTGTCAGCATGGCCAACGATACGGCAAAGACACCGTAGAGGAACGAGTAGTCGTGGGCGACGCGGAAGATCGACTGTTCGAAACCGGACTTGCGGATTTCGAGCTGGGCGGAGCTTTCCTTGATGAACAGGCCGCTCTTGAACAGGAAGGCGCGGGCCTTATGGGTGCCGACCGGAACGTTTGGGGCGAGCCTGACGGTGGCGCGGAACAGGTTCTGCGACAGGAACTGCACACCGCCGACATTCTCGCTGTAGAGGCCGGTCGCCGACTTGCGTTCGCGCAGCGCGGCGGTGAACTCCTCGATTGTCGCCGGGCTGTCGCCGGCGTCGGCTGGCTGCAAATAGAGGTTCGAGGCGCCAAGCGACAGCTGCTTGTAGCTGTTCGGATCGGTGACGTCCTGCAGCGGCCGGGTCGTCGCCACCGAATAGGAGACAGGTACGTTTTTGAAGGTCTCCGACTCCAGATTGACCCAGACGCCGAGCACCCGGTCCTTGCGGCGCACGACGACCGGTCGGGCCGGGCCTTCCAGCACGACGATCACGTCGTAGCGCCCTTGCCGCGCGACAAGCGGATCCGCATTTTCCAACGAGCCGAAGATGGTCAGGTCGGCGCCGGAAAAGCCGGCGGTAATCGAGACATTGTCGGTCGAAAGGCCGATCTGGATATTTTCGGTCAGAGGCGCCTGCGCCTTCGCTGGTGGCGCAGCCGGCAGCAGCGACAGCAAGGCGGCGGCCGCGAGCGTCCTTAAGCCAGCCATCAGCTCAGGCCCACGCCGGACAGCGAATAGAGGTTGGGTGGCGTGACGAAGAGATCGATGGCAAGCCGGATGGCGACCGCCAGCACCAGCAGCGCCAGCAGCGCCCTGAGTTGCTCGCCTCGCAGCCGCTGACCGGCCTTGGCGCCATATTGCGCGCCGGCTACGCCGCCTGCCATCAACAGGAAAGCGAGCATGACGTCGACGGTCTGGTTGGTGGTGGCGTGGACCAGCGTGGTGTAGGCCGAGGTGAAGATGATCTGGAACAGCGAGGTGCCGATGACCACGTTGGTAGGCACCTTCAAAAGGTAGATCAGGGCCGGCACCATGATGAAGCCGCCGCCGACGCCCATGATCGACGACAGGAAGCCAATCGCCGCGCCCAGCCCAAGCACCGGAATGACGCTGACGAAGAGCTTTGAGGCCCTGAACCGCATCTTCAGCGGCAGGCGGTGGATCCAATTGTGCTGGCCGGATTTCTTCAACACCGGTGCGGCGCCGCTGCGAGTGGCGCGCAATGCATTGACACTCTCGACGAGCATCAGTCCGCCGACAGTGCCGAGCAGCAGGACGTAGAGCAGCGAGATAAACAGGTCGAGCTGGCCGAGCCGGCGCAGGAGCGCAAAGACATAGATACCACCGGTCGAGCCGACGATACCGCCGGCTAAAAGCACGCCGCCAAGCTTGAAGTCGAGCGTGCCGCGCTTCATGTGCGACAGGGCGCCGGAGAAGGAGGAGGCGATGACCTGGTTGGCGCCGGTGGCGACCGCGATTGCCGGCGGTATGTTGTAGAAGATCAGCAGCGGCGTAATGAGAAAGCCGCCGCCCACGCCGAACATGCCCGACAGGAAACCCACCGCCGCACCCATGGCCAGCAGCACGAAGATGTTGACGGAAATTTCCGCGATCGGGAGATAGATGCCCACCCGTCAGTCTCGATCAGTTTGCCTCCTGGCGAATGCAACCGTTGCGGGCATTTTGCGCCAAAAGGCTATTTCGTTCTTGCGCCGGCCGGGCGGTGAAGTCAAACTTCGCCGCGCCGCCGAAACAAAAAACAACTCAATCAGTTAACAGGCAAATCTGTGGCAAGGGCGTCGCGGAAACGACGCATCCGCCGTTATTTACGCGCGAGCAGCGCCTTGACCAGCTTTTCGTCGATCGCGCCGGTTGCCCTCATATCGTTGTCGGCCTGGAAGGCCATGATTGCGTTCTTGGTTTTCAGGCCCATCATGCCGTCGGGATTGCCGGCCTCGTAGCCGTTCTTGTTGAGAATGCGCTGGATGTTCTGGACCGCTTTCTTCATATCGATGCCGGCGGTCGTCTGCGGTGTGCCGTCCTGCCACGATTCAGGAATGTCGGCCGAATTGGCGGCTGGATCGAGCGGCTTGGCTTTCCACAGTTCAGCCGCGGCCCGCGCACGCTCCAACTGCTCGGGCCTCAGCGCCTTGGCGATCTCGTCGCGCTTGGCCGCTGCATCCTTGTCGCCGGTCTTGGCGACGAGCGCGAACCATTTATAGCTCTCCTCGAGATTCTGCTTCATGCCGACACCCTTCGCCGCGAGGATGCCGAGGTTGAACTGGCTGTCCTTGACGCCGAGATCCGCCGCCGCCTGGAACCAGCGTGCTGCCGATTCGTTGTCGGTCACGCCGTCCGCCGCCATCGCAAACAGCACGGCAAGATTGTGCATTGCGCTGGCATTGCCCTGCTCTGCGGCAAGCTGGTACCAGGTCTTCGCTTTCTTGATGTCGCGTGCGACGCCGATGCCCTTCTCGTAGAAGTTGCCGATGCGGTATTCTGCCGGTGCGAAACCGAGTTCGGCAGCTTTCTCATACCATTTGGCCGCCGCCGTCATGTCTTCCTTAACGCCGCGCGACTCGGCGTAACGCGAGCCGATCTCGAACAGCGCCTTGGCGTCGCCGCCGGCCGCTGCATCGCGCAGGGCGGCCGGCCCGGCATCGGCCGGAACGTCGATCTTGGCAACGCCTGCCGGGGCAGCATCCGCCGGCGGCACAGTGCCGGTCGTGTCCTGCGTGGCAGCGGGGGCAATAGCAGGCGCGGCAGCCTTTGGCTCGGCGGTCGCCGCTGCCGGCGCGGGCACTGCGGCCGTGGTGTCTGGCGCCGCCAGGTCAGCGGACGCTCCGGAAGGCGAGGGCGCCGTCGATGCCTCGGCTGCCGGTGTGGCGGGGCCGGTTTGCGCCGCCGTGTCGTCCTTGGTCATCGATGCGGATGGCTCGGCCTGCCTGACGGTGGGCGACGGCTCGCTCTCCTGTCTTGTTGTCTGCGCGTCCGCCTTCGGCTCGCTGGCAACGCTGGCCAATGCGGTTTCCACCGGCTGTACGGGCACGGCCGGCGCCGCCTCATTGTCGGCGACTTCGACCGGGTCGGAGAAGAAGGCTTTGCCCAGTTGCAGGCCGGCAAGCGCCAGCATGATGGCGATTGCCCCCATCAGGATCGGCTTGCGCCGCGCCTTGAGCAGGTCGCCGATCCTGAGTGCCTTGACCGGGCCTTTCATCGTCGACTGGCGCTTGAGGGCGTCCGCCTCGGCGGCCGCCGCTTGCGCGGCCCTTCTGGCTGCCGCGATGAAGTCCGATTTCGCCGCCTCGGCGCTGCCTTCTCTGGCCGGCTGCCCGCGCTCGTCGCGCACGCGCTTCATGATGGCGCTGAGGTCGGGTGCGCCGGAGCCGGGTTCCAGTGGCCGGTTGGCGAGCTTGGGGTCGAGGGGCTCGTCGAGATCGACGCTCGGTATCTCGGCGCTCGGCGCCGAGCCTGCAAGCGGCGGCGTCTCGGCCTCCTTCTTGCCCTTCAGGGCGCGCGCCAGCCCGCCTAACATCGATTTCCTGCCGCCGCCTTGTTCGTTCTTTTCACGTGTCGTGTCTGAACCGAGAGCCGCCAGTGCGGCTGCGGCGGCGGCCTCGGCCGGCGTTCGCGGACCTGGCTCTCCGCGCACGAGCGCCGCGGCGCGGCCGTCGAGATCGGCCATGTTACCCGTTGACGGCAGCGACTGGTCGATGTCCATCGACGGTGCGTCCTGCACCGAGATCTTGGATGCCCGGCCGGAGCGCTTACTCAACTCGGCGCTTGCCGGTTCGCTGGTCTCCAGTGAACCAAGCCTGTCAACGATCTTGAGCAGCGTATCGTGGATAGCCTCGAACGTCCTCGAATTGCGCTCGTCCGAACGGCGCGTCAGCGCCTCGAGCGTCTTCAGGTCCTGGGCGAGGCCGGTAACGGCCGCCGTGTTGGCGCTTGATCCGGCCAGCGAGCGGACGGCACTCTCGGCCGCCTCGCGCGCCGCGCCGAGGATGGAATCGCGGGTTCCGGCCAGCGATTTCTCGATTTCGTTGAGACGCGGGCTGATGTCGTCGAATTCCGGCAGCGGCGTGCCGGGCTTGGAAAGGTGCGCCGTCAGGCCGGCGACCTGCGCTTCGAGGCTGCGGATCAAAGCCGGGTCGATGCTGGCGACTTGTGCGGCGGACGAATCCAGCCGGCTTGAGATGTCTTCGAGCCGACTCTCCAGGCCGCGGATCGCCGCCTCGTTGGCGGGATCTGGAACGCGTGTCTCCATCCGCTTGGCCAGCGCGGTGAAGCGGGCGTCGATGGCATCCATAATGTCGGCGTTGTCGACCTGCGGCATGCGCTGGTCCAGCCTGTCGGCGACCTCGTCCAACCGGCGCTCGAGGTCGCGAAACAGCATGTTGCCTTGTTCGATGGCGTCGCCCTGGCGGCGTTCCATCATGCTGGATAGCACGTCGAAGCGCTGCTCGAGCCCCTGGAAGATGTAATCGGCGTCGGGCATGGCCGGTGCGTGGTCGATCTTGTCGGAGATAAGCGCGATTTGCCTGGCAAGGCGCTCCATCGCCTGTTCCGGCAGATTGGCTCGGCCGGCCAGTTCGTCCACGCGGCTCGACAATGTGTTGAGCCGGTCGATGACCTCCCGGCCCGGACGATCCTGCGACACTTCTTCGATTTGCTGGGCCAGTGAATCGATCCGCTTCTCGATGCGTTCGAAGGGCTCGGGGTCGAACGAATTGGCTTGCGCGGCAACCGTCGAGGCGACGATCGCGCGGGAAATCTCGTCGAGCCGCTCGTCGATCTGGCTGAATGTGTCGCTGCCGCGATTGTCCTGCTGGCGGGCGAAATGATCGACCGCTCCGGCAAGCGTGCGGACCTTTTCTTCGAGCGAGCGCAGCGACAGCGATTCCGGCAGATTGCTGACGGCATTGCTGATCTGTTCGAGCCGCTCCGTCAGCGCCGACAGGCCGGGTGCGTCGGAGCGCTTGCGCTGATCGGCGTCGACGCGGTCCTCGAAGGCAGTCCAGCGGCGGTCGAATTCGTCCCAGCGGCGGCCGACCGCCTGCACGCTCTCCTCGCGCGCTAGCGTATCGAGCGCGGCCTTGACCTGCTCAAGCTCGAGCCGCAGCATATTGACGCTTCTGTCGTCGCTTTTTTCGGCCAGTGTCTGGATGGCGCCGGAAAGCCGCTCGAACTCGACGCCGAGTTCGGCGCTGCCTTTGCCGCCGCCATTTGACTGGAAGGCTCGCTCAATATTCTTGCGCAGTACGTCGAACTCGCGTTGCAGGCCGGAGGTCATCTGCTGGCGCAGCTCTTCGCGCAGGCCGCGCAATTCCCCGGCGATCTTGCCGGCTAAGGCGACGCTGTCCTCCTGACCGCGCACCCGGTCGATATCGCGGGCGATCGCCTGGTAGTTCTGGTCGAAGGCCGCTGCGGGACCTTTCGGCTGCTGCGCCTCGCGTGGGTCTTCATACCGGCGCTGCTGGCCATAGGGTTGAGCGCTGGGATAGCGCGGTTCTGCCGCGGGTCGGCGCGGATCGGGGTGGTTTGTCGTCTCCTCGCGCGTCCGCTCCAGCCGCTGCTCCAGAGTTTCCAGGGAGCGGTTGAGCTCTTCAAGCGTCGTGTGCGGCCGGCGTTGCCTGCCGGCGTTGAGTGTATCGAGGTAGGACCGCTTGCTGTTCATCAATGCGCCCGTTTCAGAATTGCTGGCTTTCACCAGGTTCCCAAAGTCCTGCCGGGACGAAGGCGACTGCGTGGCTTGTTGCAGTGGAAGACGAGCTTCCCGGGTCTCATCCGCGCTCCGAAAACCGTGAAAAATTCAATACAGGATAGACACGGGTAACCGACATGCGCACATTTCGCCCCAACGTGGTAAACAACGCGTTAACCAAGCTTAAGAAGTTGCAACTTTGTCGGCTGGCTGCGGACGGCGCCGGGTGTCTTCTATTGGACGCACAACAGACGCCGTGGAAGTTTGATCAGCCGCATGATCGTCCCCGAAATCGGCAACGACTTTTTAGGTCATCCGCCGGCGCTGCGGCATAAAGTTCCAAACCTAGAACGCTCTTGCGTGGTAAGGCGGCTATCGATATAGAATTGACGTAAACGTAAATGAGCGGATTACGCCGTTTGCGATTTGTTAGCTGAAACCACGAGTGGAAGCACGCCCCCGCTTTCACTCAGGCGACGCAAGGTCCGCGACCGCGACGCCACCAGACGGGGAAAGCCAGTGACCATGAAACTTATTTCGCCCGGTCAAGCCGCGGCCAATACCAACGATATGTCGAGCGAAACCGGTGAAGAGCTTGTCCGCATCGGCGAAATGGCCAAGAAATACGGAGTGACGCTGCGTACGCTGCGTTTCTATGAGGACAAGGGTTTACTCAACCCGCAGCGCGACGGCTCGACCCGCCTCTATACGCGCCGCGACAGGGCCCGGCTGAAGCTGATCCTGCTTGGCCGCAAGGTCGGATTCTCGCTGCGTGACGTCAAGCAGATGATGGACCTCTACGATCCGAACGGCTCCAACACAAAGCAATTGCGGCTGGCGCTCGACAAGTCGGAGAAGCAGCTTGCCCGTCTGCAGAAGCAGCGGGCGCTGATCGACGATGCCATCAGCGAACTGAGTGCTTCGATGTTGACTGTCCGGCAAATGCTGATCGAGCGCTCGACGCCGCAGGCCAGCGTGGCGAGCTAAACTAAGCTTTCGATTTCCGACGGATAAGAGCCGCGCGGCTTTCGCTGCGGGGTTCTTCGTCGTTTGCCGTCCTTCGCCGTTTGCGGTCTTGGCGCGCGGGAGAAAATTCGTCGCACCGCAGAATTGACGTTTACGCAAACGTCAACATTTGGTATCTCCGACCCGTCATACTGGCCCGCCTGCTATCCTCATACACTGGTACACTGGGGCTGATTTCGGGGCCAAGACCGCATGGTGGAGGAAAACGCATGCCGATCTACAAGGCGCCGATCCGGGACACGCTGTTCGTGCTGAACGAAGTGCTGGGGTATCAGCGCTATTCCAATCTTCCCGGATTTTCCGACGCCACGCCGGATGTGCTCGAGGCCATCCTTGCCGAAGGGGCGAAACTCGCTGAAAACGTGATGCAGCCGCTGAACCGTGTCGGCGACACGGAAGGTTGCGTGCGCCATGACGACGGTTCGGTAACGACGCCGAAAGGCTTCAAGGAGGCCTTCGACCAGTATCGCGAAGGCGGCTGGATGGGGCTCGCCGCACCTGTCGAGTTTGGCGGGCAAGGCTTGCCCTACGCGGTGCACACCGCGGTTGCCGAATACATGGTGTCGGCCAATATGTCGCTCATGATGTATGCCGGCCTGACGCAAGGCGCGATCGCTGCGATCATCACCCATGGCACCAAAGAGCAGAAGGCAACATGGTTGCCGAAGCTGGTCGAGGGCGCCTGGACCGGCACCATGAATCTGACCGAGCCGCACTGCGGAACCGATCTTGGCCTGCTGCGCACCAAGGCCGTCCCAAATGGCGACGGCACCTACAGGATCTCCGGCCAGAAGATCTTCATCTCGGCCGGCGAGCATGACATGTCGGACAATATCGTCCACCTGGTGCTGGCCCGTATCGAGGGCGCGCCGGATGGCGTGAAGGGCATCTCCCTGTTCATCGTACCGAAGTTCAAGCTCGATGTCTCAGGCAATCCCGGCGAGAAGAACACCGTCTCCTGTGGCTCGATCGAGGAGAAGATGGGTATCCATGGCAACTCGACCTGCGTCATGAATTACGACGACGCTGAAGGCACGCTGCTCGGCGAGGCCAATGGCGGGCTGAAAGCAATGTTCACCATGATGAATGAGGCGCGGCTTGGCGTCGGCCTGCAGGGGCTCTCACTATCGGAGGTCGCCTATCAGAATGCGGTTTCCTACGCCAAGGACCGTCTGCAGGGCCGCTCGCTGTCAGGACCGAAGGCGCCGGACAGGAAGGCCGATCCGATCATCGTCCATCCGGACATCCGCCGCAGCCTGATGACCATGAAGGCGTTCAACGAGGCCGGCCGCGCGCTGGCGCTGTGGACGGCGATCAAGTCCGACATCGCTCACCGCTCCGGTGACGACAAAGATCGCCAGGTCGCAGACGACTATACCGGCCTGATGACGCCGGTGGTCAAGGGCGTGCTCACCGACAAGGGTTTCGATCATGCGGTAATGGCGCAGCAGGTGTTCGGCGGCCACGGCTATATAGAAGAACACGGCATGAGCCAGTTCGTCCGCGATGCCCGCATCGCCATGATTTATGAGGGTGCCAACGGCATCCAGGCGCTCGACCTCGTCGGCCGCAAGCTGGCCTTGAATGGCGGCCGCGCGGTCCAGGTCTTCTTTAGGGAAGTCGGAGAGTTCTGCGAGGAGAACCGCACCGATGAGAAGATGGCGCCCTTCACCAAGGCGCTTAAAGAGGGCCTCGACGATCTGCAGGCGGCGACGATGTGGCTGGTGCAGAACGGCATAGCCAAGCCCGACAATGCGGGTGCCGCCTCGACCGACTACATGCATCTCTTCGGCCTGGTGGCGCTGGGCTATATGTGGGCCCGGATGGCCAAGGTGGCCGCAGCGAAATTGGCTGATGGTCCCGACGGCGCTTCGTCTTTCTACGACAACAAGCTGGTGACGGCGCGCTTCTTCATAGAGCGGATCATGCCGGAGACGTCGGCGCATCTTGCCCGCATCTCCAGCGGTGCCGACACATTGATGGCACTGGCGGCGGAAGCGTTCTAGCTTCGGCGTTCCCCTGCCCCTCGAGGGGAGGGTGGCCCGAAGGGCCGGGAGGGGTCCTGCCTGCAGTGCGCCGACCTCCATTCTGGTGCATGCCTTGGAGGAAAATGATCGCAATGCCGTGGCACATGGCGCAGGTTGTAAAAGATAAGGTCGAGCAAGTCATCGGCGACTCCACCCGGCCGCTTCGCGGCCACCCTCGTCTCGAGGGGGAGGGGGACGTCGGCGCGAGGGAGAAACCATGACCAACCCCGCCGAAATCCTGGGCCTTCCCAAGCCCGTCTGGGCGGCGGACGAGGTCGGCATGCTTTACGACATGGCGCACCGCTTCATGTCGGAAGAGATCGCGCCGCGTTACGACGAGTTCGAGAAGAACGAGATGGTCGACCGCGAAAGCTGGCAGAAGGCGGGTGCTGCCGGACTGCTGTGCGCCTCGATGCCGGAGGAATATGGCGGATCGGGCGGCACCTTCGCACATGAGAGCGCCATCATCGAGGCGATCGGCCATGTCGGCGTCGACGGGTTCGGCATTGGCCTGCACAATTCGATCGTTGCCCCCTATGTCCTCCACTACGGCTCGGAGGAGCAGAAGAAGAGGTGGCTGCCGAGGCTGGCGACCGGCGAACTGATCGGCGCCATCGCCATGACTGAGCCGGGTGCGGGCTCAGACCTGCAGGGCATCAAGATGCACGCCGAACAGGACGGCAACCGGTACAAGCTCAACGGCTCGAAGACCTTTATCACCAACGGCCAGCTCGCCAATTTCATCATCGTCGTTGCCAAGACCGATCCTGAGAAGGGCGCCAAGGGCATCTCGCTGATCGTCGTCGAGACTGACGAGGTGGAGGGTTTCGCGCGTGGCCGTAACCTCGACAAGATCGGCCTCAAGGCCAACGACACGTCGGAACTGTTCTTCAACGACGTGCGTGTGCCGACCTCGAACCTGCTCGGCAATGACGAAGGCCAGGGCTTCGTCCAGTTGATGCAACAATTGCCGCAGGAGCGGCTGCAGATCGGCACCACTGCTATTGCCATGGTCGAGCGGGCTCTGGCGCTTACCATCGACTACGTCAAGGAGCGCAAGGCCTTCGGCAAGGCCATCATCGAATTCCAGAACACCCAGTTCAAGCTTGCCGAATTGAAGACCGAGGCGACCATCGGCCGCGTCTTCTATAATGACTGCGTTGCCCGCCATATTAACGGTGGCCTCGACCCGGTGACGGCTTCGATGGCCAAATACTGGCTGTCAGACCTGCAAGGAAAAGTCGTCGACGAATGCCTTCAATTGCATGGCGGCTATGGCTACATGAATGAATATCCGATCGCCCGCATGTTCCGCGATGCCCGCGTCCAGCGCATCTACGGCGGCACCAACGAGATCATGAAATTGCTGATCGGGCGGAGCCTTTAGGAGGTCGCATGTCGAAGCATTTTGCTGGGCTTCGCTGGAAGTCGGGGGCACGGGAGGATTTCCTTTCCGGCCGCTATTCCCGGGTCCATGAACTTCATTTTGATGGTGGCGCGGTCATCTCCGCTTCCGCATCGCCGTCGATTGTGCCGGCACCTTTTAGCGATGCAACGATCGTCGATCCGGAAGAACTGTTCGTCGCTTCGCTTTCTTCTTGCCACATGCTCTGGTTCTTGGATCTGGCAAAACGCGCTAAGCTCAATGTCCGATCTTATCACGACGAAGCCGAAGGCCTGATGGCCAAGAATGCTGAGGGGCGCACAGCCATCACACATGTCACCCTTCGGCCGCTCGTCGAATGCGACGCAGATGCGGCTATGATCGAGAGTATTCATCACAAGGCGCACGACGCCTGTTTCATCGCCAATTCGGTGCGGACCGAAGTGGTGGTCGAGCCCCGATTTTAGATCACAGGAGATCACCAATGGCCGAAGCTTATGTCTATGATGCGGTGCGCACGCCGCGCGGCAGGGGCAAGAAAGATGGCTCGCTGCACGAAGTGCCGGCGGTGCGGCTCGGCGCCAAGGTGCTCGAGGCCATCCGCGACCGCAACGGGCTGGACACTAGCACCGTCGACGACATCATCTTCGGCTGCGTCGATCCGGTTGGCGAGGCGGGTGCGGTCATTCCACGTGCCGCCGCTTTCGAGGCCGGCTACGACACCAAGGCGCCCGGCATGCAGATATCGCGCTTCTGCGCCTCGGGCCTCGACGCCATCAATTTCGGCGCCGCCAAGATCGCGCAAGGCGCCGACGAGATCGTCATTGCCGGTGGCGTCGAATCAATGTCGCGCGTCGGCATGGGCGCCTCCGGCGGCGCCTGGTTCATGGATCCCTCGGTCGGCCTGCCCGGCTGGTTCGTGCCGCAAGGCATATCGGCCGACCTGATCGCCACCAAATACGGATTTTCGCGCGACGATGTCGATGCCTACGCGGTCGAAAGCCAGAAGCGTGCCGCCAAGGCGTGGGGCGAGGGCCGCTTCAAGAATTCGGTGATCTCGGTCAAGGACCAGAACGGCCTGACCATCCTCGACCATGACGAGCACATGCGGCCCTCGACCGACATGCAGTCGCTGGCCGCACTCAATCCGTCCTTCGTCATGCCGGGCGAAATGGGCGGCTTCGACGCCGTCGCCGTGCAGAAGCATCCCGAGGTGGAAGAGGTCAACCACGTCCACCATGCCGGCAATTCGTCCGGCATTGTCGACGGCGCGGCGGCCGTGCTGCTCGGCTCGAAAAAGGCGGGAAAGACGCTCGGCCTCAAGCCGCGCGCGCGCATCCGTGCGTTCGCCAATATCGGCTCCGAACCGGTGCTGATGCTGACCGGCCCGGTCGACGTCACCGAGAAGCTGTTGAAGCGGGCGAAGATGAAGCTGCAGGACATCGACTTGTTCGAGCTCAACGAGGCCTTCGCTTCGGTGGTGCTGCGCTACATGCAGGCTTTCGACATTCCGCATGACCGGATCAACGTCAATGGGGGGGCCATCGCCATGGGCCATCCGCTCGGCGCCACCGGTGCGATGATCTTCGGTACGGTGCTGGACGAATTGGAACGCCGTGATCTCAACACCGCGCTGGTGACGCTTTGCATCGGCGCCGGCATGGGCACTGCAACGATCATCGAACGCGTCTGACGGAGAGAGATGATGAGCTACACCAATTTCACCCTCGACATCGACGCCGACGGCATTGCGCTGGTCACCTGGAACATGCCGGACCGTTCGATGAACGTCTTCACCGAGGAGGTGATGCGCGAACTGAACGCCATCGTCGACAAAGTGGCAAGCGATGCAGTGATAAAGGGCGCGGTGATCACCTCCGGCAAGGATACGTTCTCGGGCGGCGCCGACATCACCATGCTGCAGAAGATGCTGGCGACCTTCGCCGCCGACAAAGCGAAGGACCCGGAGAAGGCGACCAAGGCGCTGTTCGACAAGGCGGGCGCTATGAATGGCCTGTTCCGTAAACTGGAAACCTCGGGCAAGCCGTGGGTTTCGGCGATCAACGGCACCTGCATGGGCGGCGCGTTCGAATTGTCGCTCGCCTGCCATGGCCGTGTCGCGGCCGATTCCGACCAGGTGAGGATGGCGCTTCCGGAAGTGAAGATCGGCATTTTTCCAGGTGCCGGCGGCACCCAGCGCGTGCCACGGCTGACCGACCAGCAGCAGGCGCTGCAAATGCTGACGTCCGGCCAGACGCTGTCGCCGCAGAAGGCCAAGTCAATGGGCTTGATCCATGAGATTGCCGAGGCGGACAAGCTGGTCGAAACTGCCAAGGCGATGATCAAGAACGGCTTGAAACCGGTGGCGCCATGGGATGAAAAGGGCTTCAAGCTGCCCGGCGCTCCGATCTATTCGGTGGCAGGTGCCAATCTGTGGCCGCCGGCCATCGCCATTCTGCGCCGCGAGACCTTTGGCAATTATCCCGCTGCCGCCGCCATCCTGAAATGCGTCTACGAGGGCCTGCTGGTGCCGTTCGATACCGCCTTGCGGATCGAGCAACGCTACTTCACCGAGATCATGCAGACCAGGGAAGCGGCGGCGATGATCCGCTCATTGTTCGTCTCGCTGCAGGAACTGAACAAGGGCGCTCGCCGCCCAGCTGGTGTGCCGGAAACGACGTTCAAGAAGATCGGCGTGCTCGGCGCCGGCTTCATGGGCGCCGGGATCGCCTATGTAACGGCCAAGGCCGGCATTCCGGTGGTGCTGCTCGACCGCGACATGGAGTCCGCCGCCAAGGGCAAGGCGCATTCCGAGACCCTGATCTCGGATCAGGTGAAGAAGGGCCGTGCCAAGTCGGAGGACAAGGATCGATTGCTGTCGCTGATTACGCCAACGGCCGATTACGCGGATCTTGCCGGCTGCGATCTTGTGGTCGAGGCGGTGTTCGAGGACTCGGCCGTCAAGAAGGATGCCACCGAACAGGCCGAGGCTGTACTCAAGCCGTCGGCGATCTTCGCCTCGAATACGTCGACCATACCGATTACATCGCTGGCCAGGAATTCGGCGCGGCCGAAGAATTTCATCGGCATCCACTTCTTCTCGCCGGTCGACAAGATGATGTTGGTCGAGATCATCCTCGGCAAGAAAACCGGCGACAAGGCGCTGGCCACCGCGATCGACTTTGTCCGCGCCATCAAGAAGACGCCGATCGTCGTCAACGATACGCGCGGTTTTTACGTCAATCGCTGCGTACTGCGCTACATGTCGGAAGCCTACAAGATGCTGATCGAAGGTGTTCCGGCGCCGATGATCGAGAATGCGGCGAAAGCCGCTGGCATGCCGGTCGGTCCTCTAGCGTTGACCGACGAGACGGCGATCGACCTTGCCCAGAAGATCATGAAGCAGACCACGCGCGACCTCGGCGACAAGGCGGTCGATCCGAAGCAGATGGCGCTGATCAACACGATGGTCGACACGCATGGTCGCTTGGGCCGTAAGAACAGCAAGGGCTTCTATGACTATCCGGCAAAACCGGCAAAGAAGAAGCTTTGGCCAGGCCTCAGGAACCTCTACCCGCAGCTGTCGCCGGAGCAGGTCGACTATGAGGAACTGAAGCAGCGGCTGCTGGTCACCATCGCGCTTGAGGCGGTACGGGTCATGGAAGAGGGCATCGTTACCGACCCACGCGAGGCCGATGTCGGCTCGATCCTGGCCTTCGGCTTCGCACCCTATACAGGCGGTGCACTGTCCTACATCGACGGCATCGGCGCGAAGAAATTCGTCAAACTCGCCAAGCGCCTGCAGAAGAAATACGGCGCCGAGTTCAAGGCGCCGAAGCTGCTGCTCGAGATGGCCGAGAAGGGCGAGACCTTCTACGAGCGCTTCGATCCCTATACCAGGAACGAGGCCAAGGAGGCGGCCTGACGCCGTCTCCGGCGGTGGACAAGATGGCGGCCAAGGGGTAGAACAGCGAAGGTATTTTTTCCTGTTTCGAAGGAGAGCAAGGTGCTCTCGCACGACCGCGTTTGGGCCGCCATCGACGCTCTTGCCGAGCGTTATTCGCTTTCGGCCTCCGGACTGGCCAGGCGCGCTGGGCTCGACTCGACCGCCTTCAACAAATCGAAGCGGCTGTCCTCAGATGGGCGGCCGCGCTGGCCGTCTACCGAATCGCTGGCTAAGATCATCGAGGCGACCGGCGCCTCGCTGGATGAATTTGCAGGACTGGTCGAAGGCCGGGGTAATTCCGGCGCACTGCCCGTGCAGAAATCGTCGGTGCCGCTGCTTGGCTTCGCCCAGGCGGGCGCCGGTGGCTTCTTCGACGATGCCGGGTTTCCGGCGGGGCAGGGATGGGACCTGATCGAATTGCCGGCACGGGCAACCGAAAGCTCCTATGCGTTGAAGGTCCAGGGCGATTCCATGCTGCCGCTCTACCGCAATGGCGATGTCCTCATCGTCGAGCCGGGAGCTACCATACGAAAGGGCGATCGCGTCGTCGTCAAGACCAATGCCGGCGAGGTGATGGCCAAGGTGCTCGACCGCCAGACACCGAAGTCGATCGCGCTGGTCTCCCTCAATCCCGATCACCCGGACCGCGACATCCCCATGCGCGATGTCGAATGGGTGGCGCGGATTGTCTGGGCAAGCCAGTAGGCGCGGGGCCGGTGCGTCTGCCTCACCTTGCCTTGGCTGTTCTGGCGATCCCGGCGATGGCCACGGCAATTGTCGCCGGCGGCCGCGCCGTCCAGAGCGAAAGCGGCGGCCCCTGGGAACAAATCCAGGTCGGCGCTGAACCGCAGCCCGCCGCGCCGGCTACGTCGGCCATCCCGAAACCAGTGCCGGCCAAGCAGGCGGCGCATTCGAGGGCAATCGATCCAGAAATCGTGGTGCCGCCGCAGCTCGGTTCCAACGAGCTTGAACGGATAGAGCCGCGCGCCCCGTTGAGCGATCTGGCATTGGCCGGACCGCCCAAGCCGCCAAAAACGAAAATGCCCGACGACTGGAAAGGCACGAAACTATTCCAGCCCGTCGCCTCGGCCGCCGGGGTCATCGAAGCAAAGGGCTATTCGATTGCGGTTTCCGGTATCGACATCGTCAAGCAGGAGGAGACTTGCACCGACGGCGGCGAGTCCTGGAATTGCGGCATTCGGGCGCGAACGGCCTTCCGCGCCTTTCTCCGCAGTCGTGCTGTGATCTGTGCCGTGCCGCCCGAAGGCGGTCGTGATCTGATCGCCGCCGAGTGCCGGATCGGCAATCAGGATATCGGCCAATGGCTGGTCGAAAATGGCTGGGCGCGCGCCGCCAAGGGCGGCCCTTATGTAGAAGCCGGCGAGAAGGCGCGTGCAGCAAAAAAAGGCGTCTTCGGGCCGGCGCCGAGCGTTTCAGGCCTGCCGCCGCTCCCGGCTGCTGCGTCGCGATCCGCGCCTGTAGCGCCTAGCTCGATCCTGGAGGAGCAGGACGGCGCCCTCATGCCGCCAGCTGACCAGCCAGCGCCCGCTGAATGAGCTCACGCGTTTCGGCGATGCCGTAGAGCGCGGCGAAGGAGCCGAAGCGCGGCCCGCGTTCCTGACCTATCAGCACCTGATAGATCATCTGGAAGAAGGCGACGGAGACACCGGGTCCGCCCTCCGGGCTCTGCTTGGAATGATCCTGGTAGCGCTCGATCTTGCGCGCAACATTGAGGGCAGCGTTCTGGATCGCCTCGCTGTCGGCATTAGCCGGCAGCGCGGCGAGCGCTTCCGAAAGCTTGGTCAGCGCCTCGCGCTCGACCGCGTCGGCAGCACGGTACACTTTCGCCGGCTTCACGAAATCGTCGAAATAGCGGATGGCATATTCGGCCAGCCGGTCGAGCTCGGGATGGGTCGTCGGCGTCACACCCGGCGCGTGGCGCGAAATGAAACCCCACAGCACGTCCCTGTTCTGCGCATTCGAGGCGCTGACCAGGTTGAGCAGCAGCGAGAACGGAACCGGCAGGTCGACTGCCGGGGGATTGCCGTCATGCATGTGCCAGACCGGATTGCCCAGCCGCTCCTTCCAGTCCTGCCTCTGATAGGCAGAGAGGAACGTATAATACTCGTCCACTGCCTTCGGGATAACGTCGAAATAAAGCTTCTTCGCGGTTCGCGGGCGCTGGAACATATAAAGGCTAAGACTCTCGGTCGGCGCGTAAGTTAGCCACTCGTCGATGGTTAGCCCATTGCCCTTCGACTTCGAGATCTTCTGGCCGTGCTCATCGAGGAACAGCTCATAATTGAAGCCCTCCGGCGCCGGAGCATCGAGCGCGCGGCAAATCTGCCCGGCGAGCTTGACGGAATCGATCAGATCCTTGCCGGACATCTCGTAATCGACGCCGAGTGCTGCCCAGCGCATCGCCCAATCGGGCTTCCATTGCAGCTTGGCATGACCGCCGGTCACCGGCGTCTCGAAGCGCTCGCCGGTGTCCGGATCGCGCCACACTATGGTGCCGGCGTCGAGCTTGCGCTCGTCGATCGCGACTTGCATGACGATCCCGGTTTTGGGATGGATCGGCAGGAAGGGCGAATAACTCAGCGCCCGTTCCTCGCGCAGCGACGGCAGCATAATTGCCATCACCTTATCAAAGCGCTCGAGCATCTTGAGCAGCGTCGCGTCGAAGCGGCCGGAAGTATAATAGTCGGTCGAGGAAGCGAATTCGTAATCGAAGCCGAAACGGTCGAGGAAAGCGCGCAGCCGTGCGTTATTGGCGGCGCCGAACGACGGATACTCATTGGAGAAAGGGTCCGGTATCCTGGTCAGCGGCTTGCCGAGATAGGCGCGCAGCATGTCCTTGTTAGGCACATTGTCCGGCACCTTGCGCAATCCGTCCATGTCGTCGGAGAAGCACAGCAGTCGCGTCTTGACCTTGTCTTCAGTCAGCACGCGGAAGGCGTGGCGCACCATAGATGTGCGCGCCACCTCGCCGAAGGTGCCGATATGCGGCAGGCCGGACGGGCCGTAGCCGGTCTCAAACAGCACCGTTTCCGGGTAGCCACCGATCGCGTAGCGAGCGACGATCTTTTTCGCTTCCTCGAATGGCCACGCCTTGCTTTCGGCGGCGGCGGTAAGGACTTCCGGGCTGAGATCGATCGGCTGTTGTTCGACCATGATGCTATTCCTGCAACTTGCCGGCATCCATGCCGGCAGCCGCATGCTCTAGACCATGATCCCGAAAAGTGGAACCCGGTTTCAGGGCAGGACCGCGATCAGGCAAGAAGATTAAGAGCTCCCGTCCCAATTTAGTCGGGATGGATCAAGTTCCAAGGCGTGACCGGAGCGCCAACGATGGCGGCTGTTTTTCCTTGCGGCGCTGGTCTCTCGTTCCTAACTTCGGGACCCATCTCAAGGAGTTGTAAATGCCATTGTCGCCACACGAAGCCATGATCTACCTGATGGTCATCACTTCGGCGTCGGACCGCGACATGACCGACATCGAACTGGCGCGGATCGGCGACGTCGTTCGATCCTGGCCGGTGTTTGAGGATTTCAATCAGGAGCGGCTGGTCGATGTCGCTCAGGCCTGCCAGGAAATGCTGCAGGAGAAGGACGGGCTGGAGGGCGTCCTGGCGCGTGTCGCCGAGGCGCTTCCGGAACGCTTGCGTGACACTGCCTATGCCGCCGCCTTCGAGGTTGCGGCCGTCGATCTCGAAATGCGCCTGGAGGAGGTGCGCGTGCTGCAGCTCGTCCGCCGGGAACTCGATCTCGATGCGCTGACGGTCGCCGCCATCGCGCGAGCCGCCAAGGCGCGCCTTCGCACGCTGACCTGAGCCGGCAGTCAGAAAAAGCTGACCGGAAAATAGCGAAGATAGAACTCGGCGAACGTACCTTTCACCGAAATTTCCTGCAGCGCGTAGTCGAATGCGGCCGCCAGTGCCGGATCGTCGGCCCTGGTGGCGATCGCCATGCCCGAGCCAAGGTATTCGGGCGCCAGATAGGGGCCGCCGGCAAAGCGGCAACAGCCAGCCGCATCGGAGCCGCCGAGCCAGAAGGCGAAACGCATGCCGTCGCCGAAGGCGGCGTCGATCTTGCCGGCTTTCAGCCTGCCATAAAGCTCCTCCGGCTTTGCGAAGGGGACGATTTGGACGTCGCCGAAATAAGTGCGCAGCATCCGCTCATGCGCGGAATCGGCTATCACGCCGACACGTTTGCTGCGCAGCCTGTCGAACATTGGTTCGGTCAGCGCCTGTGTCTTCAGCATGATGAAGCGTGCCGGAAATTGCAGGTAGGGGCGTGAGAATGCGTATTTCGACCGCGACTCCGGCCTCGCGGCGATGCCGGCAATGATCGCTTCGCCTTCGCCTTTCCCGAGCGCACCTTCGAGCTCGGCCCAGGGCAGCGCCTGGATCTGGCATTTTTCGGCAATGCCGAGCTCGGCGCAGATGGCGCGCGCCAGGTCGACATGGAAGCCCGACAGCCGGCCTGCCCCATCGAGGAAATTGAACGGCGGGAAATCCGTGGTGGTCAGGAATCGCAGCCGCGGCAGCATCGAAAGGTCCGGCTTTGGCAGCCGCTCCTTGGCGTCCCAAAACACCGGCACCTGCGGCTCCGCGGCGAGCGCATCAGCCGCAAGCGATTGCGCTCCGATCAATATCGAAATCAATGAAATGGATATGCGCCGAAACGCCACGCGACGACTCCGTCCGATCTTGCCCGACTTTAGTACGAAGTAACACAGTTTTTTGTACGAAAATAACGCATGCACAACGGTTTTTGGTTTCATCGTGACGATTTAGGGATATTGTTTAGTGAGTTTGCAAATGACTGTGTGATGCCGGCTGAAGAGGAGCGGTAGGGCGCACAAAGGGAGCAGCTTTGCAGTCCGGGGTTGATGGCGTGGTGCGGGTTGATCACTGCCATTGGCCTCAAGAGCGGAAGGCAACATGGGGTAGATGTTGCGATGGGTCATTTCGATCGTACCCTGGAACTGATAGATCAGTTGCAGCACGCCGGCACAGCGGCCGCCGTCTGCGAAAAGCTGCTGGGGGTAACAAGCGGGTTCGGGCTGACGGCGCTGATGGCCGGGACGGTTCCGCAACCCGGCACGCCGAGAAATCGGCAAAAGGACCATGTGCTGCTTTGCGACTGGCCGGCTGAATGGCTTGAGCGCTACGTTGCGCGCAACTACGTCGATCACGATCCAGTCGTCAGCCACATGAAGCAGCTTCAAGCGCCATTCCAGTGGCGGGAAGCGTCTCAGGGCATCCCTATCGGCAAGAGCGGCGGCGATGTCATGGGTGACGCCGGCGAATTCAAGCTGCGCGACGGGTTGGCCTTCCCGCTGATCACGCTCGATGGCCAGATCGTCATGGTGTCGCTGGGCGGCGAGGCTGTCGAATTGTCGGGCGCCGAATTCGGGCTGGTGTCGCTGGTCTCGACTTATGCGATTGGCCGCGCCATGCAGCTCCACACTATGGCGGGCAAAACCATCGACCATGTCGAATTGACGCCGCGTGAGCGCGAATGCCTGCAATGGGCCGCCGTTGGCAAGTCCGAATGGGAGATTTCACAAATTCTCGGCATTTCGGAACACACGTCAGAGAAACACCTTCTTAACGCCAAAAGCAAACTCGGTGCCGTCAACCGGGTCCAGGCCGTCGCGGAAGCGATAAGGCGCGGCTATATTAACTAGGTCGGCCGCGCCGGCCTAGAAATTCTTGCCTACGCGATCGCGTAATTTTTTCGGGGAAGCACGGCCGTATCTTCCTATTGAAACTAGGAGACGGCAAATGCTTTTTTCCCTCACGACCCAGGAATTGATGGAACGGCCCGACCTCTGGGAGGCAGTTCATCGTTTGCGTTACAGAGTTTTCGTCGAAGAGATGGGATGGACCGATCTGCAGCGCCCCGACGGCCTCGAGATCGATCAATTCGACCACGACGAGGCAGTGCACCAGATCGTCATCCGCAATGGCGAGCTCGCCGGTTACCAGCGGATGTTGCCGACGACTCGGGCACATCTTCTAACCGATGTGCTGGCGGACCTTTATGAGGGAACCCCACCGTCGGGCCCGAATGTCTATGAACTGACCCGCTATGCGGTTGCACCGGGGTTCCGCGACGGCCGGCGCGGCGTGTCGACGGTCGGCACGGAGCTGATCGCCGGCTTCGTCGAGTGGGGTCTGAAGCGCAACGTCAACCAGGTTATCATCGAATTCGAGCCGATGTGGGTGCTTCGCGCGCTGCAGCTGCATTTCCTGGCAACGCCGCTCGGTTACCAGCGTACCTATGGCAACCAGCAGGTGGTTGCCACACTGCTCACCTTCAACGAGCACACGCTCGACGTGGTGCGTTCGCGCCGCAACCACTTTGCGCCGGTGCTGGCCAGAGGGTACCCGGACATGCTCGGACAGAGACGCGCCTCGTGAGATTGGAGAGAGGCCATGAACGTTCATTCAAAAGCAGAATTCCGCAATCACACGCTGATCGTCACGGTATCGTCGGGTGACGGCCGCCCGGTGCTGGACAGGCTGGCCTATGAAAGCCTGGCCAGGACATTCCATGAAGCCGCTGCCGACGACCACGTCCGCGTCGTGGTCCTGCGCGGTCTGGCCGGGTGCTTCTGCCTCGGCGCCGATTTCTCCGAATTTCTCGACGCCACCAAACATCGGCGACTGATCGACGCCGTTACCGATATGTTTCGCACGCTGGCGACATTCCCGAAACCGGTCCTTGCCTGTGTCGACGGCGACGCCGTCGGCGTCGGCTGCACCATCCTGTTCCACTGCGACATGGTGATCGCCTCGAGCAAGAGCACGTTTCGGGTGCCGTTCGTCGATTTCGGCTTGGTGCCGGACGCGGCGACCAGCATCCTGGCGCCGCAGAAGCTCGGCTATGCCGGGGCGTTCCGCTTCTTCTGCCTGGGCGACACGCTCGCCGCCGAAGATGCCAGGGCACTGGGCCTTGTCGGCGAGATCGTGACGGACGCCAGCGTCGAGGAAGCCACGTTGGCAAGAGCCAGGCAACTCGCCAAGAAGCCTGTCGCGGCGCTGCAGCAGACGCGCGACCTGCTTAGGGGCGACACCGGCGCGCTCTGCGACCGCATCGACCAGGAGATCTCCCTTTTCCAGCAGGCGCTGCAGGACGACACTACGCTGAAGCGACTGCAGCGGATTGCCCGGCTGGCGGCATGACAGCCGCGTATCGATGAGGTGAGCTTATTTTTCGAGGAAAGTCGGCCCTTCGCCGATGATCTTCTTGTCCACCTTACCGATGACGTCGAGATCGCGGCCGTCATAGGGAAGCGACAGGAGAATGCGCTGCATGACGGCCAGCCGCGCGCGCCGCTTGTCGTTCGCCCGCACAATGATCCAGGGCGCGAACTCCTTGTGCGTGCGTTCCACCATCAGGTCGCGCGCCTTGGTGTAGTCGTCCCATTTGGTGATGCCGGCGATGTCGATCGGCGAAAACTTCCAGCTCTTCAGCGGGCTCCAGCGACGGTCGTGGAACCGCTCGAGCTGTGTTTCCCGGCCGATGTTCAGCCAGAATTTGAAGAAATGGATGCCTTCGTTGCGGATCATCCGCTCGAAATGCGGAACCTCGTCCAGAAATTGCTCGTGCTGCTCGGGCGTGCAGAATCCCATCACCGGTTCAACACCGGCGCGGTTGTACCAGGAGCGGTCGAAGGTGACGAATTCGCCCGACGTCGGGAAGTGGTCGACGTAACGCTGGAAGTACCATTGTCCAAGCTCGGTGGGTGTTGGCTTGGTCAGCGCCACGTTGCGCGCCGTGCGAGGGTTCAGATACTGGCGCAAAACGAAGATCGTGCCGCCCTTGCCGGCAGCGTCGCGCCCCTCAAACAGCGACATTACCCGCTTGCCTGTCGACTGCAGCCACGCCTGCGCCTTGACCAGCTCGATCTGCAGCTTCTCTAACCTCTCGTCATACTCCTCGCCCTTCATTTTCTTGTCGTAAGGGTAGCCGCCGGCGGTGAGCTTGCGGTCCTCGATCCAGTCGGGAAGCGTCGGAGCCTCGATGTCGAACTCCCGCTCCTTGCCGTAGATCATGATCTTCAGCGGCCCCGATGAAGCTGCAGTGGGGCTTTCTTTGGCGTTTTTCATCGAGACGAACCTTTCCAGCCTCCGGACTCATGCTATTGGAAGCCTTACGGCATCGGCCCGAAAATCGGAATCGATTTTCGGAAAGAACGATGCAGCAGATAATGCGGTAGAGCGTCCTTTGTGCGCCCAATTGGACGCACGGCGCTCTAGCGTCGGTCCAGCAGGAAGTTATTGAGCGTTGGCCGCACACGGAGCGCAGGCGACGGAGCGCAAATGGCCGATATCGGCACAGAGCGGAAAGGCAGGGCGCAAGCCGTCGCCATGCGGCTGTGGAACAGCCGCTGGCTGCTAGCGGCCGGCTTCGTTGCGGTTCTGATCGTTTATGGTTTTGCCGGCATGTCTGGCTATGTGGTGCTGCTGGCAGGCGCCGTGCTGGTTGCCGCGGCGATACTGCCGGCCGGCGTCGCCCGTCAATCGACCGAAAATGCCGCGGCCGTCGAGGCGAGCGGCTTGCAACAACTTTCCGGCGAATATCTCGCGGCAGCGGTTGCCGATCCGCTGATCATTTTCGATCGTTCCGCCGCCATCGTCCATGCCAACGCCGCCGCCTTTGCAGCCTTTGGCGGGATTGCCCCCGGCATGTCGCTGTCGCTGAAATTCCGCGCGCCCGAAATGCAGTCCTTGCTGGATAATATTTTGGCAGGCAACGTCGCATCGGACAGCGTCGACTACATAGAAAGGCTGCCGGTCGAACGAGCCTATCGGGTGAGCGCGTCTTCTGTCGGTCACGCCACGGATCTCTACGTGCTGGTGTTTAAGGACCAGAGCGAAGCGCGCCGGATCGACAGAATGCGCGCCGACTTCATTGCCAACGCCAGCCACGAGCTGCGCACGCCTCTCGCCTCGATTGCCGGCTTCATCGAGACGCTGCGCGGGCCGGCCCGCAACGACCCTGCGGCACGCGAGCAGTTCCTGCAGATCATGCAGAACCAGACCAGCCGCATGGCGCGCCTCATCGACGACCTTCTGTCGCTGTCACGGCTGGAGATGAAGCCCTATCTCAAGCTGGGAACCGAGGTCGATCTGCGCCAGGCCATCGACAGCGTAATCGATTCGCTTGGGCCGCTCGCAAAGGAAAACGGCGTCGTCATCGAGCGTGATTTCGCGGAAGGACCGCTCGCCGTGCCCGGCGATCGGGACGAGCTTTTCCAGGTCTTCGAAAACCTGCTGGAAAACGCCTGCAAATATGGTCAGTCGGGCGGACGCGTCGTGGTGTCGATCACGCGCAGCGACAGCGATACCGAACCGGGGATCGACGTCACTATCAGGGATTTCGGCCCCGGCATTCCCGAAGAACACATCCCGCGCATCACCGAACGCTTCTACCGCGTCGACGTCGAGAACAGCCGGACCCAGAAGGGCACCGGCCTTGGCCTATCCATCGTCAAGCATATCCTGACCCGGCACAACGCCAGGCTCTCCATCTGGTCGGAAGTCGGCAAGGGTGCGGCGTTCACCGTCCATTTGCCGGCTCGCTGACGCAGTACTATCTCTAGCCCATGATGGGCCGTTTCTTTTTTCTGTCATCCGGCTAGCGTATCAGCGGGGATTCGAGGGAGCGACTCAACCACAAGATCCCGGGAAGGCATTTGGTCCATGCAGTCCGTGCACATCGTCAGCGCCTATGACGAGGAGCTGAAATATCTGTCGAAGCGCATCGCGGCGATGGGCGGGCATGCCGAGCGCATGGTCGAGCAGGCCGTCGCGGCACTGGTCAATGCGGATCCGGGACTTGCCCAGAAAGTCATTCGAGACGACCTGGTTCTGGATGAGGGGCAGCGCGAGATCGACGACAAGGCGATCATCATCATCGCCAAGCGCCAGCCGATGGCGACGGATCTGCGCGAGATCGTCGGTGCGATCCGCATCTCGGCGGACCTCGAACGGGTAGGCGACCTCGGCAAGAACGTCGCCAAGCGAGTGGTTGCTGTCGCTGATGGGCGCCAGCCGAGCAGCCTGTTCCGCGGCCTCGAGGCTTTGGCTAATCTGGCGCTGACACAGCTCAAGGAAGTACTCGACGTCTACGCATCGCGGTCGGTGGAAAAAATCGGTTTCGTGCGCGACCGCGACGACCAGATCGATGCCATGTACACCTCGCTGTTTCGCGAGTTGCTGACTTACATGATGGAAGACCCACGCAACATCACGCCCTGCACGCATCTCCTGTTTTGCGCCAAGAACATCGAGCGCATCGGCGACCACGCCACCAACATCGCCGAGACGATCTACTATATCGTCACCGGGGACCAGATGCCGGCCGATCGTCCGAAGGGCGACAAGACGGACAAGGTTATTCTTCCCGCAACGCAACCAGCGAAATGAGTGTCTCTCGATACTAATGCGAATTTCGGATTCGCCACCTGACAGAAAATTGCGCTAAGCTTTCGACGCGCTGACTTCTCAGTTCCGCGATGAAGGCCCCGCCTCCAGGAGGCTGCGATGGAATATGTCCGCGAGTTTGCTCCTGCGCCGCCGATGTCGGGTATAATCGCTTGCGGCGTCTATACGGCTGGGCGGCGCATCGCCGACATTCCGATCGAGGAAGCCGGCGAATGGGCCGGGAAGCCGGGCCACGTGGTCTGGATCGGACTGCTGGAGCCCGACCGCAATTTGTTACTGCGCGTCCAGGCGCAATTCCATCTGCATGAGCTGGCGATCGAGGACGCCGAGCATCCGCACCAACGGCCGAAGATCGAGCAATATGGCGATGCCCTATTCATCGTTGCCCGCACGGCGCAGTTGATCGACAGCCGTGTCACCTTCGGCGAGACGCATCTGTTCGTCGGCGCCGGCTATATCGTCAGCGTCAGGCATGGCCCCTCGACCTCCTACGCCGCCGTTCGCCAGCACTGGGAAAGCTGTCCGCATTCCCTCGCCAAGGGCGAGGATTTCGTCCTCTACGCCATTCTCGATTTCATCGTCGACAACTACATGCCCGTGCTCGAGCAGATCGAAAACGAGGTCGAGGCGATCGAGGACAAGGTTCTGCTGAAACCGATGACCGGCTCCGATATCGAGCGGCTTTACATGCTGCGCCGCGATCTCTTGCGCCTGCGCAACGCTGCTCTGCCGCTGGTGGAGGTCTGCCGGCGGCTGACCAGCGCCGATCTGCCGCAAATCCACACAGCCATGCACCCGCTGTTTCGCGACGTCACCGACCATATCCGCACTGTCCAGGAAAAGATCGACAGCCTGCGTGAGGTTCTCGCTTTCGCCTTCGAGGCGAGCCTTCTGGTCGGTCAAAGCCAGGAGACGGCGATTTCCAAGAAGCTTGCCTCATGGGCCGCCATCTTGGCCGTGCCCACGGCATTCGCCGGCATTTATGGCATGAATTTCAGCGACATGCCGGAACTGAGGATGGAATATGGCTACCCGGCCGTCCTGGCGGCAATTGCCCTGATCTGCACGTTTCTTTACTGGCGGTTTCGCAAGAATGGGTGGCTGTAAGGGTAAGGGAATAGGCAGTAGCCAGTAGCCAGTAGAGAATAGGCAATACGGGAGTGAGTTGTTGGCGAAACGACCCTTGTGAAGCGCTATCTTCCCCTACTGCCTACTGCCTATCTATGCCGCCGCCGCTCCGATGCTGGCTGAAACGCCACGCGGGCGTGGTACTTGCAGTAGGGCCCGGTTTCGGCGGCGTCGTTGCCGCAGAAATGGAAATCTTCCGAAAGCGGATCGCCATTCGGCCATTTGCAGGTGCGCTCGTTCAGCTCGACGAGTTGCAGATGCCGCGAGATCGGCACGACGACGTTCTCGACCGGGCGGATATAGTGGCGCGCCACCGGTTCGGCATCGAACTGCGCCTTGAGCGCGGTCGCACCGATCGACATCGACGTGGTGGCATGGCGCGTGGCGCTTGCTGCCCGAGACACCGATTTCTGGATCGTCGATCCCTGTACCGTCTTCTTCTGGCGTGCCGGTGAGGCGGTCGTGCGTCCGCGACCGGACAGTTTCAGCCGGTGCACTTTGCCGATGACGGCATTGCGGCTGACCCCGCCAAGCTGTGCGGCGATCTGGCTGGCGCTGAGGCCCTCCGACCACAATTTTCTGAGAAGTTCGACTCGCTCGTCAGTCCAGTTCATGAGACCGCGCTCCTGCTGAAACGTGCGGCAATCGGAATCCATTCCCGACCCGGCTTCTGCCGGGCAGACACCACATATATCGGGTGATTAGGTCCGCCGCACGAAATCTAGTTATTTCTCTACTACAATTACCTTATGCGCTGACTCGGTGACAAGAGTCCCAAGGCCAACACGAATCGGTTTTTTCGGTTTTCCCCAACTTGCCCGGTCGCTTATGAGCCGGCGTTATGCTGGAGGGCTTGCCGCACGTCCTTGCGCGACCTTTTCGTTGACTTCACGGCCGAAAAACACGATAAGCCACAAGGGCCGCCGCTTTGGCGGCTTTTTGATTTTTCCGGTTCCGGAGACGCATATAATGAGCGGTTCGGCGCTTTTCGAGACCTTTGTTCGCGCACCCCTGGCTTTCGACCACGGTGAAGGCACCTGGCTGGTCACCGATAAGGGCGAGCGATATCTCGATTTCGCCGGCGGGATCGCCGTCAATTCATTGGGCTACAGCCATCCGCATTTGGTCGCGGCCCTCACCGAGCAGGCCGCCAAGCTCTGGCACGTCTCCAATCTGTACGAGATTCCGGGACAGAGCCGGCTCGGCGAGCGGCTGGCCGACGCCAGCTTCGCCGACAAGGTGTTTTTCACCAATTCCGGCGCAGAGGCGCTCGAATGCGCCATCAAGACGGCGCGGCGCTACCACTTCGTCAAGGGCCATCCCGAGCGATACCGCACAATCACCTTCGAAGGCGCCTTCCACGGCCGTACCCTGGCGACCATCGCCGCCGGCGGCCAGTACAAATACCTGGAAGGTTTCGGTCCCAAGGTCGACGGCTTCGACCAGGTCGGCTTCGACGATGTGGATGCAGCCGAAAAGGCGATCACGCCTGAAACCGCGGCGATCCTGATCGAGCCGGTGCAAGGCGAGGGCGGTATCAGGCAAGTGCCGACACAATCGCTGAAGCGGCTCAGGCAGCTCTGCGATCAGCACGGACTGCTTCTGATTTTCGACGAGGTCCAATGCGGCGTCGGCCGCACCGGAAAGCTGTTTGCGCATGAATGGGCGGGCGTCACCCCCGACCTGATGGCGGTGGCCAAGGGCATCGGCGGCGGCTTCCCGATGGGTGCCTGCCTCGCCACCGACCAGGCGGCGGTCGGCATGACCGCCGGCGTGCACGGCACCACCTTCGGCGGCAATCCGCTGGCGATGGCGGTCGGCAACGCCGTGCTCGACGTGGTGCTGGAAGACGGCTTTCTCGAGGACGTCCGGCGCAAGGCGCTGCTGTTGAAGCAGGGGCTCGCCGGTGTCGCCGACGAATTTCCGGATGTTATCGAAAGCATCAGGGGCACCGGCCTGATGCTTGGGCTTAAATGCGCGATGCCCAACACCAAGGTCACGGTGGCACTGCGTGACCAGCATCTCTTGACGGTTCCGGCCGGCGACAACGTTATCCGCCTGCTGCCGCCTCTCACCGTCACTGACGCCGAGATCCACGAGGCGCTCGAGCGCATTCGTGCCGGCGCCAAGAGCCTGGCGGATGCCATCGTCGCTGCCGCTGCGAAGTAATCCTGGAATTCCTGATGTCCCTTCGCCATTTTACCGATCTTTCTGCCGTTTCCGAAGGCGATCTGCGCTTCATGCTCGACGACGCAGCTGTGCGAAAGGCAAGGCTCAAGGCCGGAGAACGCAGCAAGCCGCTCGAAGGCAAGGTGCTGGCGATGATCTTCGACAAGCCGTCGACGCGCACGCGCGTATCGTTCGACGTCGGCATGCGGCAGTTGGGTGGCGAGACGATCATGCTGACCGGCACCGAGATGCAGCTTGGCCGCTCGGAGACCATTGCCGACACGGCCAAGGTGCTGTCGCGCTATGTCGATGCCATCATGATCCGCACCACCTCGCATGACCGGCTGTTGGAACTGACGGAAAACGCTACGGTCCCCGTCATCAACGGGCTGACCGACGAGACCCATCCCTGCCAGCTGATGGCCGACATCATGACCTTCGAAGAGCACCGCGGTCCGGTGGCCGGCAAGACGATCGCCTGGACCGGCGACGGCAACAACGTGCTGCATTCGCTCCTGGAGGCATCTGCGCGGTTCCAATTCAAGCTGAACGTCGCCGTGCCCGAGGGCAGCGAACCGGCTCAGAAGCATGTCGACTGGTCGAAAGCCAATGGCGGCAAGCTGAAATTCACCCGCTCGCCCGAGGAGGCCGTTCACGAGGCCGACTGCATCGTCACCGACTGCTGGGTGTCGATGGGCCAGGAGCACCGTGCCCGCGGCCACAATGTCTTCCTGCCCTATCAGGTCAATGCGGCACTGATGGCGAAAGCCAAGCCGGACGCGCTGTTCATGCACTGTCTGCCGGCGCATCGCGGTGAGGAGGTTACCGACGAGGTCATCGACGGACCGCATTCTGTGGTGTTCGATGAGGCCGAGAACCGGCTCCATGCCCAGAAGGCGGTCCTGGCCTGGTGCCTGGGCGCTTGATACGGGCCGCGATGATCCGGGCCGGCCTGATCTGCGCCGCCTTGATCCGGGCCGCCTTGATCCGGGAGTGGGTGGTGCCTATCTCAGGCGCATCACGCAAATCGAGCGCGTCTCGTCGCATGCGCCCCGGAGGGCGGCATCGCCGCGCCCCGGAGCTTTGTCATGTTGGAAACTCATCAATTGGCTGAACATAAACCCAAGCTCGGCGAATTCGGCTACGCCGGCGACGATCATGTCTTGCCGTTCGAGGTCGGCCCGCTCGACGTGCGCGGCCGCACCGTCCAGCTCGGGCCGATGCTCGACGCCATTCTCAGCCGCCACGACTATCCCGAGCCGGTCGCCCGGCTCCTGGCCGAAGCCTGTGTGCTGACGGTACTGCTCGGAACTTCGCTGAAATTCGAGGGCAAGTTCATTCTGCAGACCCGCACCGACGGGCCGGTCGACATGCTGGTCGCCGATTTCTCCACGCCGCACGCGCTGCGCGCTTATGCCCGCTTCGATGCCGACCGGCTGCAGGCTTTGACTTCTGCCGGCGAGACGTCACCGCAGACGCTGCTCGGCAGCGGCGTCCTGGCGCTGACCATTGACCAGGGCGCTCACACGCAGCGCTACCAGGGCATCGTCCAGCTCGACGGCGTCACACTGGAAGATGCCGCACGCACCTATTTCCGCCAGTCGGAGCAGATTCCGACGGACCTCCGCCTTTCGGTTGCCAAGCTTCTGACGCCCGGCGTCGGCGGTGCCCGCGAGCAATGGCGGGCCGGTGGCCTGCTGGCGCAATTCCTGCCGCAGTCGGCGGAGCGTATGCGCGTACCCGACCTTCCCGGTGGCGACGGCGATCCGCGTGAGGAAATCCATGACCCGACCGACAATTCCTGGCAGGAGCTGCTGGCGCTGCTTGGTACCATTGAACCGACCGAGCTGATCGATCCGACGATCGGCGCCGAACGGCTGCTTTACCGGCTTTTCCACGAGCATGGCGTCCGCGTGTTCGGCGGCGTGCCGGTCGCCGACCAGTGCTCATGCTCGAGGGAGAAGATCCGCGGCATTCTCGAAGGCTTTTCCGCCGAGGAGATCAGGGACAGCACCGAGGATGGCAGCATTCACGTCGCCTGCGAATTCTGCTCGAAGCAATATGACTTCGACCCGGCGGAGTTTGCAGCGGCTGGATGACGGCCCTCAATTGACGGTGCGCCGCGTGCCCGGCAAATCGAGCGAGAAGGCGGGGATGGCGACGTCGAACGTCTCGCCCCGCTTGTTGCGCATTGTGTAGTGCCCGACCATGATGCCGGACGGGGTCGAGAGCGGGCATCCGGACGTATACTGATAGCTGTCGCCGGGGTTGAGTCCGGGTTGCTCGCCGACGACCCCGGTGCCGCGCACTTCCTCGACTTTGCCGGTACCGTCGGTGATGTGCCAGTAGCGTGAAAGAAGCTGCACGAACTCATCCGACTGATTGTCGATGGTCACCTGGTAGCCCCAGACATAGCGGTTTTGCGGCGGATCGGAGTGATCCTCCAGATAGAACGGCCTGACCTGCACTTCGATGTTGCGGGTGACGGCGCTGTACATAAACTGCTCCAAAGCAATGTAGATGGAACTTTCGATGCTCAGCGCAGTTTGGTCAACGATGCGCAGCATCTTCTTGCCCGATCTCAAGCGCAGGTGCCGAAAAACAATGTCATTTGAGTGACACATGACAATGATGGTGTGCAGGCTTGTGCCGGACGACTCAGCGTTCTGTCGAATTGTTGAAAACGGCTGTCATGCGGCCGGCATTTCTGGAGTGACCAGATCTCGATGGAACCGACATACGCAGCCGCCCTCCTTTCCATAGCCCTCCTTCTTTCAAATCTCGCCAGCATCCTGTTAGCTTCGCAGAAGCTGAAGCGACCAGCCAGTATTGCACCGCCCGCGGCCAACGCGCCGCCGGTATCGATCGTCATCCCGGCGCGCGGCGTCGAGCCGTTTGCCGAAGAGACGCTGGAGCGCGCCTTCTCACTCGACTGGCCGCGCTACGAACTCATCTTCTGTGTCGCCCATGCCGACGACCCGGTGGTCAAGCCGATCACCGCCGCAATGGCGCGCTTTCCAGCTATTCGCGCCCGCCTTCTGGTCGGTGACGACCGCATCAGCGGCAATCCAAAACTCAACAATTGCGTGAAGGGTTGGGAGGCGGCGCGTTATCGCTGGGTCATCCTTGCCGATTCCAACGTGCTTATGCCGAGCGACTACGTCCAGTACCTGATGGCGGCGTGGCGGCACGACACTGGCCTCGTCTGCTCGACGCCGATCGGCTCGCGGCCGGACGGCTTCTGGGGGGAGGTCGAATGCGCCTTTCTCAACACGCTGCAGGCACGCTGGCAGTACGCTGGAGAGGCGCTCGGCCTCGGCTTCGCCCAGGGTAAGAGCATGTTGTGGAACAAGCCAATGCTCGATGCCAATGGCGGCATCCGCGCGCTTGCCGCCGAGATCGCCGAGGACGCCGCCGCGACCAAGCTGGTCAATGGGCTCGGACTGCGGGTCAATCTTGTCGCCTCTCCCTTCGAACAGCCGCTCGGCCGGCGCACGCTTGGCGAGATCTGGTCACGGCAGGCGCGCTGGGCGCGGCTGCGCCGCGTCACCTTTGCACTGTTCTTTGCCCCCGAAATCCTGATCGGCGCGGCACCGCCGCTAGTGCTTGCACTGATCGCTGCGGCTGACGCCGGCGTCAGCCTGCCGGCAACCGCCATCGCCGTGCTGGTCGCGGCCTACCTGCCGGAATGCGCCTTGGCCTCGGCCAAGGGATGGCACCTGTCGCCGCGCACGATCCCGGCGATGATGGCACGAGACCTGATGCTTCCCGCCATTTGGGCGCGCGGATGGCTGAGCGGCGCCGTCGACTGGCGCGGCAACGTGATGACTATCCAGACAAAGACTGTCGCGGAGCTGGAAGAGACCCCGTCCGGCGCCTGATCGGCACGTCCCCGCTGCCTCTGTTCGGCCCGCCCTTATCCGGCAACTCTCAGTGCCTGCTCGATGTCTTCGAGCAGGTCGTCGGCGTCCTCAAGGCCGACTGACAGCCTGAGCGTTCCCGGTCCGATGCCGAGCTCGGCGCGGGCTTCATCAGTCAAGTTCTTGTGTGTGGTCGTCGCCGGATGGGTGATCAGGCTCTTGGCGTCGCCGAGATTGTTGGAAATCAGCACGACGTCGAGTGCGTTCTGGAAGGCAAAGGCCGCCTGCTTGCCGCCCTTCACATCGAAGCAAATCAGCGTCGAGCCGCCTGACATCTGCTTCTTGACCACGGCCGCTTGCGGGTGGTCGGCGCGGCCGGGATAGATGACGCGGGCGATTTGCGGGCGCTCGGCCAGGAAATCCGCGATGCGGCCGGCACTTTCCGTCTGCTGGCGTACGCGTAGCGGCAGCGTCTCCAGGCCTTTCAGCAGCGTCCAGGCATTGAAGGGCGAGAGGCTGGGGCCGGTGTGGCGGAAATAGTCATGCAGATTCTCGTCGATCCATTTCTTGTCCGACAGAACGATGCCGCCAAGACAACGCCCCTGGCCGTCAATATGCTTCGTGGCCGAATAGACGACGATGTGGGCGCCGAGCTGCAGGGGTTTCTGCTGCAAGGGCGTAGCGAAGACATTATCGACGATCAGCCTGGCGCCGATCGAATTGGCAAGTGCCGCGACGGCGGCAATGTCGACTACCTCCAGCGTTGGATTGGTAGGGCTTTCCAGGAAAAACAGTTTGGTGTTTGGCTTGACCGCCTTTTCCCAATTGGCGATGTCGGTGCCGTCGACCAGCGTTGCCTCAATGCCGTATTTCGGCGCCAGCGTCTCGATCACCCAGCGGCAGGAGCCGAACAGCGCGCGCGCCGCCACGATATGGTCGCCCGCCTTGGCGCTACACAGCAGTGCTGCCGTCACCGCCGCCATGCCGGATGCCGTCGCGCGCGCGTCCTCGGCTCCTTCCAGCGCGCACATGCGTTTCTCAAACATGTCGACCGTCGGATTGGCATAGCGCGAATAGATGAAGCCCGGCTCCTCGCCCTTGAAGCGGGCCTCCGCCGCTTGCGCCGTCTCGTAGACATAGCCTTGGGTGAGATACATCGCCTCGGAGGTCTCGCCGAAGCCGGAACGCAGCGTCCCGGCATGCACGAGTGCGGTCTGAGGCTTCCAGTCGCGCTTCTTGGTCATCATTCCATCCAAACACCAAAATTGGTCCAAACAACAAAAAACCGGCCGCGAAAGTCGCAACCGGTCCATATGGCCTTGCGGCCGACGGTCCTTTAGCGACTTGTTTAACGTGGCTGCAAGCCGACCGGCCAAATCACCACGGGATAACGAGCTTTAGACCCGCGCCACGCTTGCGTCAATTGCCGGCATGATTAAGAGGGTTGTACCAAGCAGGTGCCAAAGGCGTCCACGGTCGGACCTGCGACAGAACAAGACCTCGCCCGGCCTTCGAACGGAGCCAGACCCTTGCGGCAGACAGGCATTCTTCCCGATCAGCATATTTCCGAGCTGTTCCAGACGGGCGCGCTGAAATCGCCGCGCATGCTCGATGCCGATCAGATCCAGCCGGCCAGCCTTGACCTCAGGCTCGGCGACAAGGCCTGGCGAGTGCGTGCTTCCTTCTTGCCCGGCCCGGACCACAGGGTTGTCGACAAGCTCGACCGGCTGAAGCTGCACGAGATCAACCTCGCCGAAGGTGCGGTGCTGGAAACCGGCTGCGTCTACATCGTGCCGCTGCTCGAAAGCCTGGCGCTGCCCGCCCATATTTCCGCCTCCGCCAACCCGAAAAGCTCGACCGGACGGCTCGATATCTTCACCCGCGTAATGACCGACCGTGGCCACGAGTTCGACAAGATCGCCGCTGGCTATGAAGGCCCGCTCTATCTGGAGGTCAGCCCGCGCACTTTCCCGATCATCGTGCGGACCGGCTCGCGGCTGTCGCAGATCAGGTTCCGCACCGGCAATGCGCTCTTGTCGGAAAGCGAGCTGCACGAGTTGCACCGCGCCGAAATGTTGGTCGCCACCGAACCACCCAACATCTCAGGCGGCGGAATCGCGCTGTCGATCGATCTCGACGGCGACAAGGACGGGCTGGTCGGCTATCGCGGCAAGCACCACACCGGCCTGGTCGACGTCGACAAGCGCGCCGCGCAGGATGTCGTCGATTTCTGGGAGCCGCTCTACAAAAGCGGCGCCGGCGAGCTGGTGCTCGATCCGGACGAATTCTACATCTTGGTGTCGCGCGAGGCGGTCCATGTGCCGCCACTCTACGCCGCCGAAATGACGCCTTTCGACCCGCTGGTCGGCGAGTTCCGCGTCCATTATGCCGGTTTCTTCGACCCGGGTTTCGGCCATTCGGCGTCGGGCGGCACCGGCAGCCGGGCGGTGCTCGAGGTGCGTAGCCACGAAGTGCCGTTCATCCTCGACCACGGCCAGATCGTCGGACGGTTGGTCTACGAGCACATGCTGAAACGGCCGCAGGCGCTCTACGGCACAGATCTCGGCTCGAACTATCAGGCGCAGGGCCTGAAACTGTCCAAGCATTTCCGCGCCGCGCGATGAGTTTGGAACTGCCAATCTCCCCCACGAGGGGGGAGATCACGCTGTCATCGACGCCTCAAAGCGCCTTCACCGCCACCTTCACCGGCTGCTCGATTTCAAGCGGGTTGCGCAGCGGCAGGCCGAAATCCTGCGCCTCGATTTCGAATACGTCACCGGCCTCGGTCCTGATGCCGTCGGCGAAGGACAGTGTTGCCGTGCCGAACATGTGTACATGCACATCACCCGGCTGGCGGAAGGCCGAGTATTTGAAGTGGTGATGCTCGAGATTGCCAATGGTGTGCGACATGTTCGCCTCGCCCGACAGGAACGGCTTTTCCCAAAGCAGCTTGCCGTCGCGCAGGATGCGTGAAGCGCCGCGGATATCGGACGGCAGGTCGCCGATCAGGATCTCCGGGCCGAACGAAGCGTTACGCAGCTTGGAATGGGCGAGGAAGAGATAGTTCACACGCTCGGTGACGTGGTCGGAAAACTCGTTCGACAGGGTGAAGCCGACGCGGAATGGGGCGCCGTCGTCGCCGATCACATAGATACCGGCGATTTCCGGCTCCTCGCCGGCATCCTGGGCGAAGGCCGGCGACACAAGCGCCGCACCGGGCGCCACCGCCATAGTGCCGTTGCCCTTGTAGAACCATTCCGGCTGCACGCCGATCTGGCCCTTCGCCGGCTTGCCACCCTCAAGCCCCATGCGGAACATCTTCATGGAATCGGTCAGCTGTTCCTCGCCGTCCGTGCTGAGCTTCTTGTGCATGGAATCGCGGGTCGCGGCGGAGCCGAGATGCGTCAGCCCGGTGCCGGTGAGATGGAGATGCGCCGGATCGGGATGGTTGATCGGCGACAGCAGTCGTCCCTTCTTGTAGGCTGCGTCCAGATCGATGGTTTCGCCGAAGCCCTTGCGCTCGATCAGGGCGACAAGCCCGCTGCCGGTGCGCGCGGCTTCCATCGCCAGCGAATAGACGCTGCGCGCGCCGTTGATGACGCGGGTCTTGCCGCCGTTGCGGGCAACGACGCGGATCGTCTCGGCGTCGTCGAGGATCTGTGAGATCAGCATGGTAACCCTCTCTGAATTGCGGGCTTGGCGTGCCTTTCTTGGCAAACCCTGCCCGGCGCGGCTCGGACCGTTGTCCGCGCCTCGATTGAAATTCTTCGTCCGGATTGCGCTCGCGGATCAGGTCCCTCGAGGGACTTCTTTGCGCCGCCCGGCAGCGCCGCGATGTGACCCGTATGCCTCCTGGTTGCCTCTCAAGCCTTGTTCTTGTTGTAGACGTCGAAGACGACGGCGCCGAGCAGCACCAGGCCTTTGACCACCTGCTGCCAGTCGACATTGACGCCCATGATCGACATGCCGTTGTTCATGACGCCCATGATGAAGCCGCCGACCACCGCGCCGATGACCTGGCCGACGCCGCCCATCGCCGAAGCGCCACCGATGAACACCGCGGCGATGACGTCGAGCTCGCTGCCGAGGCCGGCCGCCGGCACAGCCTGCCCCAGGCGCGCTGCGATAATCAGGCCGCCGAGTGCCGACAGCACGCCCATATTGATGAACACCATCAACGTCAGCCGTTCGGTCTTGATGCCCGATAGCTGGGCTGCCTTGGCATTGCCGCCCATCGCATAGATGCGGCGGCCGATCGTCATGCGTTTGGTAACGAAGACGAACAACGCGATCAGCACACCCATCACCATGAGAACGATGGGGAGGCCCCTATAGGTGGCGAATTGGTAAACGAGAAACAGCGCCAGCGCGCTGATCACCAGGGTCTTGACGACGAACAGCGAGAAGGGCTCGGCTTCGTAGCCATGCTTCTCGCGGGTGCGCCGTGCCCTGAGCCCGAAATAGGCATAGGCGAGCACGGCGACGAGGCCGATCACGATCGTCGTCAGGTGCAGCGTGAGGCCGCTGCCGACAATGGTTTTGCCGGCGGCGTTCACGGTTGGCGGTATCAGTGTCAATGGGCCGATCAGGTCCGGAATGAAGCCGGAACTGAGCGCCTTGAAGCCGACTGGAAGCGGCCCCACGGAAGACCCGCCACCGAGCAGCGCCTGGCAGATGCCGCGGAAGATCAGCATGCCCGCCAGCGTGACGATAAAGCTCGGTATTCGGTGATAGGCAATCCAGTAGCCTTGTGCCGCGCCGATCGCACCACCGACGATCAGGCAGATGATCGACACCACCAGCGGATTGCTCAATGGGCCAAGCGGCCAGATGACCATCATCATCGCCGCCAGTGCGCCGATGAAGCCGGCGACTGAGCCGACGCTGAGATCGATATGGCCCGAAACGATCACCAGAAGCATGCCCAGCGCCATCACGATGATGAAGCTGTTCTGCTGCACGAGATTGCTGAGGTTCACCGGCTTGAACAGCGTTCCGGACGTGGTGAACTGGAAGAACACCATGATTGCGATCAACGCCAGCACCAACCCGTATTCGCGCAGATTGGTGACCAGCGCCGAGACGGCAATGCGAGGTGCCTGTTGTATATCCTGGGCGACGCCGGTTTGCGGCCCGGGAGCGCTTTCGGTGCTCATGATGCTTTCCCTTCTCCACGGACGATGGCGCGCATGATCTTTTCCTGGCTGGCGTCGCTCGCCGCCATTTCGCCGACGATGCGTCCTTCGTTCATGACGTAGATGCGGTCGGTGATGCCGAGCAGTTCGGGCATTTCCGACGAGATGACGATGATTGCCTTACCCTCGGAGGCGAGACGCGCGATGATCGTATAGATTTCATATTTGGCGCCGACATCGATACCGCGTGTCGGCTCGTCGAGGATCAGCACTTCCGGATTGGCGAACAGCCATTTCGACAGCACCACCTTCTGCTGATTGCCGCCAGAAAGGTTGCCGGTCATCTGGTAGACGCTTGAGGCGCGGATATTGGTCCTGCCGCGATAATCGTTGGCGACGGAAAGCTCGCGCAAATCCTCGATCACGCCATGGCGCGAGACGCCGGGCAGGTTGGCCAGCGTGATGTTATGCTTGATATGGTCGATCAAGTTGAGACCGTAGGTCTTGCGGTCCTCCGTAACATAGGCGATGCCGTGTTCCACCGCCTTGCTCACCGAAGAGACATCGATCGGCTTGCCGTTAAGGAACACCTCGCCCGTGATGCGACGGCCATAGGACCGGCCGAACAGGCTCATGGCAAACTCGGTCCGGCCGGCGCCCATCAGCCCGGCAATGCCGACCACCTCGCCCTTGCGGGCGTTGAGGTTGATGCCCTTGATGACCTGCCGCTCGGCATGGATGGGATGGTAGACCGACCAGTTTTTCACTTCGAGAACGGTCTCACCGATCTTCGGCTCTCGCGGCGGGTAGCGGTCGTCGAGCGAACGGCCGACCATCGACGTGATGATGCGGTCCTCCGAGATGTCCTTCTTGGCCAACGTCTCGATGGTCCGGCCGTCACGGATGATCGTGACCTTGTCGGCGACCCGGTTCACCTCGTTGAGCTTGTGGGAGATCAGGATCGAAGTGATGCCCTGCCGCTTGAATTCGAGCAGCAGATCGAGCAGCGCCTGGCTGTCCTTTTCGGACAGGCTCGCCGTCGGCTCGTCCAGAATGAGCAGCTTCACTTCCTTGCTGAGCGCCTTGGCGATCTCGACCAGCTGCTGCTTGCCGACGCCGATATTGGTGATCAGCGTGTTGGGGTCTTCCTTGAGGCCGACCTTCTTGAGCAGGGCGCTGGTGCGCGTCTCGTTGGCATTCCAGTCGATGACGCCGTATCTGGCCTGCTCGTTGCCGAGAAATATGTTTTCGGCGATAGACAGCATCGGCACCAGCGCAAGCTCCTGGTGGATGATGACGATGCCCTTGCGCTCGCTGTCATGGATGCCTTTAAAATGGCACTCATCGCCGCGATAGATGATCTGGCCGTCATAGGTGCCGGACGGATACACACCCGACAGCACCTTCATCAGCGTCGACTTGCCGGCGCCGTTCTCGCCGACCACGGCATGGATCTCGCCTTCCTCGACCATGAGCTTGACGTTCGACAGCGCCTTGACGCCTGGAAACGTCTTGGTGATGTCGCGCATCTCCAAAATCGTCGATGCCATTGAGAATACCACTCCTGCGAGGTCCGCAAACAATACCGGGCTGGCTCGCCAACGAAAAGGGGCCCTGCCTGCGCAGGACCCCAGGCTTTGTAACCGCGATTACTTCAGTTCTTCGGCCTTGATGTAGCCGGAGTCGACCACCAGCGCCTGGTAGTTCGACTTGTCGACGTCATGCGGCGTCAACAGGATCGAGGGAACGACCTTGACGTCGTTGTTGTAGGTCGTGGTGTCGAGGCCTTCCGGCTTGCCGCCCGAGAGCACCTTGTCGACGAGTTCGACCGTCGCCTTGGCGAGTTCGCGGGTGTCCTTGAACACGGTCGAATACTGTTCGCCGGCAATGATCGCCTTGACCGAAGCGGTCTCGGCGTCCTGTCCGGTGACGATCGGCCATGGCTGATCGGCAGTGCCGTAGCCTACGGCACGCAGCGAAGCGATGATGCCGCGCGACAGGCCGTCATAGGGCGAGAGCACGCCATCGACGCGGCTGCCGTCCGAGTAGTTGGCGGAGAGCAGATTGTCCATGCGGGCCTGGGCGGTTGCCGCCAGCCAGCGCAGCGTGCCGACCTTGTCCATGCCCATCTGGCCGGACTTCACGACGAGGGTCTTGTCGTCGATCAGCGGCTGAAGAACCGACATGGCGCCGTTATAGAAGAAGAACGCATTGTTGTCGTCCGGCGAACCGCCGAACAGCTCGATGTTGAACGGACCCTTCTTCTCGGGATAGCCGAGGCCCTTGAGCAGCGATTTTGCCTGGATGACGCCGACGCCGAAATTGTCGAAGGTGGTGTAGTAATCGACATTTGGCGTCTTCTTGATCAGGCGGTCGTAAGCGACGACGACGACGCCTGCGTCATTCGCCTTCTGCAGCGCATCGCCCATCGTGGTGCCGTCGATCGAAGCGATGATCAGCGCCTTCGGGCCCTTGGTGATTTCGTTTTCCAGCTGGCTGAGCTGGTTCGGAATGTCGTCCTGCGCGTATTGCAGGTCGACAGTGTAGCCCAGAGCCTCGAGCTGGGACTTGACGGCGTCGCCATCGTTGATCCAGCGCTGCGAGGTCTTGGTGGGCATCAGCACGCCGACCAGGCCTTCGCCCGCCTGCGCCGGCAGCGTCATAGCCGCGATGCCTAGGGCCGCGACGGCGGCCAGTGTCTTGATAATCTTCACATTAACTCTCCCTGGTTGATGGACGCGTACCCTTGGGTTTCGTGGGCCGCGCAATCGTGCAGGAGCGCCAAAGGCGCCGCTGCCGTCAATCGATCTCCGGTATCCTCCCAATCGGCCCCGAAACTCTGGGTTCAATCGATACGAGTTTTCTCTCGTCGCCGATCGTCAAGTGTCAGGACGCGCGAAGGGTGTGTCGCTTTGCCATAACTGTCAAATGCGATCTTTGATGGTTGCTATATCGAGACTGATATGGCTTAGGCTAGTGAGGACGCTGCCGGATTTTGCCGGGGCGCCGGGCGTGCGAGTAGGGAAAAATCATGGCGGCGCTGCGAAATCCTGGCGGAATATCAGCCGGTTACGATGAAATCCCGGGCGATGGCGGAACCTTGCTGCGCAGCGGCTTGAGCCTGCGTCACATGCGCATGATCGCAGCCCTCGACGAGCACGGCCGGGTGAGCGCCGCGGCCCAGGTCATGAACATCTCGCAGCCGGCGGCCTCGCGCATGATCGCCGAGATGGAGGCCGTGCTCGATGTCAAGCTCTGCGAAAGGCTGCCGCGCGGCATCACGCTGACGCCCTATGGCAAGGCGTTGGCACGGCGCGCGCGATCGATCCTGCTCGAGATGCGCGAGGTCGACCGTGAGATTTTCGAGCTCAAGGCGGGCAAGGGCGGCTCGGTGTTCCTGGGAGCGGTAACAGCACCGGCGATCGAGCTGGCGGTACCGGCGATCCGCGAGATCCGGCGCCTCTATCCGCGCATCGAAATCACCATGCAGGTCGAGACCTCGAACGTGTTGGCGCGCGAGCTGATCGCCTCGCGCCACGATTTCATCATCGCCCGCATCCCCGACGACCTCAATCCGCGGCTGTTCGAAGCCCGCGTCATCGGCGTCGAGAAGGCCTGCCTGATCGTGCGCCGCGGCCACCCGCTGACCAAGGGCAAGGTGGTGCGGCTGGAAGACACCGCCGCCTATGACTGGGTTTTCCAGTCGGGCGGCTCGCCGCTGCGCCAGGCGATGGAGAGCAACTTTCTGAACCGAAATATCGCGTTGCCGGACCGCATCCTCAATACCAGCTCGCTGCTATTGACTCTGGTCATGGTCGCGCAATCCGACGCCATCGCGCCGGTTTCGATCCAGGTCGCGAAGTTCATCCAGAACCCGGAAGGCCTGGCCGGCGCCATCGATGTTGTCCAGACCGAGTTCGACATCGAGGTCAGACCCTACAGCCTGATCACGGTGAAGAACCGCGCGCTGTCGCCGGCAGCCAAGATGCTGCACGATTTCATTTTGCGAGAGGTGGGCTGAGGCTTGGAGCGAATAGCGGGGCGCATTCCGTGGCCCCGAGCGGCGCCGGTGCACGTTGGCAATAGCGAGGATGCTCAAAAAAGCCCGCCAGCAGAAGCCAGCGGGCAAAGGGTAGACATTCCGGTTGGGGTCATTCGAGGCCCCGCCGACCCTCAATGTGAAATATTCCAGGAACCGGTACATCGGCCAAACAGATGAAAGGCGGCCAGCCGGGTTGCAAAAAACTGCCTATAAATCCGCTGGTTTTCAGATTGGCCAAAACAAGTGCAATGCACTGGGGCAAAAGCTGGAGCGGGTAGCGGGAATCGAACCCGCGCGTTCAGCTTGGGAAGCTGACAAGCTACCATTACATCATACCCGCGCTGGTTCCTCCGATATCATGGCCCGGCGCCGATGCGCAATCCCGGTTTGAGGGCTCGGCTTGATGCAGGGCTGTCAACTGCGTATTTCTGGGCATGTGCCCGAATCGCGGCACCCGACTGTGGAGACAGGCCTTGTCCGCACTGAACCGCTTTCTCGGCGATACGCCGCTCCGGGTGATCCTTAAGCTGCTTGTGGTGTCGTTCCTCGTCGGCTTGGTCATGAATGCCTTCGGCTGGTCGCCGATGGACGTGCTTTACGGCATCCGCAAATTCTTCATCGACCTGTGGAACTTGGGCTTCCACGCCATCGACCGTTTCCTCGGCTACATCCTGCTCGGTGCTGCAATCGTCGTGCCGGCCTTCATCCTGCTCAGGATCGCCAATTTCAGGAAGTGAATTTCAGGCGTATTCCGCAGCCAGCTCGAACAGGATGGCGTGGCGTGCGGCGAGTGCTGCGACATCCGCCGAATAGCCGCCGCCGATGACCCCGCACACCGGGATATCGAGCGTGCGGAAATGGCGGATCACCATATCGTCACGGGCGCGCAGCCCGTCATCCGTGAGCGACAACCTGCCGAGCCGGTCCTCGACATGGACATCGACGCCGGCATTGTAGAAGACGAGATCCCAGCGCCTTCGCGCCGACAGCTCCGGCAGGATGGCGTTCAGCCGCTCCAGATAGGCTGCATCGCCGGCGCCGTCGGGCAGGGCGATGTCCAGATCGGAGGCGATCTTGCGCGCGGGGTAGTTGCGGTCGCCATGCATGGAGAAGGTGAACACGCGCGGCTCGTCGCCCAGGATGTCGGCCGTGCCGTCGCCCTGATGCACGTCGAGGTCGACGACCAGGATGTTTTGGGCAGCAGCTTCGGCAAGCAGCACCAGCGCGGCAACGGCTACGTCATTGAAGGTGCAGAAGCCGGCGCCGTGCGCGCGCCGCGCATGATGGCTGCCGCCGGCGGTGTTGCAGGCGGTGCCGGTCAGCAAGGCCAGCCGCGCCGCCAGCACCGTGCCGGCCGTTGCGAGCTGCGCCCTCAGCGAAACCCGCTGTCCAATGGGGAAACCGATCTCGCGCTCGATCCTCACCGGCACTTCGCAGGCAAGCACCTGGTCGACATAGTCTGCCGCGTGGGCAAGCTTCAGCCATGATGGCCGCGCCGCCTCCGGCATGTTGAGCGCTTTGGGCTGCGCCAGGCCGCGCGCCCGCAAGGCATCCATCAGCAGCGGATATTTGCTCATCGGGAAGCGGTGGTTGACCGCGAAGCCGGCGTCGTAGTCGGGATGATGAACGATCTGCAAGGGCATGGGACGGGCGGTGCGCCAGAGGCGGGTTTCGGTTGACCATAGCGGGGTGGATGGTTGCGCGAGGTCCCCAAATTGGGGCACATCGGCCAGCCGATCAAGCCGCAACAGGAAGCAACACGCGTTTGGAGCAGGCTTTACCCACCGAAGCCCACGCCACCGAAGCCAGGGCCTTCGTCGTCACCAACCGCTCGGTGCTCGCCATCGCCGTGCCGATGACGCTCGCCTATCTGACGACGCCGTTGCTCGGAATCGTCGACACGGCGGTGGTTGGGCAGTTCGGCGATGCCGCCCTTCTCGGCGGCCTGGCGGCCGGCGCCCTGATCTTCGACGTCGTTTTCACCACCTTCAACTTCCTGCGCTCCGGCACCACCGGCCTCGTCGCCCAGGCCTTCGGGCGCGGCGATGCGCTGGAGGAGCAGGCGGTGTTCTGGCGCGCCGTGCTGATCGCGGTCGTCGCCGGCGTCGTGCTTGCCGCGCTTGCGCCGCTGGTTTCCGCCGCCGGGCAATGGTTCATCGGCGCCGAACCGCGCGTCAGCGCGGCGATGGACGTCTATATCCGCATCAGGATGCTCGCAGCGCCGTTCTCGCTGATCAATTACACCATCCTTGGCTACGTGCTTGGGCGCGGCGAGGGCGGGCTCGGGCTGATGCTGCAATTGATACTGAACGGCATCAATATCGCTCTCTGCTTCCTGCTTGGGCTGGAGCTCGGCTGGGGCGTTGCCGGCGTTGCCTGGGCAACGGTCACCGGCGAATTCGTCGCCATGCTGCTTGGTCTTACCATTGTCGGCCGGCGCTTTTGGGCAGCGCCCACGCTGCCGCGCCACCGCGTCCTCGACTTGCCGGCATTCCTGCGCATGATGTCGCTCAATCGCGATATCATGATCCGCTCCTTTTCGCTGCTCGCCGCCTTTGCGCTGTTCACGCGTCAAGGCGCGCAGTTCGGCACGCTGACGCTGGCCGCCAACGCCGTGCTGATGAACCTCTTCCTGGTTGCCGGCTATTTCCTCGATGGTTTCGCCACTGCCGCCGAGCAGCTCGCCGGCCGCGCCATTGGAGCGCGCGCCGCCACCGCCTTTAACCAGGCGGTGCGGCTGACGCTGCTTTGGGGGCTCGGTCTGGCGGGCGCGGCGACGCTCTTCTTCCTGCTGGAGGGCACCGATCTCGTCGCCCTGATCACGACCTCGACGGACGTTCGCGCCATTGCCGACATCTACTTGCCATGGGCGGCGTTCACCGCGCTCAGCGGCGTGCTGGCTTTCGAGATGGACGGTGTCTTCATCGGCGCAACATGGTCGCGCGACATGCGCAACATGATGCTGGTGTCGTTCCTGTCGTTTAGCGCCGCCCTGCTGATTCTGGTGCCGGCCTTCGGCAATCACGGATTGTGGGCGGCGTTGCATGTCTTCCTGCTGGTACGCGGCTTCAGCCTGCTCGCCATATTGCGGCTGCGGGTGCGCACCGCCTTTAACTGATCGCTAAAGCGGTTTCACCGCCCATTGATCGAGGCGGCTGTCGCGAAGCTCGCGCAGCGACTTCAGCCCTTGACTGTCCATGAAACGGGCCATGCCGGAAAGAATGCGCCCCGGCAGCGCGGGCCCAGCATAGATCATGCCGGTATAGAGCTGCACGAGATCGGCGCCGGCGCGGATCTTTTCCAGGGCCGTCTCGGCGGAATCAACGCCGCCGACGCCAAGGATAGTGGGATCCGGGCCAAGCAGTTTTCGCATCCTTGCCAGGACGATGGTCGAGCGCTCGAACAAGGGTTTCCCCGAAAGCCCGCCAGCCTCGCTGGCAAGGCCGGCGCTGCGCAGGCCGGATCGCGCGATCGTGGTGTTGGAGACGATGAGGCCGTCAATCTGCTTCTCGGTGAGCTCGGCGGCGATGTCCTCCAACTCGGCCTCGACCAGGTCCGGTGCGATCTTGAGGAAGACGGGTGGTCTCGCGGATGCTGCCTCACGCGCGGCCATGACACGCGACAGAAGTTCGCCAAGTTGTTCGCGTGCCTGCATGTTGCGCAGGCCCGGCGTGTTCGGCGAGGAGATGTTGATTGCCAGATAACTGGCATATCGCGCAAACCGGACCACGCCGCGTTCATAGTCACTGACGCGGTCAGTGCTGTCCTTGTTGGCGCCGATGTTGACGCCGACGATGCCGGCACGGCCCATGCGGGCGGCAAGGCGCTTTTCCGCGGCCTCGTGGCCCTCATTGTTGAAGCCCAGCCGATTGATCACCGCCCCGTCCGAAGGCAGCCGGAAAACGCGCGGCTTCGGATTGCCGCCCTGCGGCAGCGGCGTGATCGTGCCGACCTCGGCGAAGCCGAAGCCGAGGCCGAGCAGCGCGTCCGGCACTTCGGCATTCTTGTCGTAACCCGCCGCCATGCCGAGCGGGTTCGGGAAATCGAGTCCGCAAAGGTTGACCTTTAGCCTGTTGTCCTGCGGCGGACGACCGGCGACCGGCAGCCCGCATCTCAGCGCGGCGATCGACAGTCCATGCGCGGTTTCCGGATCGAGCGTGAACAGCAGTTTCTGGCCGATCCGGCCGAGCGCGCTCATTCGGCCTCCAGCGCCGGGAATTCATGCTGCCCGTCGGCGCCGAGCGGCAATGCCCGCACCGAAACGACCGCATCGAGGCCGAGCGCGTCGTAGAGATGCGGGAACAAGGCGCCGCCGCGCGAGACCTCATATTTCAGCGCATTGCCAAGGTGCGCGCCGTCGACGGCGACCAGCAGCAACCCGCCCTGGCCGGCGAAATGTTTGGCCGCCGTTTCCCGAACCTGCCCGGCGGTGGAAAAATGGATGAAACCGTCGGCGACGTCGATCGGCGCGCCGGTGAAGCGGCCTTCCCTTTCGGCCTCGCGCCACAGCGCCTCGGGAACTATCTTGTAGATGATCTCGGACATGGTTGCGCTATAGTCCGAACCGACCACGCGGGGAAGGGCAGGCCCGTGTTCTTCCCCATTTCAGGTTCGTCCCCATTTCAGGCGCAAACTGTGATAGATTGCGCTGGATGGCTCATGGAGGAAAACATGCGTCTGAAACACGTCTTGATCCCCGCAGCACTGGTCTCGCTTATAACGGCGTCGGCCTTTTCCGAGGAAGCCGATCGCTACCGGCTGGAAAAATCGGCCAATGGCTATGTCCGCATGGATACGCAAACCGGCGCCATGTCGCTCTGCGAGGAGCGCTCCGGTCAGCTTGTCTGCAAGACGGCGGCCGACGAACGTGCCGCCTTCCAGGATGAGGTCGACCGGCTGCAAAATTCGGTGAAGGCGCTCGACGAACGTGTCGCCAAGCTCGAAAATTCGCTTGCCGCGCGTTTCGAATCGACTTTGCCCAGCGAGGAGGATTTCAACAAGACGATGGGCTACATGGAGCGCTTCCTGCGTAGCTTCATGGACATCGTCAAGGACATGGACAAGGACGAAGACGGCGCCAAGCCCAATTCGCAAAAGACCTAGGCAATTCGCAACAAGACCTGGGGCGGGAACAGCAAGCCGGCCACGCCGAACAGCAGGCGTAGCGTTATGATCGTTCAGATCCTGCAAGGCGGAAAATCGCCAACGGGATTGGGGGAGGGATATCACCGTTGGGCTACACATTCGTCATTGTCGACGATCATCCGCTTTTTCGCGGGGCATTGAGGGAGGCACTCGCGGGCATCGGAGACGTTGCCGCCATTCACGAGGCCGGCGACTTCGAAAGCGCCAAGGCGCTGGTCCTGGCCAATGAGGATGTCGATCTGGTGCTGCTCGATCTCTCGATGCCGGGGGCAAGCGGTCTTTCCGGCCTGATTTCGTTGCGCGGCATCCATCCGGCGGTGCCAATGATGGTGGTCTCGGCGCATGACGATCCGGTGACGATCCGGCGCGCGCTCGATCTCGGCGCCTCCGGCTTCATCTCCAAATCGGCCAGCATGGAGGAGATCCGCAATGCGGTGCAGTCGGTGCTCGCAGGTGATATCGCGGCGCCCGCCGGGGTCGATCTCGGCGTCGAGCGCGATCCCGAGATTTCCGACCTGATCAAGCGGCTGCAGGCGCTGACCCCACAGCAGACGCGCGTGCTCGGCATGCTGGCTGAGGGACTGCTCAACAAGCAGATCGCCTATGAGCTCGGGGTCTCCGAAGCGACGATCAAAGCGCATGTCTCGGCCATCCTGCAGAAGCTCGGCGTCGACAGCCGCACCCAGGCAGTCATCCTTTTGTCCAAAATAGGCAGCGACCCGCTGCAGACGGCCGGCTGATCCCTATTCGGCCGCCGGCGCCAGCGGCCTGACCCTGGCCATCATCGAGCGCAGCATCGCCGGTTTCAGCGGTTTGCTGATCACCGGCACGTCGAGCCTGCCGGCGGCGGCGCGAACCTCGCTGGAACGGTCGGCGGTGACCAGCACGGCCGGCAGGTCCTCGCCATGGATCGCACGCAACTGGGCGATCAATTCGAGGCCGGTCCTGTTGTCGAGATGATAGTCGGCAAGCACGATGTCCGGCCGATGCATGCCGGACCTGTCGAGCTCCTCCGCGCCGGATAGCGTGTCGACGCTGCAGCCCCAGCCCTCGAGCAGGAGCCGCATGCCGTCGAGGATGCGGCCGTCATTGTCGATGCAGAGCACATTGAGCCCGGCAAGCGAGGCCGCGGCACGGGCAGGCGGCTTCGCCTCGGCCTCGCGTCGCGGCGCCTGCACGGCCGCCGCAGGGAGCAGCACGGAAAAGCGTGTGCCCTTGCCGGGGTTGGAGAAGATCCGGATTTCGAGGCGCAGGACGCGGGCGATGCGGTCGACAATGGAGAGCCCAAGGCCAAGGCCTTCCGCCTCGCGCGCGCCCTCGTCCAGCCGGGTGAATTCGCGAAACACGGTGTTCAGCTTGTCGCCGGCAATGCCGATGCCGGTGTCGATCACCTGGATCTCGGCCAGTTCGCCGCGCCGCCGCACGCCGACCAGGATACGGCCACGGCGCGTATACTTGATGGCGTTGGAGACCAGGTTCTGGATCAGGCGGCGCAGCAAATTGCGGTCCGTCATCACGCTGAGCGACGACGGCATGATCGAGAGCTCGAGCTTCTTTTCGGCGGCAAGCGGCCGGAAGTCGTTGCCGATCTGGCGCAGCAGCCCGTCGAGGCCGAAGGTCGTATCGTCCGGCTTCATCGCGCCGGCATCGAGGCGCGAAATGTCGAGCACCGCGCCGAGGATGGTCTCGACCGATTCCAGCGACGATTCGATGTTCATCGCCGCCTTGCCGGCAGGCCCCTTGCCGGTCTTCTCGATCAGCGACGAGCAATACAGGCGGGCGGCGTTCAACGGCTGCAAGATGTCGTGGCCGGCGGCAGCGAGGAAGCGGGTCTTGCCGAGATTGGCCTCCTCGGCCAGCATCTGCGCCTGCGCCAGCTCCTCGTTGACGCGGGTGAGCTCGGCGGTGCGGCTCTTCACCCGCTGTTCCAGGGATTCGTTGGCGCGCTTAAGCGCCAGATCCTGCTCGACGCGTCCGGAAATGTCGGCGTAGGTGGCGACGATGCCGCCGTCCGGCATCGGGTTGGAGCGCAATTCGAGAATGCGCCCGCTGGTCTTCAGCTCCATCTGCCAGGGGCTGACGAAGCTGGTCAGGCGGTTCAGCATGGTAACGCGTTGATCTGCCGGTATATCGCCGCGCTCGGCAAGGTGGCGCAGGATACGATCGAGTGAGACGCCGACCTGGCCCATCTCGTCGGGCAGGTCGAACAGCGCCCGGTACTGGCGGTTCCAGCAGATCAACCGGAAATCCCGGTCGAAGACAGTGATGCCCTGTTCCATCTGGTCGAGCGCGATCTGCAGCAGGTCGCGATTGTGCTGCAGCGCCTCGGTGGCGTCGTCGAGCAGGCGGAAGGCGTCCTTGGATTCGCGGTCGTTGCGGCGCAGCAGCAGCGACAGGATCAGCCGCGCCGAGGACGAGCCGACGGCGCTGGCCAGAAGCTGCTCGGAGAAACGGATGACATCCATGCTGGCCTGCTCGTTGCCGTGCAGTGAAGTGCCGCTGCTCTTTTCGAATGACTGGAATGACCGCTCGGTGCGTTCGACACCGAGATAGCGCGCGATCGTGTCCTTGAGGTCGTTGACGGTGATGGTGGTGCGGAAGCGGCGCAGGCTCGGCAGCGGCCCCGCCTCGCGCGGCACGAAGATCGACGCCTGGATGCGCTCCAGCGGCACCGACGCCCGCGACAGCGAGCCGAACACAAAAAACAGCGTGTTGATCGACAGGCTCCACAGCACGCCATGGTTCAGCGGCTCGGCGACGGTGCCGAAAAGAGCTTGCGGCCGCAACGCATCTAAGCCGAACAGGCCGTGGACGAGGATGCCGGTATCGGGCGCGACGAGCGAGGGAAGCAGCAGCGTGTAGCTCCAGACGACGATGCCGGCGACCATGCCGAGTGCGGCACCCCGGCCGTTGGCGCCGCGCCAGACCAGGCCGCCGATCATTGCCGGCGCGAACTGCGCGATCGCGGCGAATGACATCAGGCCGATCGAGGACAGACGCGCGTTGTTGGTGCTCTCGCGGTAGTAGAGGAAGGCGATAAACAGCATGATGAAGATCGCCGCCCGCCGCACATTCAAGATGAGCGTCGACCAGTCCTCGTTCTCGGAGGTCGTGGTCCGCAGCAATCGCCTCACGAACAGAGGAATGACCAGATCGTTGGAGATCATGATCGACAGCGCGACGCTCTCGACGATCACCATTGCGGTCGCCGCCGACAGGCCGCCGATGAAGGCGGCCATGGCCAGCACGTCGTGGCCGCTGAACAGCGGCAGTGACAGCACATAGAGGTCGCTGCTGGTTCTCGTGCCGACCAGTTCCAGGCCGGCCAGCGCGATCGGCAGCACGAACAGGTTGATCGCCACCAGATAGAGCGGAAACACCCATGTCGCGGTGCGCAGCTCGGCCTCGCTGCGGTTTTCGACGATGGTGACGTAGAACTGGCGCGGCAACATGAGGATGGCAAAGCCGCTCAGGCATGTCAGCACCAGCCAGGTAGCGAGGGAGGTGTTGTAGCCCATCGCCTGGCGCACCTGCGTGTTTTCGGCGAGCCGGTCGAACATGTCGCCCGGCCCGCCGAAGATCAAGAACGTGACCATCAGGCCGATCGCCAGGAAGGCGGCGAGCTTGACCACCGTTTCGACTGCCACAGCCAGCACCAGCCCGTCCTGGTGTTCGGTGGCGTCGGCATGGCGCGTGCCGAACAGCACCGCGAACAGCGCCAGCAGCATGGCCACGACCAGTGAGATGTCGCTGACGAACGGATCGAAGGAGGGCGGCGCGCCGGTATAGTGTTCGACCATCAGGCTGACCGAGCCGGAGATTGCCTTCAATTGCAGCGCCATATAGGGCACCGCCCCGATGGTCGCGATCAGTGTGGCGATCGCCGCGACAGCAAAACTCTTGCCGTAGCGGGCGCCGAGAAAGTCGGCGATCGAGGTGATCTTCTCGGTCTTGGCCAGCCTGACGATGCGCTGCAGCAGCGGAAAGCCGAACACAAACACCAGCACCGGTCCGATATAGATGCCGAGGAACTCGAGGCCGCGCTCGGAGGACAGCCCGACCGAGCCGAAGAAGGTCCAGGAGGTGCAGTAGATGGCAAGGCTGAGCGCATAGATGAAGGGCCGGGCGCGGCCGGGGCCGGATGAAGTCGAGCGCCGGTCGCCCAGGCTGGCGATGGCAAACAGCAACGTCACATAGGCAATCGCGATGATGACGATGAACCAGCCCTGCACGCCTCGAACTTCCTCCCTGCGCCGGCTTTTCATCCGGCCTTGCTGACGCAATCACAGCTTGGCGATCGAGTCCATCGCGGCTTTCGGCGTATTATAGCGGCTGCGTCAGGCAATCGTGACCGGCTGAAACCAGCTTTTGCTCCTGTTGCAACCGCAGGTTTTTGCTATTCTGCTGGCCGGTCAATGCCGAGGAGCGGACGGCAGAACGGCCGGTCAGGACAAGGAGGAGTCGAATGCTGAAAGAGTTTCAGGAATTCATTTCCAGGGGCAATGTGATGGACCTGGCCGTCGCCGTCATCATTGGCGCTGCCTTCGGCAAGATCGTCACCTCGCTGGTCGACGACATCATCATGCCTATTGTTGGCGCGATCTTCGGAGGACTGGACTTCAACAACTACTTCATACCCCTGTCTTCCGCGGTGAATGCAACCTCACTGGCCGATGCGAAGAAACAGGGCGCTGTCTTCGCCTATGGCAGCTTCATCACCGTGGCGCTGAACTTCCTTATCCTCGCTTTCATCATCTTCCTGATGATCAAAGCGGTGAACAATCTGCGCCAGCGGCTGGAGCGCGAAAAACCGGCTGCCCCGGCCGCTCCGCCGCCAGCCGACGTCGCGCTGCTCACCGAAATTCGCGATCTCCTCGCCAGAAAATAGCACTTGCGAGAACCTCTCTGGACCAAAACCCTGGTCGCTTGCGGCCGGGGTTTTCTGTTTTCGCCCGCCCTGAAACACGCTAGCAGTCGAGCAAACGAAAACGGACCTATCCATGACCTTGATCGATACCTTGCGCGCCGAGGCTCGGGCGGCGCCTGAAAGCGGCATTGTCGCCGTCATGAACCGTGGCCGCGGCCGCGACGGCATGATCCCGCTCTGGGCCGGCGAGGGTGACCTGCCGACGCCCGCCTTCATCACCGATGCCGCCGCCAAGGCACTCGCCGGCGGCGAAACCTTCTATACCTGGCAGAGAGGCATTCCCGAACTCAGGCAGGCGCTCGCCCGCTACTACACCAGGCATTTCGGCAAGACTTTCGCCAACGAAGAATTCATCGTCACCGGCTCCGGCATGCATGCCATCCAGCTGGCCATCGACGCGGTGGCCGGCAAGGGCGACGAACTCGTCTACCTGTCGCCGGCATGGCCGAACTTCGCCGCCGCCGCCGGGGTAGCCGGCGCCGTGCCAGTCGCGGTGACGCTCGATCAGTCGGGCAATGGCTGGTCCTGCGATGTCGACAAGATCGCAGCGGCGATCACGCCACGGACCAAGGCGCTGTTCGTCAACACGCCGTCCAACCCGACCGGCTGGACTGCCGACAAGGAAACGTTGCAGGCGATCCTCGATCTTGCCCGCCAAAGGGGTCTGTGGATTATCGCCGACGAGATCTACTCGCTGTTTCATTACGGCCACGGCCGCGCGCCGTCGTTCATCGACATCATGGCCGATGAGGACCGCATTCTGTTCGTCAATTCTTTTTCCAAGAACTGGGCGATGACCGGCTGGCGCATCGGCTGGATCAAGATCCATCCCACCTTGCAGCAGGTGTTCGAAAACCTGGTCCAGTATTCGACTTCCGGCGTTGCCCAGTTCATGCAGCGCGGGGCCGTCGTTGCGCTGGATGAGGGCGATGCCTTCATCGTCGAGCAGGTGGAGCGGGCGAGGGCGGCGCGCGACCTGGTCTGCGGTATTCTTGCCGAAACCGGCCGGGCGCGCTTCACCGTGCCGCAGGGCGCATTCTATCTGTTCTTCGCGGTCGACGGCGTCACCGATTCCCGCGCCGCCGCCTTCGACATGGTCGACCGCGCCAATGTCGGCCTGGCCCCCGGCACCGCCTTCGGCCCCGGCGGCGAAGCCTTCCTCAGGCTGTGCTTCCACCGCCGCCTCGACCAGCTCGAAGAAGCCGCGCACCGGCTGGCGAAATGGATGACGAGTGTGTGAGCTGCCTCAAAGCCTGAGTAGAGTTTCAAACGGGCTTCACCCGCCCGACTTCGGCACCAGCAACGGAATGACGCGGTCGCTCTTGGCTACTGAAGGCCGGCCGGCCGAACCGTAGGGAATCCCCAACGCGTCCCATGTCTCGACCAGCGCGTCCTGCAGGGAGGCAATCAGCGCGTCCGAATGGAACGGTGTAGGCGTGATGCGCAGCCGCTCGGTGCCGCGCGGCACTGTCGGGTAGTTGATCGGCTGGATATAGATGCCGTGCACACCGAGCAAGCGGTCGCTGGCCATCTTGCAGAGCTCGGGATCGCCGACCAGAAGCGGCACGATGTGGGTAGGCGATTCCATCACCGGCAGGCCGGCTGCGGCCAGCACTTGCTTGGTCCGTGTCGCCTGACGCAGCTGCGCGTCGCGCTCGGCCTGCGAACGCTTGAGATGGCGGATCGAGGTGGTTGCCGCTGCAGCGATCGCTGGCGGCAACGCCGTGGTGAAGATGAAGCCCGGCGCATAGGAACGCACCGCGTCGATCACCGCAGTGTTGCCGGCGATGTAGCCGCCAAGCGTGCCGAACGCCTTGGCCAGCGTGCCCTCGATGATGTCGATGCGGTCGGCCAGCCCTTCGCGCTCGGTGATGCCGCCGCCGCGCGGCCCGTACATGCCGACGGCGTGGACCTCGTCGATGTAGGTCATGGCGTTGTAACGCTCGGCGAGTTCGACGATCTGCTTGATCGGCGCGATGTCGCCGTCCATCGAATAGACGCTCTCGAAGACGATCAGCTTGGCGCGCTCGCGGCCAGCCGTCTGCAGCAGGCTTTCGAGATGTGCCACGTCATTATGGCGGAAGATCTTCTTCTCGGCGCCCGAGCGCCGCACGCCCTCGATCATCGAAGCGTGGTTGAGTTCGTCCGAGATGATCAGGCAATTGGGAAGCAGCTTTGCAATGGTCGAGATCGACGCCTCGTTTGAAACGAAGCCGGAGGTAAAAACCAGTGCCGCTTCCTTGTCGTGCAGGTCGGCAAGCTCCAGTTCGAGCTCGACCAGCGGGTTGCTGGTGCCGGAGATGTTGCGGGTGCCGCCGGCACCCGACCCCATCTTGCCTGCCGCCTTCTGGAACGCGGCAATGACGTCGGGATGCTGGCCCATGCCGAGATAATCGTTGGAGCACCAGACGGTGATTTCCTCGGCGCGGCCATTGGCGCGCCAGATGGCGCGCGGGAATTTCCCGACGATACGCTCAAGGTCGGCGAAGACGCGGTAGCGACGCTCCGCATGGAGCTGGTCGATCGCTTCCTCGAAAAACCGCTGGTAGTTCATGTCGCCTTCCCAATTTTGCGCGCGATCATAGTCATTGGCCCATTCGTCGTCCACTTGGCCTTTTTGGTCAAAATGCCACGCCCCGAGCCTGTTCCTAACGACCACGGAACGTGGCCTATTCCCTTGATGTGGATCAATCTTGTTTCAGGACAATGCCACGCGCCGATGAGACCGGTTACCGCAGGTTCTAATGGCTCGGCGGCAGGTTTTCCAGTAAGGCGACGATTGAGACAGTTCCGACAAATCATGAATAGCGAGGATGCGGATGACGGTTTTGGTGACAGGCGGGGCCGGCTATATCGGTAGCCATATGGTCTGGGAATTGCTGGACACGGGTGACAGCGTCGTCGTCCTCGACCGGCTTTCCACCGGCTTTGAATGGGCAGTGGCTCCGGAAGCAAAGCTCGTCGTCGGCGACGTCGCCGACAGGGAACTGGTTGCCTCGATCATCCGCGACAATAAGGTCGACGCGATCATCCATTTCGCCGGCTCGATCGTGGTTCCCGAATCGGTCGCCGACCCGCTTGCCTATTACGAGAACAACACCTGCAAGACGCGCACCTTGATCGAGACCGCGGTGCGCGAAGGCGTGCCCAATTTCATCTTTTCCTCGACCGCCGCCGTCTATGGCGGCGCCGGCCTGGAGCCGGTACGCGAGGATGCCCGGCTTGCGCCGGAATCGCCCTATGGCCTGTCCAAGCTGATGAGCGAATGGATGCTGCGCGACGCGGCGATTGCCCATGGGTTGCGCTATACGGCGCTGCGCTATTTCAACGTCGCCGGCGCCGATCCGAAGGGCCGCACCGGCCAGTCGACGCCCGGTGCCACGCATCTGATCAAGGTCGCCTGCGAGACGGCGCTCGGCAAGCGCTCCTTCATGCAGGTGTTCGGCACCGACTATCCGACGCCGGACGGCACCTGCATGCGCGACTATATCCACGTCAGCGACCTGGCGGCGGCGCATCGGCTGGCGCTTCAGCGGCTGCGTGCCGGCGGATCGAACCTGGTCGCCAATTGTGGCTACAGCCACGGCTATTCGGTGCTCGAGGTCATCGACAGCGTCCGCCGCGTCTTCGGCCATGATTTCGACGTGCGGATGGGCCATCGCCGCGCCGGTGACGCCGCCGCGGTGGTCGCCAATTCGGAGCTGGCGCGTGGCGAGCTCGGCTGGACCCCGCAGCGCGACAACCTCGACCAGATCGTTGCCGATGCGCTTGCCTGGGAGCGCATCCTGACCAGCAAGAATTCGGCTCTGGGGTGAAGCGGGCTCTCCGCAAAGGTTGGTTCGGCGCGCTGGGGGCGGAATGAAAATCCTGGTATTTGGGGCCGGCGTCGTCGGTACGGCGGCGGCCTATTATCTGGCCAGCGACGGCCATGAGGTGACGGTGATCGAGCGCCATCCGGCGGCAGCACGCGGCACCAGCCGGTCGAATGCCGGCCTGGTGTCGCCCGGAGACGCCACCGCTTGGGCCTCGCCAGCCGCGCTGAAGACGTTCCTGCGCGGCCTCTACAACCACGATCTCGGCATCAAGGTGCGGCTGCGCTTCGATCCGTATTTTTTCGCCTGGAGCCTGCGCTTCCTGCGCCAGTGCACGCATAAGCGCATGCGCGCCAACACCGATGTCAAGCTGCGTCTGGCGCTTTATTCGCGCGACTGCATCAACGCCGTCTCCGCCGAGACCGGCATCCACTATGACGAGCGCAAGAAGGGCATTCTGTATTTCTTCCGCTCGCAGCAGAGCTTTGATACCGGCACCGACAATTACCGCTATCTCGGCGAACACGGCCTGCCGATCGAGATCGTCGGCCGCGACCGGCTGGTCGAGCTCGAGCCGGGCCTCGCCGGCGCCAAGGACAAGATTGCCGGCGGCGTCTATTCGCCGATCGACCAGACCGGCGACTCCAGCCAATTCACGCAGCGCCTCGCTGCCTATGCCGCCGAGAAACTCGGGGTCCAATTCCTCTACGGCACCACGGTCGAAGGCCTCGACATCGACGGCGGCCGCGTGCGCGCCGTGATGACCTCGGCCGGCCCGGTGGCCGGTGACGCGGTGGTCATTTCCATGGGGCCGGAGAGCGGTCTGCTCGGCCGCCGCTACGGCATCGATCTGCCCCTCTATCCGGTGAAGGGCTATACCGTGACTGTTCCGCTGGAAGATGAAAGCAAGGGGCCGATCATGGGCGGCGCCGACGAGGACCGGCTGATCGGCTATTCCAGGCTGGGAAACCGGCTGCGGATGTCCTCGACGGCGGAGTTCACCGGTTTCGACCGCACGTTCAAGCCACGCGATTTCAACTCGATCCTGAACACCGGCAAAGACTTGTTCCCCGGGGCTTTCGACGAGAGCAAGGCCGAGCTCTGGGCTGGACTTCGCCCGATGATGCCGAACTCCGTGCCGGTCATCGGCCGGGCGCGGTACGACAATCTCTACCTCGACACCGGCCACGGCCATCTCGGCTGGACCATGGCCTGCGGCTCGGGAAAGTTCCTTGCCGACATAGTTGCCGGCCGCAAGCCGGAGATCGATCCGCAGGGATTGCTCTACGTGGGCTAGGCATCTCCGAACATCAGGACGCCATGAGCTCGGCGGTCAGGCTCGTTCGTCGACCGCCGAACGCCAGGAGCGCACGTAACTTGTCCAGACCGGATCGGCCGACGGTTCGGTCCTTTCGCCTCTGCCTTGCGGTGTCCCCTGGTCCGACGCCAGCAAGGCGGCGCCGATGCTGGTACCAGTCGCAGCCTCGGAGGCAATGGCGGCGCGCGCAGTCGCCGCAGCCAGCATGCGGGTGAACAGCCGGTTGCGGGCGAAGGGTCCTTCGACGACGGTGGGACCGTCCGCGCCGATCAGGTCGAGGCAGGTCGCGGTCATCAGCGCCAGGTAGAACGAGATGGCGACAAAGCGCTGGCCGGTGGTGATGCTTTCGGCACTGAGCCATGCGGCGGCGTGATGTGGAAACGGCCCCGAGCCCTGTTGCGTGGAAGGCAGCAGCATTGTCTTGTGCGCCAGCACCGCGGCGACATCGTCTTCCGTCCAGTCTTCCGATTGGCCCTCGGTCAGCAGGGAGAACTCACGGCCGCCCATGAAGCGCGCCGACGGCACGGGATCGCCGAGCGCGTTGACATTGACCAGCGTGTCGCGTGCCGGGTCGAGCCCGACCTTGTTGCCGCCAATCGCCATCGACACCACCCAGGTGCCGGTCGAGACAACGCAGAAAGGCGGCTTGTCGGACAGAAGATGCGGCAGCAGCGAGGCGTTCGAATCGTGCAGGCCGCAAAACACCGGCGTTTGCGGGTCTAGGCCGGTTTGTCGGGCAAGGGCGGGCAGGATCGGCCCCAGGCGGTCCTTGGCCGGCCGCATCGGCGCCATTAGCCGGCGCCATTGCAGCCGGTCGACCAGCGAGGAAAAATCCGCTTTCCACGGGTTCCATAGATCGGTGTGGCAGCCGAGCGAAGTCACCTCGCTGGCGGCGACGCCGGTCAGGCGCAAGGCCCAGTATTGCGGATACATCAGCATCGCGGCGGTTCTGGCGAAATCCGCCGGAAAGCGCTTCTGCTGCCAGAACAGCTGCGCGCCGAGATTGAGGCCGGCAGGCAGGCGCGGCGTGCCGGTCTCGAAGAATGCCGGACGGATCGTGTCATAGTCCCCGGCAAGGGCATCCGGTCCGTCGAATTCGTAATCGAGCACCGGCAGCGCCAGTTCGCCTGATGCATCGACCAGCACTCCCGTCGCGCCATGAGTGGTGATCGATATCGCGTCGACGGAATGCTCTTGATCGATCTCGGCCAGGCTGCCGAGGATGAACGACCACAGAAGCTCGACGTCATGATGCGGGTACGGCCCTTGTCGAACGGGCGCGTTGGCGACCCGCCGCAGCGCGACTTCGCTTGATGTGGCAAGATCGACCAGCGCCACCTTGGCGTTGGTCTTGCCGATATCGATGACGGCGACGTGACGGGTCATTCCATATGGAACATTGTTTCCAGCGGCACCGCCACCGGCTCGTTGTTTGTCTTCGTCTCCATGATGTCGGTCATTTCGGCCCACCAGCGCTGCATCACCGGATGCTTCGGCAATTCGTCCATGCCGTGGCCATCGCGTCGCCACAGCACGCCGAACAGTATGTTAGTGTCCTCGTCGAGATGGATCGAATAGTCGGATACGCCGGCCTGTTTCAGCAACGCGACGAGGGACGGCCAGATCTCGTCATGACGCCTCTTGTATTCGGCCTTCATGCCGGGATTGAGCTTCATTTTGAACGCGTATTTCTCGGGCATCAGGTAAAGCGCTCCCGCCGCACGCGCCGCCACAGGATCGGCAGCGCGATGACGATGATCAGCAGCAGGCCGATGAAGATCGACATGACGATCCCCGGCACGTTGAGCAGGCCGAGGCCGAAGGTCACCAGCCCCATGATGAAGGCCGCGAGCACGACGCCCACTATGCTGCCGGCCCCGCCCAGGATGCTGACGCCACCAAGCACCACCATGGTGATGACTTCCAATTCATAGCCTTGCGCGATCGACGGCCGGGTCGAGCCGAGCCGCGAGGTGATCAGCACCGAGGCGATGCCCGCCATCAGGCCGGTCAAGCAAAACAGGATGAATTTGATGCGGCCGACACGTACGCCGGAAAACTGCGCCGCGACCGGGTTGTTGCCGATGGCAAAGACCCGGCGGCCGAAGCTCGTCCGGTGCAGAAGGAACCAGTAGACGACTGCCGCGATCAGGAACAGCGTCAGTTCGAACGACACCACCCACCAGACATAGCCCTGGCCGAAGAAGGCGAAGCTCGCGGGATAGCCCTTGTAGGCCTGGTCGCCCAGGATGATGAAGGCAATGCCGCGAAACAGGCTCATCGTGCCGATGGTGACGACGATCGACGGCAAGCCGAGCCTGGTGACGAGCACGCCGTTGAAGGCGCCGCAGCCGAGCCCGACGACGAGGCCGATTGCCACCAGCGCCGGAGTGCCGGCGCCGGCCTGCACTGCCATGCCCATCATCGTTGACGCCAGCGCAATGATGGCGGCGACCGACAGGTCGATTTCGCCGGAGATGATCAGCAGCGCCATGGCCAGCGCGATCAGCGCCTTTTCCGTGAAGTTGAAGGTCAGGTCCGAGAGTGACCAAGCGTCGAGGAAATAGGGCGAGGCAAAACTGTTGACGGCAAAGATGGCGACCGCCACCGCGACGAGCAGCGCCTCCCAGGAGAAGACCGCCGCAGTGAATGGCTTGTCGAGCCGGTCGGGAATGTGGCGTGGAGCAGGGGTGTCGGTCATGCCGCTTCCGCCTTCTTGAGAATGATGCGGCCTTGCCGGCGTTCGCCGCGCGCGTTGAGCACCACGGCCAGGATGATGGCGCTGCCTGAAATCGCCATCTGCCAGAAGGGTGAGATGTTGATCACCGGCAGCGCGTTGGAGATGATGCCGAGGAACAGCGCGCCGAGCACCGCGCCGCCGACCGAACCGATGCCGCCGGCAATCGAAATGCCGCCGATGACGCAGGCGGCGATGATATTGAGCTCATAACCATTCGCGACCTCGACCGAGGCGATGACGTAGCGCGAAATCCACAGATAGCCACAGAGGCCGCCGATCATCCCCGAGATGCAGAAGACGATGAATTTCGTCCGGCCGACATCGATGCCGGCATAGACCGATGCGGTCGGGTTGACGCCGATGGCATAGATCGAGCGGCCGAGCGCGGTGCGCGTCATCACGAGGAAAAACAATGCAATGACCAGTATGGCGATCCAGGACAGAACCGGAATGCCGAGGAAAGCGGCGCGCTGCAGGCCGATGAACTCAGCGCTCATCTGGTCGGCGTTGACCCAGGCGCCGCCTGATATGACGAAGGTGGCGCCGCGGTAGATGGTGAGGGTGCCGAGCGTTACCACGATCGAGGGAATGTTCAACCGCCATACCAGCAGGCCGTTGATGGCGCCGAGCACGAGGCCGACCAGCAGTGCGATGACGATCAGCAGCGGGATCGGGATCGCCGGATGCGCGGCGTTCAGCATCGCCACCACCATGCCGGTGAAGCAGAGGTTGGAAGCCATCGACAGGTCGATCGAGCGGGTCAGGATGACGACCATCTGGCCGAGCGCCAGGATCATCAGGATCGACGTGTCGTTGAACACCTGGCGCAGATTGGCCGGATCGGCAAAACCTGGAAACCGCGTTGAGATCAGCCCGATCAGCACGACGATTGCCGCCAGCAGCCAGACCTCGCGATATCTGAGAAAAGCCTTCATGACGCGATCCCCGCTGCCGTCCTGACCAAGGTTTCGGCGTCGAGCCCCTTATTGTCGTAGACCGCGGCAATGCGGCCCTCGCGCATGACGACGACGCGGTCGGACATGCCGAGGATTTCCGGCAGTTCGGACGACACCATGATCACCGACAGGCCTTGCGCGACGAGCTCGGCCATGAAGCCGTGCACGGCCGCCTTGGAGCCGATGTCGATGCCCTTCGTCGGCTCGTCCAGGATGATCACCTTGGGCGCGGTCGCCAGCCATTTGGCGATGACGATCTTCTGCTGGTTGCCGCCCGACAGCGTGCCGACGTCCTGGCTGAGCGAAGAGGCGCGCAGATCGAGCCGCTCTGTGTAGGAACGGGCCAGCGCGAACTCTTCGGCCAGCCGCAATATGCCGGATTTGGATGTCCGTTTGAGCGAAGGCAGCGAAACGTTCTGGAAGATCGGCAGGCCGATCACCACTCCTTGTTTGCCGCGTTCCTCCGGCACATAGACGATGCCGGCATCGATCGAATCCGCCGCCGATTTCGGCGCGATTGCCTTGCCTTCCAGCGTGATCGTGCCGCGGCTGGTGCGGGTGATGCCCGATATCGCCTGCATCACCTCGCTGCGCCCGGCGCCGACAAGGCCGTAGAAGCCAAGGATTTCGCCCCTGTGCAGCTCGAAGCCTATGTCGTCGAACTCGGTCGGGTGCGACAGGCCGGAGACGGCCAGCACCGGCGCGCCGATCTCGGCCTTGCGCTGCGGAAAGATGAGATCGACCGAGCGGCCGACCATCATACGCACGATCTGGCTCTGGCCGGCGTCCTTGATCAGGCCTTCGCCGACCATCTCGCCGTCACGGAACACGGTATAGCGGTCGGCGATGCGGTAGATCTCATCGAATTTGTGGCTGATGAACAGGATCGCCTTGCCGTCGTTCTTGAGGAATTCGATCAGCAGGAAAAGCTCTTCGATCTCCTTCATCGAAAGCGCTGCCGTCGGCTCGTCCATGATGACGATCCGGGCGTCGATCGACATGGCGCGGGCAACCGCCACGAGGTGCTTGTTGGCGATGCCGAGATCCTTCAGCCTGGCGTCGGCTTCGATATGGCCGGCGCCCATCGTATCGAGCACCTCGCGGGCATTCTTGCGCATGGTGCGCCAGTCGATGGTTTTGAAACGCGTGCGCGGCGCATGGCCGAGGAAGATGTTTTCGGCCACCGTCAGGTCGTCGAACAGCACGGTTTCCTGGTGGATGGCGGTGATGCCATGCCCGAACGCGGCGTGGGCGCTGGGCAGTGTGACCGGCTGGCCGTCGATGCTGATGGTGCCAGCATCCGGTTGGTAGATGCCGGTCATTATTTTGACCAGCGTCGACTTGCCGGCGCCGTTTTCGCCGATCAGCGCGGTCACCTGGCCGGGATAGAGCGACAGGCGGACGTCGTGCAGCGCACGCACGCCGGGAAAGCTTTTCGAGATGCCGGACAGCGTCAGGCGCGGTCCGGAAGACAAAGGCGCTTCCTTTGCCATTTCGTGTTGGGCTGTCGTGTCCATAATCGTATCAAGCCCTGAAACAAGGTTCGTTTGAAAGCGCGGCGGGACCTGAGCCCCGCCGCACCGTTTCGAAGGCTCCAGGATCAATAGATCTTGGAGAACTTTTCGATGTTCGACTTGTCGAACTGGAAGGGCGGAGCCATGGCAGCCGAATTGGTGTCGTCGAGCGTGACCTTGCCGACGCGGCCGATCGACAGCGTAGCACCGGGCTTGGCTTCTTCCTTCTTCACCGCCAGGTCGTGGGCGAGGTAGACGGCGGAGTAGCCGAGATCGATCGGGTTCCACAGCGCAACCGCCTGGCTGGCGCCATTGTCGATGAACTTCTTGAACTCCGACGGCAGCGCCAGGCCGGTGACGTTGACCTTGCCGATCAGGCCTTCATCGGTCACCACCTGCGCGGCGGCAACGACGCCGACCGTGGTCGGTGCGATGATCGCCTTGAGGTTCGGATAGGACTTCAAAAGACCCTTGGCTTCATCCGTGCTCTTGGCCGAGTCGTCGTCGCCATAGACGGTGGCGACGAGCTTGATCTTGGGGAACTTCTCCGGCAGCACCTTCTTGGCCGCGTCGATCCAGGCATTCTGGTTGGTCGCGGTCGACGAAGCCGACAGGATGGCGACGTCGCCGCCTTCAGGCAGGTAGTCGGCGGCAAGCTTGATGATGGTCTCGCCGATCAGGTTGGTGTCGGAGGGGTTGAGGTGAAGCTGGCGTCCTTCCGGCGCGACGCCCGAATCCCACGAGATGACGGTGATGCCGCGCTCCATCGCCTTCTTGAGCACCGGCACCAGCGCGTCGGCGTCGTTCGCCGAAATGGCGATGGCGTTGACCTTCTGTGCGATAAGCGAATTGACCACTTCGATCTGCGCTTCGGCGGTCGCCTTGGTCGGGCCGGTGTAGATGATGTCGACATCGCCTAGTTCCTTGGCCGCCTCTTCGGCGCCTTTGTTGGCGGCGTCGAAGAAGCCGTTGCCGAGCGACTTCACCACCAGCGCGATTTTGACGTTCTCAGCATAGGCGGCATTCACGAACATGGCGGCGGAGAACGCCGCCGTAACCATCAATTTCCTAAAGAAGCTCATCGAACATCCTCCCTTGAGCGTTGCATTCCATCGCCGCTGCGGGCGTGAGTTTTCTCAGGCCTGCAGCGAAGATTCTTCTTTATTGCTTGCCGTTGTGCGGGCGATGATCAGCGTCACGCCGGCGGTCTCCAGCATCTTGGCTTCGCGATCCTCGATGCCGTCGTCGGTGATCACCGTGGCGATGCGCGACAGGCCGCACAGGATCAGGCTCGAGCGTCTGCGGAACTTCGAGGAATCGACCAGCACCACCAACTCGTCTGCCTGGTCGATCAGCTTCTGCTCGGCCTGGATCAGCAGCGGGTCGCCTTCCATCAGACCGAGCGGTCCCAGTCCCTGCGCGCCCATGAACATGCGGCGCGCGTAAAAATTGCGCGTCACGTCATTGTCGAAGGGCGACAGGATGATGTTCTGCTCGCGGTAGATGGTGCCGCCCGACAGCATTACCGTGTTCTTGGAATGTCTGAGCAGGTGCTCGGCGATCGGAAAGGAATTGGTGAAGATCGGCATGCGCCGGCCGGTCAGGAAATGCACCATCTGGAAGGTGGTGGTGCCGCCATTGATGATGATCGGCTCGCCATCCTTGCAGAGTTCCACGGCTTCCCGCGCGATTGCCCGTTTCTGCGCAGCGTTGATGGTCTCGTTGACGGAAAAGGGCCGGCCGGCAAGGCCGATGAACTGCGGCGGCGAAAGCGCCTCTGCACCGCCGCGCACCCGGCGCAGGCGTTTTTGCACGTGCAATGCCGCGATGTCGCGCCGAATCGTCGCCTCGGACGACTCCGTCAGGTCGACCATCTCCTGCACCGTCACCACAGGTTTTTCCTGGACGGCGGACAAAATGATCCTGTGGCGCTCTTTCTCGTGCATGGTTCCTCCCTGCTTGAGCATCTAGGCACCCAAAGCGCGCAGTGTCAATCATTTCCGATCAGATAATTTCATTGTGCAATGCAATATGACTGATATTGATCGTTTGTGATTGACAAGACAGCCGCTTGCGTAGAAATTCGTACAAAAGGGACCGGCGCCGTTTGCGTGTCCCAAAGGGAGGATACCTATGCTCGACAAGCGCTCCGGCACGCGCCTCGCCAATCTTTGGGATAACGCAAAAGCGCAAGCAATGAGCGAACCGGAACGTCTGGTCTATCGCTCGAACGTCCTTGGCTCCGACAAGCGCGTCACCAATTATGGCGGCGGCAACACCTCCTCCAAGATCTGGCAAAACGATCCGCTCACCGGCGAAAGCGTGGAAGTGCTGTGGGTCAAGGGCTCGGGCGGCGACAGCGCCTCGATCAAGCTCGACGGCTTCGCCACACTGTACATGGATAAACTGCGGGCGCTGAAGGGTCTCTATCGCGGCCTCGAACATGAAGACGAGATGGTCGGCTATCTGCCTCACTGCACCTTCAATCTCAACCCGCGCGCGGCCTCGATCGACACGCCGCTGCATGCCTTCGTGCCGAAGCCTTATGTCGATCATATGCATCCCGACGCCATCATCGCCATTGCCGCCGCCAAGGATTCGCAGGCGCTGACCAAGGAGATCTTCGGCGACACGATCGGCTGGCTGCCATGGAAACGTCCGGGCTTCGAACTCGGCCTGTGGCTGGAGAAATTCTGCCTCGAGAACCCCGACGCCAAGGGCGTCGTGCTGGCCAGCCATGGTCTGTTCAGCTGGGGCGACACGCCGAAGGAATGCTACGAGACCACGATCTCGGTTATCAATCAGGCAATCGACTGGTTCGAGCGCAAGAGCCAGGGCAAGCCGATCTTCGGCGGCGAAGTCGTCAAATCCCTCGATGCGCCGGCGCGTCGCGCCGTGGCCGCAAAACTGATGCCGAGGATCCGCGGCCTGATCTCCGAGAACAGCCACAAGCTCGGCCATTTCGATGATTCGCCTGCCGTGCTCGAATTCGTCAATTCCAGGGATTTGCGGCCGCTGGCGGCACTCGGCACGTCCTGCCCGGACCATTTCCTGCGCACCAAGATCCGGCCGCTGGTCATCGAGTTCGACCCTCAAAATCCCGACGTCGATGCCGTCATTGCCCGTCTTGCCGATGACGTGGCGGAGTATCGCGTCGGCTATCAGGCTTATTATGACCGCTGCAAGCACCCGGATTCGCCGCCGGCGCGCGATCCCAACGCCGTGGTCTATCTGGTGCCCGGCGTCGGCATGTTCACCTTCGCCGGCGACAAGGCGACGGCGCGCATTTCAGGCGAATTCTACGTCAACGCCATCAACGTCATTCGCGGCGCCTCGACGGTGTCGGCCTATGTCGGCCTGCCCGACCAGGAAGCCTTCGACATCGAATACTGGCTGCTCGAAGAGGCAAAGCTGCAGCGCCTGCCGAAACCAAAGGCCCTTGCCGGCCAGATCGCGCTGGTCACCGGCGGCGCCGGCGGCATCGGCCGGGCCACCGCCAACCGGCTGCTGCGCGAAGGCGCGTGCGTCGTGCTGGCCGACATCGACGAAGCAGCCCTTGCCAGCGCCAATGAGGAGCTTGCCAAGGCTTATGGCAAGGATTTCGTGCGGCCCGTCGTCATCAACGTCACGTCCGAGGACCAGGTGATCTCCGGTTTTGCCGAGACGGCGGTCGAATTCGGCGGCATCGATATCCTCGTGTCGAATGCCGGCCTGGCAACCTCGGCGCCGATCGAGGACACCACGCTGGCGCTGTGGAACAAGAACATGGACATCCTGTCGACCGGCTATTTCCTGGTTTCGCGCGAAGCGTTCCGGCTGTTCCGGGCGCAAAACATCGGCGGCAACATCGTCTTCGTCGCTTCCAAGAACGGGCTTGCCGCATCGCCCAACGCCGCCGCCTATTGCACGGCCAAGGCCGCCGAGATCCATCTGGCACGCTGCCTGGCGCTGGAAGGGGCGGAAGCACAGATCAGGGTCAATGTCGTCAATCCCGACGCCGTGCTGCGCGGCTCGAAGATCTGGAGCGGCGAGTGGAAGGAACAGCGCGCCGCCGCCTACAAGATGTCGACCGACGATCTCGAGGAGCATTACCGCTCGCGTTCGATGCTGAAGCGCTCGGTATTCCCAGAGGACATCGCCGAAGCGATCTATTTCTTCGCCTCCGATATGTCGGCAAAATCGACCGGCAACATCATCAACGTCGACGCCGGCAACGCACAGAGTTTTACGCGATAAGCGACCGTCTTTGAGGGGTTGGCGCCGAGGCCGGAACTTTACCCTTCTCCCCGGGGGAGAAGGTGCCGGCAGGCGGGTAAGGGGCAGCGCCAACCGAACGCATTTGGGAGGAACCATGTCCGAAACCATCATCTCCGTCGACCTCGTCGACAAGCATAATGCCGCGCGCAACGCCGACCTCAAGCGCGATTACGACTCTCTCGGCGAGCGCCTCGACCGCCGCGGCATCGCCATCGACGCTGTCAGAGACAAGGTCGAGAAATTCGCGGTCGCCATTCCGTCCTGGGGCGTCGGCACCGGCGGCACCCGCTTTGCCCGTTTTCCAGGCGCTGGCGAGCCGCGCGACATTTTCGACAAGATCGAGGACTGTGCCGTCATCCGGCAACTGACGCAGGCGACGCCGACCGTCTCGCTGCATATTCCCTGGGACAAGGCCGATCCGAACCGGCTGAAGCAGGCGGCATCCCGCTTCGGTCTCGGCTTCGACGCCATCAACTCGAACACCTTCTCCGACGCCAGCGACCAGAAGCTTTCCTATAAATTCGGCTCGCTGTCGCATGCCGATGCAGCAACACGCCGGCAGGCGGTCGAGCACAACCTCGAATGCATCGAGATCGGCAGGACGCTGGGCTCGAAAGCGCTGACGGTGTGGATCGGCGACGGCTCGAACTTCCCCGGCCAGGTCAACTTCGCCAAGGCATTCGAGCGCTATCTCGACGCGATGAAGGAGATCTACGCCGGGCTGCCGGACGACTGGAAGCTGTTCACCGAGCACAAGATGTACGAGCCGGCCTTCTATTCGACCGTCGTGCAGGATTGGGGCACCAACTACATCATCGCCAAAGAGCTTGGCGACAAGGCGTTCTGCCTGGTCGACCTCGGCCATCACGCCCCCAACGTCAATATCGAGATGATCGTGTCGCGGCTGATCCAGTTCAAAAAACTCGGAGGCTTCCACTTCAACGATTCGAAATATGGCGACGACGACCTCGACGCCGGCTCGATCGATCCCTACCGCCTCTTTCTGGTCTTCAACGAACTGGTCGATGCCGAGCTTTCAGGCGCCGAAGGCTTCGATCCGGCCCACATGCTCGACCAGAGCCACAACATCACCGATCCGATCGAAAGCCTGATGCTGTCGGCGATAGAAGTGCAGCGCGCCTATGCGCAGGCGCTGCTGGTCGACCGCAGGGCGCTCGAAGGCTTCCAGGATACCAACGACGCGCTGATGGCGACGCAGACGTTGAAGATAGCCTATCGCACCGATGTCGAGCCGATACTTGCCACGGCACGGCTGAAGACAGGCGGCGCCATCGATCCAGTCGCCGCCTACCGCGCCGCCGGCTACCGGGCGAAGGTTGCAGCGGAACGGCCGGCGGTGGCGAGCGTCGGCGGCGGGATTGTTTGATGCTGGTGAAAATGAAAAACCCGCCTGAGGCGGGTCGTTGGAGCCAAATAGCACCATACCCAAATTAGTAGCATAGCTGCCGGCACAAAGCAAGAACAAAATTGCTTGTCAGCGTTGGATCGTGGCTTCATTTCAGCTTGGGTTCCTCTCCGCCATGAATGGGTGCCATGAATGGTGTCGATAGAAGGCGCAAGCCTCGCCATATCTTCCCATTAATGTCAGTAGACTCAACCTCTCCAGGCGCGTTTCCTAGGCCTACCCACGCCTCGGAGAACGGCCATGCACAACACCCGCCGAACCCTAATCGCCGTCACCCTTTCCCTCACCCTGACCTTCGTGCCGTTCCTCGCCTTTGCCGCCTCGCCGCAGCCGGCGAAGGGCGAGCACGGCATGGTGGTGACCGCCCAGCATCTGGCGTCGGAAGTCGGCGTCGAGGTGCTGAAGAAGGGCGGCAACGCGGTCGATGCAGCGGTCGCTGTCGGCTACGCTCTGGCTGTCGTCTACCCGACCGCCGGCAACATCGGCGGCGGCGGCTTCATGACCATCCGCTTCAAGGACGGCCGTTCGACCTTCGTCGATTTCCGCGAGCGCGCGCCGCTCGCCGCGACCAAAACCATGTATCTCGACAAGGACGGCAAGCCGGTAAAGGGCGCCAGTCTCGACGGCTATCTGGCGGTCGGCGTGCCCGGTTCGGTGGCCGGCTTCGAGATGGCGCGGGAGAAATACGGCACGCTGACGCGGCAGGATTTGCTGGCGCCGGCTATCCGCTATGCCAAGGACGGTTTCGTGCTGGAGCAGGGCGATGTGGCCTCGCTCCTGGGCGGCGCCGAGCGGCTGGCCAGGGACCCAGCGGCGGCCGTCATTTTCCTCAAGCCGGACGGCAAGCCCTATGCCGTCGGCGAGCGCCTTATCCAGGCCGATCTCGCGGCCTCGCTTGCCGCGATTTCGGAACGCGGCGTGGATCCCTTCTACAAAGGTGCGATCGCCGACGCCATCGTCAAGGCGAGCGGCGAGAAGGGCGGCATTCTGGCCAAGGCGGATTTCGAAAATTATGCCGTGCGCGAGCTCAAGCCGGTGACCTGCAATTATCGCGGCTACGAGATCATTTCCTCGCCGCCGCCAAGCTCCGGCGGCGTCATCATCTGCGAGATCCTCAACGTGCTTGAGTTCTACCCGCTGTCCTATCTCGGCGCCGGTTCGGCCGAGACGGTTCACGTCATGGTCGAGGCGATGCGCCACGCCTATGTCGACCGCAATTCGGCGCTCGGCGATCCCGGCTTCGTCGACAATCCGGTCGCAAAACTGCTCGACAAGAATTACGCCAGGGAAATTCGCGAAAAGATCGATCCGTTCCGGGCCGGCGTCTCGCAGGAATTGATGCCGAAGGGCTTTGGCGAGAGCAGCGAGACGACGCATTTTTCGATCATCGACAATGATGGCAATGCCGTCGCGGTAACCTACACGCTGAACGGCTCGTTCGGCGCCGGCGTCGTCGCCGCCGGCACCGGCATCCTGCTCAACAACGAGATGGACGATTTCACCCAGAAACCCGGCGTGCCCAATCTCTATGGCCTGGTCCAGGGCGAGGCGAATGCGATCGCGCCGAAAAAGACGCCGCTGTCGTCGATGAGCCCCACCATCCTCGCCAAAGACGGCAAGCCGTTCATGGTCATCGGCAGCCCCGGCGGTTCCCGCATCATCACCATCACGCTGGAGGCGATCGTCAACGTCGTCGACCACGGCATGAACATCCAGGAGGCCATCGACGCACCGCGCATCCATCACCAATGGTTGCCCGACACGGTCTATATCGAACCTTTCGGCCTGTCGCCCGATACCGAAAAGCTGCTTACCGGCATGGGCTACCGTCTCGATCTTGCCGACACGACCTGGGGCCAGGCGGCCGGCATCCTGGTCGGCGGCAAGAGCCTGGCGGAAATCGAGAAGGGTGGCGGCGCCCGCTACAATGGCGCCATCGACAGCCGCGCCGCAGCCGGCAAGGCTATCGGGTATTAAACCCCAAAAAGTGGGAACCGGTTTTCGGATAAGATCATGGTCAACAAGAAGATTGCGCCTTGCTTCAGGTGACCAGCGCGATTGTCGACGCAATCAGCATCAGCGCCGCGATGCCGACGAACAGCGCGTAGATGCGCGGCCGGTCGAGCAGAAGCGCATTGCCGGATATCCATGCTGCAGTGGCGCCGCCAAGCGCGAAAAAGAAGGTGCTGCGGCGCCCGAAGCTCAAGCCGGCAGCCATCAGGCCGCCGATGATCAGGGCGCCGAACACGATGATCACGGCGACTGCGTATTTTTCGAAATCGTTGCCGCCGGCGCTCGGGCCGATTGCGTTCAACCTCGACAGATCGTCCGGATCGAACGGGCTGGTCGACCCATATTCGTCTTGACCGACAGGCTCATGCATCATTCGTTCTCCGCAAACCGACAGCAAATCATCAAGCCTCGCCGAGCGCAACCGCTCGCCGAATGTGATTGGCACGGTGTTCAACACTTTCTGGCGGCGGCTTGCCAGAGATTTTTGGGTGCGTGCCTTGATCGCCCCGCTGTGCGGTCTGGTCAAGCGCTTTGCAGGAGTTGAATCTTCATGCCGCTCTGGCCAAAGACTGCGTTGCCTGAACGGAAGCTCCAAGCACCGCCTGTGCGGTGTCGGCCTGCCTTTCATCGACATGCGCCAGCACCAGAATCACACCCTGTTCGGCATCCCGCCGGCCTGGCTGCCTGCCGCTAGCGGACGATGTGTCGAAAAGCCTGCCGGCAACGCAGCCCAGGACCGCGCCGACGAGGGCCGATGCCAGCCATCCCGCGCCGACGGGATCGATGCCTGGGATATCGAAGGCGCCGAGGCCGGCCAACAAACCCGCCGCCGCGCCAAGGGCGGCACCGCTGCCTGGACCGCGCAAGACGGCGCCGATTTCATCATCGTAGGGTCCGATGACGCTGATCTGGTGGCGCGCAATTCCTGCCGCCTGAAGCGTTTCGACGGCACGCGCGGCCTGGTCATGGGAATCGAAAAGTCTGCTGATTGTTCGCATTGAAACTGCCTGTGAGGACCCCCGGCCGTCCATGTACGGCGGGTTCCTGCCGAGCGACGACGCCGCGGAGCCGCCTAACGCAAACGTCACCCGCCGCTCGTTCTGAGCGGCGGGTGACGGCTGCCTGAATTTCACGTCACTCGATGATCTTGACGATCTTGCGCGTGCCGGGGTCGACGACGACGGTGCGGTTGTCGACGACGACATAGCGGTATTTGACGTTGGGGACCTCATGAAGCTCGACGGTATCGGGAAGCGTCGAGCCGATATTGAGCTCCACCCCAGGGATTTTCACCGAGGCCAGCGGCTGCTTCTTCACATACTCCTTGATGACCGTTTCCTGCTCCGGCTCGATCACGACGTCTTGCGCCGCAGCGGCGCCGACGCCTGCCAGCAGCAGAAATCCCGCCACTGCGGTGGATAAATGCATTCTCATGGTCGTCTCCTTTGCGAACTCGGTCCGCTCTTCACGCCAAGGCTCACTCGAACGGAAGGCAGCTGAAAACGTTCCGTCGACGGGGCTTCGGTCCCGTCCGGCAGGGACCAACCGACGTGTTGCCGCAGGACCTAAGTCTGATCCTTGCGCGCAAAGGGTGGGTTCGCCGCGTGACCCGGAACCGCGGCGGCGCCTAGCCGTTGCTGGCTGCACGTTCCGGGAGGATTCCATGGAAAAGTCGACGGTTGCTCGCACCGATCTTGGCTGTTTCCACTCCGATCCAACCCGGCTGCTGCGCAGCCTGTCCCTTCCTGCGCCGATAGGTTCGCCCGTCACCTTGCGGCGAGCGAACCCTCAAATTGCTGCGTGCATCAAAGCTGACCCCCGAAGAGAAGGGGCGAGGAGAACAGAAATGGCCGACGACAAGAGCAAGCGAGACTTCAGCGACCGCAAGCGTGTTTCGGTGGATGAGTATTACGAGGTCGAATATTTCGCGCGGGAAAATGGTGTTTCGCCCAGCCAGGTGAGCAAGCTGATCAAAAGGACCGGCGGTGACCGGATGATCCTCTCGCAGGCGGTGAAGGCATTGCGCGAGCGCAAGTGAGATGGTGGCGAAGCCAACGGTGGAGAGGCACTGATCGCGATTGGCCGAGATCGCGGCCATCGGCCGACAACGTTCCCGGATGCCGAGCTTCGGCCAAGCGCAATGCCCCGCTACTTCCTTGATTCCGATGAAGACGGAATCGTCTATTCCGACGATCAGGGAACCTTATATGACGATTTCCCGCTGGTCAGGAAAGAAGCCCTTCGCACATTGGCCGAGATGGCCAGGGATGGCCTTCCTCACCGCAGGATTGCAGTCAAGGTCCGGGACGACCGTGGCGGTCTGGTCCTTGAAGTGGCTTTGACCTTTGCCGTCGAAACGCGGCATTTCGACGAGCGTATTTTCCAGATCGACTTGCGCACGAACTGACGCCTCGATCGTCATCGCGCCGACCATGAGGTTTCTGGTGCAGCCGCATCTTCTCTAGACTGGAACATTAGAAGTCTCTAATTGTTATCCTAAGCAGCGGGAACCTCCCGGGTTTCTGCTGCAGATCGGGGTGCAAACCCGGTCGGCCCGCGCCCTCCGCCAGAGGCGCGGGCTTCGTTTGTTTAGCCGATGCGCAACGCCGTTCGGCAGCAGCATATTGGAGACCTGCGGGAGCATTCGTAGCATCAGTCGCTACCGCGGCGCCCTGGCGCCCAGGCAACGGAGCCCGTCGTCCGACAGGGCGGCGGGCTTTTGACGCTGTGCGCAATCGGTGGAATTCTGGCCGGCGCCAATTCGTGTGGCATGGATGAGGTGCCCCGACGCAGCGCCGGCCAAGCGGAAATCAGGTCCGCCGCAGCCAGATAGTAGCCGGGTCAGCGCGGCAGGGAATTGCGTGATCGCGGAAGCTGCCGCTGGCCTATTGCACTCGCCACGAGCCCGCCTGTGCAGCGGCTGACCCGAGGCATTCATTCATTCTGACGATGCACCGGACGCCCCGACGGCGGAAATTGGACGCCGCGCTCGCTCTGGCCGGTGGTGTTCCCCCGCAGATTTCGGACGAAAGGCCATTTTATCCTTGTTGCGCCTGGATTCCTATCAGATCGTGGCAAGGATTGCCTTTCCGGCCGCGTTTGCCGGCGTTCTGCTGTTCGCCCTTTTGCCGGAGCAGCTCCTGCTGGGTCTTGGCCTGGCTTTCACGTTTGATCACGACAAGCTCAATCACGCCGCCGCCTTCGTCGTCTTGGCGGCTCTCGGAAGTCTCGGCTGGCCGGAACGCAAGGCGAAGCTGATCGTACTGCTCGTTCTCACGGGCGCAGCGATCGAGGGGCTTCAGGCCGTGCAACTGATAGGGCGCGACCCGGATCTGTTCGACTGGGTTGCTGACTGCGTGGGAATTGCGTGCGGACTGATGGTTGCAGGCTGGACAAAGCGGCTCGCTGGCGGATTGCCATAGGTGCTGAGAGCCTAACGTCGCCGGCGCACCCGCGCTCCAGGGTTGTGAAAATGGCCGGCGCCACTTGGGGGGCGCGTTGGGGTAAGTTGCCTGATCGGGCGCCGGCCAGGCGGAAAAATCAGATCCGCCGCAAAGTAACGTAGCAGGAATGGCAATGCGCGGCAGTAGCGTGATCGCGGAATGTCCGCGCTCGCGCCTCCGGTGCGGTGACCCGTTTTGGGTCAACAATTCTGGCACCTGAATTGCACTGTAAGCAATGCCGGGGAACACTCCGGCGATCGTCCCCGATATGGGGCCTCGCCGCTTCGCAAATGGGGCGGCGGGCCTTTTTGTAAAGTTCGGTGGCGTCGAAGGTTTCCGACCCGTGGGCGTCGAAAAGCGGCCGATCAGCGGCTTAGCTGATTACGGTGCGCTTGCCCGACTTTCCCTATCAAGTGCTTATTCTCACAAGAGAAATTCTAACGCGCGCAAGCTTCTGTGCTTGACACAGGTCTCGACAACTGGATAAGTGGATACACAGATACGCTTTGACCGGACCAAGGACGTGGCAGCAGACGCAATCGAGCCGTTGGGTATCACGACCGCCGAGGAGGAGGCTTATCGCCACATTCAGCGGGCCCTGAGGATGGGGCGTTACCGGGCCGGGGACCGGCTGATCCCGGAAGAGATCGCGACGGAAATCGGCATGAGCCGCATGCCGGTTCGCGAAGCATTCCGCCAACTGGCTGCGGAAGGTCTTGTGGTCATTCGCCCGAACCGTGGCTGCATCGTCGCCGGGCTTACCCTCGATGAGATCTACGAAACCTTTGAAATACGCTCCGTGCTCGAAGGGTTGGCGGTGAGGCTTGCCATGCCGCACATCGATGTCGAAGTGCTTGAAGAACTGGAACGCCAGCTCGACCGGATGGAGCGCGCCAGCCAGACCGGCAGCAGCGACTGGGTCGTGCGCCATCAGGCCTTCCATCTGCAGATTTGCCAATTGAGCAACAGAGCCAAGCTGGTCCGGCAGATTGCCAGCCTGCACGTCGTGATCGAGCCCTACCTGCGCATCTGGTTCGACTATGTCGACAAACCGGCCAGCGCGCGCGCCGAGCACGAGATCCTGATCGAGGTGTTGCGGTCAGGTGATGCCGGCAAGGCAGAGATCGTCATGCGGGATCATATCGTCGAGACAGCGCCGCTTCTGGCTAGCTTTGCAAGTCCCGGCCGCCGCTAGGAATACCATCTAAATCGTTGAAGCCGGAAGATAATCCGGCACGACGGAAGGGAACTGCCATACCGGCAAAAGAGGAGATTGACATGAAAATTAGCCGCATCGCAGCCATTGCGTCGGTCCTGTTCGGCCTGGTCCAGGCCGCTGTCGCACAAGAAACGCCAAAGGCAATTACCATTGCCACCGAAGGAGCCTACGCGCCTTGGAACTTCACAACGGCCGACGGCAAACTGGACGGCTTCGAGGTCGATCTGGCCAATGATCTGTGCGGGCGAATGAAGATCGAGTGCAAGATCGTCGCACAGGACTGGGACGGCATGATCCCCGCGCTGACCGTCGGCAAGTTCGACGTGATCATAGCGAGCATGTTCATCACTGAAAAACGTCTGAAGGTCATCGATTTTACCCAGCCATATGCCGTGGATCCCTCAGGTTTCGCGGTCGCCAAGGATAGCGAACTGGGCAAGCTCGGCATTTCCAACGAGCGGTTCAAGCTGGACAATGAAGCCTCTGCGCAGGCGGCAATCGACAGGCTCAAGCCATTGCTGAAGGGAAAGATCATTGGAGTTCAGGCTGCGACGGCAAACCTCGAATTTGTGAAAAAATACTTCTCGGACGTCGCCGAGATTCGCGAATACAAGACCACCGAGCAACACGATCTCGATCTCGCCGCGGGTCGCATCGACGCGCTCTTCGCACAGCAGACAGCGCTGGCTGCCACGGTGAGCAAACCGGAGTTCAGCGACTATACGCTTGCAGGACCAGGATTTGTCGGGGGTCTCTTCGGTCTTGGCTCCGGGGCCGGTATCCGCAAAGAGGACACCAAGCTGAAAGACATGCTCAACGGCGCCATCGACGCCGCGACCGCCGACGGCACGATCAAAACCCTGTCGCTTAAATGGCTCAAGAGCGACGTCACTCCAGTCAAGTAGGCGCTTGCCGGCGAACGGCCATTCCTGACCCGTTTCGGAGCTGAGCCGTTCGTCCTGCCGGGGGTATTAATGGTTGACGCATTCCGGCTGCTTGGTTTCCAGAACGGAGGTTGGGGGGCTGCTCTTCTCATGGCGGCCTCGATCACAGTGCTCCTGTCTGTGCTGGGCTTTGCGCTTGGCGCTGTATTTGGCGGGCTGGCAGCGGCCGGGCGTCTCCACAACTCCCAACTGCTAAGGTTCTTGGCCCTTGGCTATTGCACGGTTTTCAGGGGCGTGCCCGACCTTCTGACCATTTATCTGCTTTACTATGGAGGTAGTGTCGCCCTGACCTCGCTTGGTCATAGCCTGGGCGGGTCCGGATTCGTTGGCGTTCCGGCCTTTGCCACTGGAACCTTGGCTATCGCAATCATCTCGGGCGCCTATCAAGCCGAGGTCTATCGAGGGGCTTACGTCGCCATCGACCAGGGACAGCACGATGCCGCTTGCGCGCTTGGTCTCAACCGGCTGCAGCGGCTGCGCCAGATTATTTTTCCCCAGCTCCTGAGATACGCGCTGCCAGGCCTCGGCAATGTGTGGCAATTGGTTCTGAAGGACTCGTCGCTGATATCGGTAATCGGCCTCGTTGAACTGATGCGCCAGGCACAGATCGCCGCAGGTTCGACCCGTGAACCGTTCATCTTCTACATTGCTGCAGCCTTGCTCTATCTGGCTATCGCTTCCGTCACGGGCAATGCCTTTTACCGTCTGGAACGAAAGGCGCCGTGGCGCGTCCGGTCGGCATGATAGATTTCAGGTTTTTCCTCGAAATCCTGCCGAAACTACTCGCCGGCCTGCCGCTTACGATGGAACTGGCCCTGACTTCCATCGTTGCCGGCTTCGTTCTTGCCGTCACATTGGCGCTTGCCCAGCAATCGGAATCGCCCTTCGTCGTCCTGCCGATCCGTGGCTTCGTTGCCGTGTTCAGGGGGACGCCCCTGCTGGTGCAGATTTTTCTGACCTATTATGGCCTTGGTCAGTTCCGGCACCAACTGTCGGCAATTGGATTATGGGCCGTTTTCCGCGAACCCTACTGGTGCGCAATCATCGCGCTGACACTCAACACCACCGCCTATGGCAGCGAAATCCTGCGCGGCGCGATTCAATCGGTGCCACACGGCCTTGTCGAAGCGGCCCGGTCTGTCGGCCTGTCCACCTGTTTGACCTATCGGCATGTTATCCTGCCGCTGGCCTTTCGCCAGGCGCTGCCGAGTTACGGCAATGAAATCATCCTGATGATCAAGGGCACGTCTCTGGCTTCCATCGTAACCTTGATGGAGGTGACTGGAATTGCCCAGGGATTGATCTCCCAGACCTACCGCGCCTTTGAAGTCTTCATCTGCGCGGGCGCCATTTATCTCACTTTGAACTTCGCGATCATCCGTGCCTTGGCGGCACTCGAATACTGGATGTCGCGGCATCTGCGGCACCGCCCCTCGACGATGAGCGACGCCGCCTCTTGAGCACGACCAGAAGGGCATAGCATGCGAAATTTTGAGAAACCAACGCGCTCGGTTGTCGTTTCACGCGAGGCCATGGCCGCCACCTCTCATCCGTCGGCGACCCTGACGGCGGTGGAGATCATGGCGGCCGGCGGCAACGCCATGGATGCCGCCATCGCAGCCTGCGCCGTGCAATGTGTCGTCGAGCCAGCCTCGACCGGCATTGGAGGCGACTGCTTCGCTCTTCTGTCGCGAAACGGATCCGGCGAGGTCATCGCCTACAACGGATCGGGCAGGACACCCGCCGCCCTGACAATTGACTGGTTCCTCGAACGTGGCATGGCCGAAGTGGTCCGCAATTCTCCTGGCTCCGTCACCATCCCGGGAGCCATCGATGCATGGACCAGATTGCACGCTGATCATGGACATATGCCCTTCGATCAAATTCTGGCCCCCGCTATACGTTTCGCCGAGGAAGGCTACGCCATTTCACCGCGGGTCCATCGTGATTGGGCGTTGGAAGAAGAACTTCTGGCCTCTGATGTTACGGCGAAACGGATTTTCCTGCCAAACGGCCGCGCGCCAGACGTTGGCGAAGTGCATCGCCAGCCTGAGTTGGCTGCAACGCTGCGGCTGATCGCCAAGAAGGGACGAGAGGCCTTCTACACTGGCCCTGTGGCCGAAGACATGGTCGCCTATCTTCGTGGGCTCGGCGGATTGCACACACTCGAAGATTTCGCCGCGGCAACAGGTGAGTACGTGACCCCGATCAGCGCGGCGTTTCGAGGCTGCGATGTGTTCGAATGTCCGCCGAATGGCCAGGGTGTGATCGCCCTGCTGATTCTAAACATCCTCTCGCGCTTCGAAGCCCACGGCGATCCGCAATCCGCGGACCGGCTTCACCTGGAAATTGAAGCAACGCGCCTCGCTTACGCCGCGCGTGACCTGCTCGTCGCCGATCCCGACATGTCCGAGGTCCCGGTGGCCGACATGTTGTCGAATGCCTGGGCCGATCGTCTGGCCGGCATGATTGACCTAAAGCGCGCCCGCGCGGATCTGCCGGCGTTCGATATGCCGCTGCACAGCGACACGGTCTATATTTCCGTTGTCGACAAGGATCGCAATGCGGTCAGTTTCATCAACTCGGTCTTCGACAGCTTTGGCTCGGGCCTGGTCTCGCCACGCTCCGGTGTCGTCTTGCACAATCGCGGGCAAAGCTTTTCGCTTGACCCCAGGCACCCTAATGCAGTGGCGCCGAACAAGCGACCTTTGCATACCATCATACCCGGGATGCTTGCGAGAGGCGGCCGGGCAGAAATGCCTTTCGGCGTCATGGGTGGCTACTACCAGGCAATGGGCCATGCGCACCTGCTGACGAAAGTGCTCGACTTCGGGATGGATCTGCAGGAGGCGATCGATCTGCCGCGGATCGCCCCTGTCAGCGGCACGATGAAGGTCCAGGCCGAACACGGGCTCGCTGGCGAAACCCCAGCTGAACTTAGCCGACGCGGTTTCGAAATCATTCCTGCCACGGACCCGATCGGAGGTGCGCAGGCCATTCGCATCGATTGGGCAAACGGGACCCTGCTGGGCGGTTCTGAACCGCGCAAGGACGGCTGCGCCCTCGGTCTGTAGGTTGTGGCCAGAGCGGGATCCGAGATGCCGAAGACGTTTTTCATCGACATTTGACCGGCGTCGCCGGCGCCATGGTCCAGATAATTCTCGCACGCCATCGGCAACGGCAGGCAGCTGGATGTAGCGACAAATCATAAGTCGCGACTTGTGCTAATCTGGTGAATTGAGCGTGGCAAAATCGATCTGACTCAGGCGAGCGGGATCGCCGATCACTTCAATGGCTCGGATTTTCTCCCCTGCCGCGTCTATCGTCAGTGCATATCGCGCACGTCCGGTCGGCGCCACAACAATCCCTGGCGCCCCGTTCAGAAGCATTGGCGTCGCGAATTGCGTACGTGCCGCGAAGGCAAGAGCCCCCCTCGCAACTGTTGTGGACCCATGTGCTTCCACCGCTCTTCCGTCAGGAGCCGCAGACGAATCAACACGGATAACGACGTCCGGGTCGAGGAGGGCCACGATCGCATCAATGTTGCCGGAACGAACTGCGTTAAGAAACTCATCCACAAGCCGCCGCCGCCCGTTCAATTCAGCAGCGGAAACAGTGGGCTGACCCCGTATGCGACGACGAGCTCGGCTTGCCAGTTGCCGCGCCATGACCGGGGTGCGGGCGACGATAGGGGCAATCTCTTCGAAGGGCACATCAAAGACGTCGTGCAGCACAAAGGCGACACGTTCGGCAGGAGCAAGCTTTTCGAGTACGACACTCAACGCAAGGCCGACCGAATCGGCAATCGCTAATTCCTTGTCGAGGTCCGCGGCGTCTCCCGAATCCGCGCCCCACGCGGAGAGCGCCTGCAGAGTCTCCGCGCGTGATTTGCGCGCCCGCAGCATGTCGAGGCAGACGCGCGCAACGACAGTAGTGAGCCAAGCGGTAAGATTGTCGACGCTCCGGGCATCTGAGCGGCTGAGGCGCAGCCACGCTTCTTGCACTGCATCGTCGGCCTCTGTCGATGAACCGAGCAGGCGGTATGCAACCTTCCGCAGACGCGTGCGGTCAGCTTCGAAGCGCTCTGCCAGCCATTCATCAGGTTCCATCTGTCACATTTTCCCATCGCTGTCCGTCACAGTGATGACGGAGGAGGCTCATCCGATGTGACAACTCCATTTCAACGGCCTGGGATGAGACAAAGGAGATATCATCATGGAACCGACCAACCCACTGATTCCGATCTTTGTTGCCTTGCTCGGGACTTGGTTCGGCGCAGCCGTGTTTTATGTGGTGGTCATAGCCCCCGCCGTCGTTCAAGCGGGGCCGTCCGGCGTCGGATTCCTGCAGACGCTCGCGCGACGCTACGGCACCGGCCCCTTCTATGCCGTCTTGGCCTTTCTGACGGTTGCGACCGGCATGTGGATGTACGTGGCCGGTGCCCGCGGCGTGTGGACAACGCTGAGCGTAGGCTTGGCAATACTGGCGCTGTTTCTCGGTGCATCGGCCAATCGGATCGCCGAGAGGAAGTGGGTCCACCTGGTCGGGAACATCCGGGGCTCTGCAACAGGAGACCAGGGCAGCGACGTGGCGACAGCAATCGCCAAAGCCGAAAGGGTCAACGTCGTGACGACGGTCGTGCTCGGGCTCGCGCTCCTCTGCGTGGTTCTGAGTCGAACTATGGAGTAACAACTCGCAAACGCGCGGCAATCCACATTGATCGCGGGAATTCGTATTCCCTCAACCACCGGCTATTTGTTCAAGCTCAGTCCTTCTTGAACTCGAATAGCTCGATGACGTTGCCCGATGGATCTTCGAGCAAGATGGCGCGACCGGCACCGCCGTCGCTGATGTCGCCGCGGAATCTTGCATCAGCCCGGCGCAACCGCTCAATGAGCACATCGAGTCCCTTCGTAACGATCATAAATCGGTTCCACCCGCCCGGCTTCGGAACGCCGCCCGCCTGACCACCGCTCCCCGCACCTGGGGCGCTGAGATACAGCGTCAAGTCGTCACGCAGCAGCGCGGCGAACTTGCCCGGATTGCGCATTTCGATCTTGAAATCGAGATAGTCTCGATAGAATGCGGCCGCCTCATCGACGTCCGCAACGATGTATCGGACGGAAGCCATTCAACCTTCTCCTCTGTCTTGGAGCTACAACAGTCAATTTCGGCAAAGGTTTCCCTGTCGGTGGAGCTGAGTGCAGAAGCGGGCTTTCTGGATGCCAGCCGAAAAAGTCGGATGAGGTTTTTGGACAAAAAGATCAACCTCGGCCAGGTCTTCGCAGGCCAGACCGTCGGCATCAAACAGGCCGAGGACCATATCTGGCTGGTCAGTTTCCTGGACTATGATCTGGGCTATTTCGACGATGAGACATGTAGGCCCGAACCACTCCAAAACCCTTTCGGGCCAAAAGTGTTACCTATGTCTCCGGTATAAACCGTAACCTATGTGTCCAGAATGGACCGGAGGTGGATGGTGCCCAGAGGCGGATTCGAACCACCGACACGCGGATTTTCAGTCCGCTGCTCTACCAACTGAGCTATCTGGGCTTGCTCCGGTAGGCGGCAATCTGCACACCGGGTTCATGAAAGCGCCGTCGGCACCCCTTGAAAGCGCGTGGGTTATAGCACGGGAATTCGGCCTGTCCAGCGCTTAGAGCATGATCCCGAAAAGTGGAATCCGGTTTTCGGAAAAAGATTATGCTCAGACAAAAAGCATGATCCCGAAAAGTGGAATCCGGTTTTCGGAAAAGATCATGCTCAGACAAAACGCCAAAACCTGTTCCGTCCGACACTACCCGGATGGAACAGGTTCCGGACATTGATTTCAGTCAGAAGCGACAGGCAGTCCGCAAGGCCGATCATCGGTCACGATCGCGGCTGCGAAACCGTCCCAAGCCTGTGGAAAACCGCAGGTGGACGGTGCTATTTCTGGTCGTCGTTCTCATCCTCGTCGTCGCGGCCCGGGATGACGTAGACCCCCTTCAGCCAGCGGTTGAGGTCGATGTCCTTGCAGCGCGTCGAGCAGAACGGATAGGTTTCGCGCGCCGATGGTTTGCCGCATTCCGGGCAGGGCCGCTTGGGACGCAGCGGCGTGACCTTGTCGTCCGAGCTCATATCCGTGCACCCGACAGCCAGTTGGCGTGCACCTTGAAGCCTTCGCCGCTGAGCAGCGCCACCGTCTCGTAGAGAGGCAGGCCGACGACGTTGGTGTAGGAGCCGACAAGCTTGACGACGAAGGCGCCGGCAAGCCCCTGGACGCCATAGCCGCCGGCCTTGCCGCGCCATTCTCCGGATGCGATGTAGGCCTCGATCTCCTCGCGCGGCAGCCGCTTGAAACGCACCCTGGTCTCGACCAGCCGCAAGCGCTGCTTGCCGCCCGGCGTGATCAGGCAGATGCCGGAATAGACGCGGTGCGAACGGCCGGACAAAAGCCCGAGGCAGTTGGCGGCGTCGTCGAACGTCTCGGCCTTGGGCAGGATGCGCCGCCCGACGGCGACCACGGTGTCGGCGGCCAGCACGAATGTCGGCACGTAGTCGGTCTCGGTCTTCAGCGAGGCCAGCGCCTTCTCGGCCTTCTGCGTCGCCAACCGCTTGGCCAGCGAGCGCGGATGCTCGGCACGCAGCGGCGTCTCGTCGACATCAGCCGGCAACACACGGTCCGGCTCGATGCCGGCCTGCTGCAGCAGCTCTATCCGGCGTGGCGAACCCGAGGCAAGCACGAGCTTCTGCAAAATGCCCATCGCGATCCCGGCCGGGTCCTTGAACTTACTTGAAGCGGTAGGTGATGCGGCCCTTGGTCAGGTCGTAGGGCGTCATCTCGACCAGGACCTTGTCGCCGGTCAGAACGCGGATGCGGTTCTTGCGCATGCGGCCGGCCGTATGGGCGATGATTTCATGTTCGTTTTCGAGCTTGACCCTGAACATGGCGTTGGGCAGCAGTTCTGTCACGACACCCGGAAACTCGAGGACTTCTTCCTTCGGCATTCGATACCTTTGCTTGGATGGATACTTCCAGCGCCCCGGCCGGAAAGTTGCGCGGAACCTATATGATAAACGTCCGCTTGTGAACATGCTTAATCCGCGGCGTTTTCAGCCCCGTTGCCGAGAAAACGGCGGCCGATCCGCGCCTTCAGCCGCTCGCGCACGTCGCGATAGGCGGCCATGATCTGCTCGCGCGTGCCGCTGACGCCGGTCGGCTCGGGCATCGGCCAATATTCGACTTCGACGGCCAGCGAACGGGTGAGCTCGAGCGCGGTGTGGTGGGCTTCCGGCGCCAGCGTCACGATCAGGTCGAAATAATCGTCCTCGAGGTCGTCCATCGTTCTCGGGTGCCGTTCGCCCAGTGAAAGGCCCTCTTCGGCCAGTACGGCATCGACGAACGGGTCGCGTTCCCCGCCGCGCACCCCGGCCGAGGCAACGAAGGTGGTGGGCGGGAGCACCTTGCGTGCCAGCAATTCGGCCATCGGCGAGCGCACTGCGTTCATGCCGCAGACAAACAGGATCGAGCGGGGCAGATTCGAGCGGGGCAGCGGGGCGGCCAGCTCAGCCTCGCCAGTGCAGCACGCAAACCAGCGTGAACAGCCGGCGCGCCGTGTCGAAGTCAATCTCGATCTTGCCGGCAAGCCGGTCCATCAGCGTTTGCGAGCCTTCATTGTGCAGGCCGCGCCGGCCCATGTCGATCGCCTCGATATGGCTGGGCGTCGCGGTTCGGATGGCATCATAATAGCTTTCGCAGATCATGTAGTAATCCTTGACGATGCGCCTGAGTGGCGTCAGCGACAGGATGTGGGTGACCACGGCTGCGCCGTCCTCGCGCGTCACGGCGAAAACCAGCCGGGATTCGGCCAGCGACAGTTTTAGTCGGTACGGCCCGGCGCCATCGTCATTGACCGGTTGAAAACGGTTCTCCTCGATCAGGTCGAAGATCGCCACCGCCCGCTCATGCTCGACATCGGGCGTCGAGCGGCCGATCGTCTCGTCGAGCTCGACATCGATCAGCCTGGCGCGGGTTTGGTCGTAGTCGGACATTTCTACATGTTCAGCCGGATGCCGACGGAGCGTCCATGCGCATCGAGGCCTTCCGCCTTGGCGAGCGTAATCGCCGCCGGCGCCAGCGCCCGCAACTGCTCCGGCCCGAGCTTCAGGACCGAAGTGCGCTTGACGAAATCGAGCACCGAAAGTCCGGACGAGAAGCGCGCTGAGCGCGCTGTCGGCAGCACGTGGTTGGAGCCGGCGACATAGTCGCCGATGGCTTCCGGCGTATGGCGGCCGAGAAACACCGCGCCGGCATTGCGCATCCGCGCCAGGAATGCCTCGGGATCGTCGATGGCAAGCTCGACATGTTCGGCGGCGATGCGGTCGACCAGCGGCAGTGCCGCCTCGATCGTCGGCACCAGGATCACGGCGCCGAAATCGCGCCAGCTCGCCGCCGCCGTTTCTCCGCGCGGCAGGTTCTGCAACTGCCGCTCCACCGCCTGTTCGACCGCCTCGCCAAAGGCAGAATCATCGGTGATCAGGATCGACTGCGACGATACGTCGTGCTCGGCCTGGGCGAGCAGGTCGGCGGCGATCCAGTCCGGATCGTTGCTGCCGTCCGCCACAACCAGCACTTCCGAGGGCCCGGCGATCATGTCGATGCCGACCGTTCCGAACACCTGGCGCTTGGCCGCCGCGACATAGGCATTGCCGGGGCCGACGATCTTGGCGACAGGTTTTATCGTTTCGGTGCCAAAGGCAAGGGCGGCGATCGCCTGGGCGCCACCGACGCGGTAGATTTCGGAGACGCCGGCAAGGTCGGCCGCCACCAGCACCAGCGGCGGCACGTCGCCGCCGGAGGCCGGCACCACCATGGCGATGCGCTCGACGCCGGCGACCTTGGCCGGCACCGCGTTCATCAGCACCGAGCTCGGATAGCTCGCCGTGCCGCCCGGCACATAGAGCCCCACGGCCTCGATCGCCGTCCAGCGCGAGCCGAGCTCGACGCCGGCGGCATCGGTGTAGCGGTCGTCCTGCGGCAGCTGGCGCTGGTGATGGGCGCGGATGCGCTCGCGGGCGAATTTCAGCGCCTCGACCGTTTGCGGATCGGCTGCATCGTAAGCCTGGGCAATGTCGTCCCTGGAGACGGCGATGCCGAGCTCGGCCAGGTCGCCGCCGCCGAATTTCTGCGTGTACGCGACCAGCGCGGCGTCGCCCTCGGCGCGCACCTTGGCGATGATCTCGCGCACGACGGCGTCGACATCGGCCGAGACTTCCCGCTTGGTCAGCAGGAACGCGGCAAAGCGCTGCTCGAAATCGGCGTCGGACTGGCGAAGCGTGATGGCCATCGGCTCAAACCCTGTGGGCCGGGCGCGACGTCGCTTCCCAGGCGCCGCCGACATCGGCAAGCCGCGCCTCGATGCATTCGACATCGAGCATGATCGCGCCGCCGCCCGAAAAGATCAGCTCGACGATGCCGGCCGGCTTGTCGAGCGCGAGAAAGCTGATCGCCAGCAGCGACAGCACTTCGTCGGGCTTGTCGCGGGCAATGCCGCTGGTCTTGGCGCCGAGCACCCGGTCGAAATGCAGCACAGCCTGCCGCCGCTCGTTGTGCTGGCGAAAGAAGCCGGATTTGGCCTCCCAGACGAAGCGATTCATGGTCAGCACGAAGCGCTTTACCGAAGGCAGGTATTCAAGATCGCTGACCTTCATGACGGCATCCTGGACATGCGCCGAGATGATGCTCAGATCCTGATCGTCGAGCGCGACAAGCTTGAGGGCCATGCGGATTTCACACCTGAAGGTTGGACTATTCAGCCTTCTGTTAGGCGGTCTTTCCGGTCCGTGCAACCGCGCCACAAGCCCTGCGGAAAGGCTCTAGCCCGAAATGCGCTCGATCTCCGCGCCGCAGCCGGACAGCTTTTCCTCCAGCCGCTCGAAGCCGCGGTCGAGATGGTAGACGCGGTTGACGGTGGTTTCGCCTTCGGCGGCGAGGCCGGCGATGACCAGCGACACCGAGGCGCGAAGATCGGTCGCCATGACCGGCGCGCCCTTCAGCTTCGCCACCCCGTCGACGATCGCGGTCTGGCCGGACAGCGTGATGTGGGCGCCGAGCCGGGCGAGTTCCTGGACGTGCATGAAGCGGTTTTCGAAGATCGTCTCGGTGATGCGCGACTTGCCCTTGGCCATCGTCATCAGGCCCATGAACTGCGCCTGCAGATCGGTCGGGAAAGCCGGGAAGGGCGCCGTCGTCACGTCAACCGGTGAAATGCCGGCGCCATTGCGCCTGACGCGGATGCCGGAATTGGTCTGCGTGATCTCGGCGCCGGTCTGCGAAATGATGTCCAGCACCGTCTGCAACAGGTCGGGCCGCGCGCCTTCGAGCACGACGTCGCCGCCGGTCATCGCCACCGCCATCGCATAGGTGCCGGTCTCGATACGGTCGGGGATCACCCTGACGCGGGCGCCCGACAGCGCCTCGACGCCGTCGATGGCGATGGTCGCCGTGCCGGCGCCCGAGATCTTCGCGCCCATGGCGTTGAGGCATTCGGCGAGGTTGACGATCTCCGGCTCGCGGGCGGCATTTTCGAGCACCGTCTCGCCCTTGGCCAGCGAGGCCGCCATCATCAGCACATGGGTGGCGCCGACCGAGACTTTCGGGAACACATAACGGTTGCCGACAAGCCGTCCGTTCCTGGTCTTGGCGATGACGTAGCCGGTGTCGACGTCGATATCGGCGCCCAGCGCCTGCAGGCCTTCGAGGAAGAGGTCGACTGGGCGCGTGCCGATGGCGCAGCCACCGGGCAGCGACACCTTCGCCTCGCCCATGCGGGCCAGCAACGGACCGATCACCCAGAACGAGGCCCGCATCTTCGACACCAGCTCGTAAGGCGCCGTCGTGTCGACAATGTTGCGGGCGGAGAAAGTGATGGTGCGCGAATAGCCTTCCTGCTGCTTTTCGCGGCGGCCATTGACCGAGTAGTCGACGCCGTGATTGCCGAGGATGCGGATGAGCTGTTCGACATCGGCCAGATGCGGCACGTTTTCCAGCGTCAGCGTGTCGTCGGTCAAAAGCGAAGCGATCATCAGCGGCAGCGCGGCGTTTTTCGCGCCCGAGATCGGGATGCTTCCGGCAAGCTTGTTGCCGCCGACAATTCTGATGCGATCCATGAAGAGCGTCCCCTCGGCTAAAAGGCCGGTTTAAATCGGTTGAGTCTGTTGCCGCCCATCTAGACCATTGGCCGGCTTGGTTCAAGAAACAGGCTATTCCCCACTTTGGCCCACGCTGATTTGGCCAAAGTACCGGCGACCAACATAGCCGATTCGCGTTAATCTTTTTTCATCGCCGCCTGCAGCCCGTCCGGCCGCTGGTCGGCGTCGCCGGTCCTTCGTGAGCGCAATTGCGCCTTGCGCTTCTGCAGATTGGCGCGCAACTGCTCGGCCAGGCGGTCCTTGCGGCCAGTTCCTGCCTTTTTCGCGGAACCATCCTTCTTCGGTGGCTTGTTCGGAGAAACTGCCTTGTCGTTCATCGTTCCGTCCCCGGCCCGGCGACCCGCCGGTACGGATCAAGGGATAGCCAACATTGTGGCACGGCCATGTCCGCAACGATCGCCTGGTGCGGCCTTTCAACCCGGCCCCGTTTGTGCCCTTGTCTTGGCCTTGCGCTTGCCGGTTCGATATGGCAGAAGCCCCGCCATCGGCGGCTGCGGTAGCTCAGTGGTAGAGCACTCCCTTGGTAAGGGAGAGGTCGAGAGTTCAATCCTCTCTCGCAGCACCAGATCACCTACCCAGCACACGTCAGGCCAACGGCGAAGGTGGGTCTTTGTCAGCAGGGAGGCGCCGTTCCTGGGCGACACGCGGCTGACCCGACCGACTTTGTTGCCACCGACAGAGCCCCGGAACATAATACCCGCAGCGCACCCTATGGAGTTACGCCCAGGGCGCGCAGTGCCTTGCTTGCCGCGACATATTCGATGAAATCGCGGGGGCAGTCGCGGACGGCTAGCCGGTAAAGTCGCAAGGCCTTGTCGGGATGGCCCTTGAGTTGGTGGAACTCCGCGGCATAAAAATCGGCCTCACACACATTTCCCCGGTTCCTGCTCGGGACCGGGTCGTCTGCTTCGGCGAGTGCCGATTCGGGCGTCTGCTCCCCAAGGAACATGCGAACGAGCGGGGCAGGCCATTTGGTCATGTCCAACTTACTGGTAGCCTCACGCAAATTGCTAACGCCGCTATTGCGCTGCTCCGCCAGATCCGCCCAAATCGCATAATAGGCATTGTCGGGTGCTAGTGCTGCCGCCGTGGCAAGATCGGCTTGCGCTTTCGCCGGATCTCGGCCGTAGAAATAGTAAATTCCCCTGCTTCCATACGGGTTGACATAGGTCGGATCGAGTGTGATCGCCTGGCTATAATCGGCGACGGCGCGCTCTGCATCACCCTTTGCGCCCCATGAAATGGCCCGGTTATTGTAAGCGTAGGGGTGTTGGGGATTGAGGCTGATCGTCTCGTCGAAATCGGCGATGGCGCGGTCGAATTCGCCCATCCTGTTGAAAACGAAGCCGCGGTTGTTGTAGGCCTCCAGATATTTCGGATCGAGCTCGATGGCGTGGCTGTAGTCGGCGATGGCGCGAGTGTCGTGGCCCTTGTGAGCCCAAGCGAGACCGCGGTTATAGATGGCCATGGCTTTTTCCGGATCGAGCTCGATCGCCCGGTCGAAGTCGCTGATGGCGCTGTCGTTCTCGCGCTTATCGAGCCAAAGAAGTCCGCGCTCGTTGTAGGCATCGGTGTCGTTCGGATCGAGGGCGATGGCGTTGTCGTAGTCCACCATGGCCAGGTCATTGTCGCCGCTGTCAGCCCAGGCGATCGCCCGGTTGTGGTAAGCGTTGGCGCGACTCTTCGGGCTTCGCGCCCCGTCCTCGATGATCCGCGTGCAGGCGGCGATCCGCTGTGAGCCTGCAGCGGCGCCTCCGCAATCGTCAGTATCCTCAGCCAAGGTAGGGGCAGCGAGCGCAAGCAGCACAACAAGACCGACCAGCACCCGCTGTGCCGCTTGAATTGACCGTTCGATTGGCCGCCCATCAAACATCATGCCAGCAGATTTCGGATCACAATTGCGGGTTGTTGGTCTCCTGCCAATCTGATCAAACAAATCCTGGTTCTGCGCAAGGCATCGCCGCAAAGAAAATGGGTTGATAAATATTGGATTGAGCTGATCGCGAGATGTGGGCTTGCTCGCGCTCGAGTCCGCGCTCCAAAGGAGGCTAGGTCGTAAACTCATAAATGCGGAATGACCAAGATGGGTGAAATGGGAGCTGTCCTTAAAGGTTGCGGAGGTTCAGCCGGGGATAGGGGTGCGGAAGCCGTGAGTGTCGCAAAGCTTTTTGGCCCTGCCATCGACTTTGGAGTCACTATCAATTTCTTCGACTTCGACAGCCCCATCCGTCTTATGCGCAAAGAAGAGAATGGAGGTCGACATGCTGCCACCATCCGTAAGCCCACAAAGGTAGACAACCCCACTTTCTCCCATGCGAGCCATCGCGATCCACACTGTTGGTTCCGTCGAGATGGCAAGGTGCTTCCGGATTGCAAGCTTCAAGGGAGCTACATCGCTAAGCGTGGTGTCGTGGGGAAAGGTTTTCTCGGTGGCGTCTTGAGCTAATGCCGAACTAGTCCACGCTCCGACGACAATCCATGCAAGAAGAATCAAACCTCGCGTCATCCGAACTTCACCAGTGCAGGTTGCCTTTTGTGATTAGGATGTTTGCGAAGGGAAGGTATACAAGTCGGAAAGCGTCCGCAATGCGTCGGTGAGACCACATGGCACGCGATGCTCCCAGTGAAACTCTGGCAAGAAATAGATCGCTTAGGGCACTTAGCTAGGCCTCGATACCCTGCTTACTGTCGTCTACGTGCGGAGTCAGTTCTGGTGGGGTATCAAAATGAAAGACCGTAACTCGGCGATCCTGCATCGGCTCAGTTCCATCGCAAAGAAACAGGCACTGAGCACCACGACACGGCGCCGGACCACAGGTGGGCTGCTCATCGGGTTCGTGGCTGTGTTTCCTCTCGCAGCACCATCGAATTCAGCATGCACCTGTTAGCGTCAACTGGTCGCTAGTATCCTGGGCAGACTCCCGCATCATTCGAACCACACTGAAGCGATCGATGACAATCGCACCCTGGTGCGCTTCTCGTGTTTGGGCCGTACTTCACCAGACGACCGTGAATGCCGAGGAGGAGTTGTCTTTGCCATTGGCTTAGGTGACCGCGACCCAGCGCAATCTCGATGCGGGGTCTGAGGCCAGGGACCCTGGCGAGGCTGAGGCGACCAAGGCCAAGGCCGTTGTGGAGGCCAAGCAGCTCACGGCCTCCATTGGGCCGCTGAAGGGGCCGGTTGGAACCCCAGTCAGATCGCGGCAACGCTCGCTGGCCTGGGAGTGGCGACGCCCCCGAGCGGGAAGTGGACGGCTATGGGTCAGGCGAACCCAATCCGATGGTGTTGGGGCCAAAACCCAACACCCTGAAGGACCCGAGTTCGACCCCAGGGCAGACATTCTCAGCTTGTTGACCGATTGTCTGCAACAGAGCGGAAGTACCACCCTGGGAAATGTCGCCTCAGTCGAGGCTGGCCGGCGACGAAAACGGCTGATTGGCGTCGACCACGAAGATCGCCAGCTCATCGAGATTGGTTGTGCCGGCGCTGAACACCTCCATCGGCGTGTTGGCCCCGTGTCCGATCATGGCCGTACCAGCTTCAGCATAGGTCACTCCGTGGGGCGTTCTCTGGCCGAGCTTGCCGGTCAGCACATAGAAGGCCTCCGGTCCCGGATGCGTATGGATCTTCGTCTTGACGCCGGGCGCTCCACCGGCGCGGTTGACGCGCAGCAAGTACTCGCTTGCCCTGATCGGAGGGACCGGTCCGATCTCGACGACCTTGGTTCCGCCGGTCGTAGGGCCATCCTTCGGTCCAAGCGTGAACAGCCAGACCTTGCCTGCGACCTCCGCCGCAAGCGAGGTCGGGCCCGCAGCGCTTTGGGCCTGCGCCAGCGTTGGGAAATTTTCCAGCCGCCAGTACAACGGTCCGGAGGGCAGTTCCTTCACCTTTTTCTCAACCACCGGCTCGACGGCGAATTTGCTGTCTGCGGGCATTGCGGCTGACGTTATCAGCCCGAAAGCACACACCGAGAATATAAGCAGGCCAATACGGCGGGCGCTGAGGGAATGCGGCTTCATGGTTGGTCCTCCCTTTCATGGTCGCCCCCTCGACCCAATATTAGCTATAGCATATGTACCGCCTTACAGCACTGACCAAGTTTCGGGTCACCCTAGAGCGCCTGCCGCCAAAGAAGACTGTTCATGATGCCAAACCGTCTAGGGAGAGTTTTCAAATAGTTTTCAAATATTGGAACTCGGTCGTCGCGGTGGCACTGGCTGCGATGGCGATTGTCAGGGGCGGAAGGCGTGGCTCCTCCGCGTCGTCAAATGGGTAGCCGACGGCCCCTTTAGGGTTCGAAGCAGTCTTTACCCCAGCCTACTGTGTCTGACGTGAGCCCAACGGTCCAGCCGTCCGAAATCGGCCCGCGCATGGCGGCCAGCGCCGTTCGGGCGGGCGTCCGAAAATGCCTGAATGCCAAGCATCTCGCCATGATAGAAAATGCCAAGGTCGAGCCACAGCTCGCGCTCGCACGCGCCATGATGCGCGTGGGGAAGCGTTCTGGTCTGCCCCCGCTGCAGGCGGCTTGACAAAGCCTGCAGCCGGGAACAATCGCTCAATGACTCGCGTTTCTTGCGAAGACCCGCTTCTTTTGCACGGGCAGCGGCCTCGAAGGCTCGCAAATGTCGCGCCGGCGTTTCAATCGCACCCGCCTCAGCCCTCACGATTTGGCTATTTGTGAACGCGTGTTCGATCAGGTTTGCGCAGATGAGCACATTGACCCTCTAAGCATGGCTGCCGAAGCCTTAGCGGTGATGATTGTCGCAATCTTCCGAAACGTGACTACCAATGAGCGCGAACTGCTGGAGGAAGTTAGGTCTCTTCGTGGCTCAAAAGGCACAGAGAAGGCGCACTAGCTTCGCAACGTTCTGGGGCGAATTGGCCTAGTCCCGCTTTGGCACAGCCATTTGGTATCTGAATTGCTCATTGAGAATCGCCAGAGTGTAGCCACCGAGCTTGCGAAGGGGATGGAAATGGGCTTAGCCGAAGACTTATCAGATGTCGCGCTCACATTCGAATGTCCGGATTGCTTGCATCCGGCGGTAAGAAAGGGCTCTGCACTAAGAACAATCGCGCACTTCAAATGCGACGGGTGCAACGCAAAGGTGCGGATCACCTATCCGCAGAAGCTAGCGATCTTCGAAAAGCACAGGCTATTGGCCGCAGGCGACCGCCGCCAGCAAGGCCAGGAACACTACGGTGCCCGCAACAACATCGATCGGGCCGCCGATGCGGCCGAAATGGCTTCGCGACCGCTGCCGCGCGCGGCGACGCGTGCTTAAGCCTTCCTCATCCGCGCGACCTTTACGCATGTTGACCACAGCAATGCCGTCCATCGGAATAATTCGGACGAAGGGTGCGTTAGTTCATTAGATGATGCTAAAAATACGGCAACGTGTCCGAATGTCACTTCATGAAGCCCGCCAGACAGGCTGCGGCTTGCTCTGGCCTAACCTCGAAGGGAACCAGGGATGAAAATTTCGACCTCTTTGACAAGACGAAGTGTTGTCGCCGGGCTGGCGCTGGCCGCCGCATCGACGTCGGTATTGCCTGCCGACAACGCACTCGCCCAGGCTAAGAAAACCACATCGGGGAAGACTCTATATGAGCGCCTGGGTGGTGTGTTCGCCATCGCGGCGGTGATCGATCATTTCAGCGACGCCGTCGTGATGAACCCGATTGTCGGCAAGAAGTCCAAGAACCCACAATTGCGCAAATGGCACACCAAGAACCTTGAAAGGTTGCCCGGCCTCAAGTTCATGCGGACGCTGTGGGTCTGCGACGTTTCTGGCGGGCCCTTCAAGTTCGTCGCCACCAAGCCCGGCACGACGCCGCTCGGCCTCGAGGAGGCACATCGCGACCTGCGGATTTCCCCCGCGGAATTCGATGAGGTCGCAGCGGAACTCGGGCGGACCTTGGATCATTTCAAAATTCCGAAGCCTGAGAAAACCGAAGTCCTGGAAGCTTTCGCCGCTCACAAGGACGAGGTCACCGCCGGCTACGTCAAGCCGGGCTGAAGCGCTTATATCGCGCGGGCATTCGTTCTGAGCATGGGGCGCGGCGCCGTGGCTATGCGGCGCAGCCGCACCGCGCAATTTTCCGATGGTTCCTACTCCGAACCCGCCCGAGCTGTCTCCACTCTGAGCGACCCTTCCGGCAACGGGCGCAGGAGTTCAGCCTCGGACCTCGTCAAGTGGATCCAGGCCGCCCAGTCCGATGGCCGCAGCACAACCACTTGCCGGTTGTGATATGGCGCCACGTCCGGCCCCGGCTCGCTCGTCAGCATCGTGAACGTCGGCGGCTTGTTGCCGATACCCTCGCGCCACAACCCGGCAATCGCCATGAACGAATGGCCATTCAGCGTGAACCTGTGCTTGGTTTTTGGATATTTCGTTCCCGTGAATTCGAAGAATGCCGACGCCGGAACGAGACAGCGCTTGCTGTTGCCGAACTGCCGGCCCTCCGAGCGAAAGTTGAATACAGGTCCGCCTTTTGGCCCGGCCGGGGGAAAGCCGAACGTCATCGACGCCAGTTCGATTGCGTCGCCGGCGGCGCGCATTACAGGCGCGGGGTCGTTGATGTGGATGTCATCCGCCTGCGGCAGATCCAGTTCGGTTTGATGGCTGGGGATTTTGAGCGCCAGCGATTCCATCATCCTGCAGTATTCGGCCCAGGCGATGTGCTGCTCGTAGTCGTTGCACATGGAAAGGCTCCGGACGCTCGACCGAGATCAGTTCAATCCATAGCGTCTGGTTGGCGCTGATTGCCGGCGGATTTGATATAAGCCTATTTGGGCCGGCGTGCGGCAGCGATGGTCTGCAACAGATTGATGCTGTTCACGTCGGGTTGACTGGATGCGGCGACCGCAAGTGCGGCGGCCTCGGCTATTTTCGCGACGTCGTCGCTGCTGATCGTTCCGCGCTTTTCCAGCAGGTTTACAAGCTCGACAACGAGAAGAAAGGCGTTCACACCATATCGTTCGGCTTTGAGCTCGAACTCGCCTCGGGCCAATTTCTCCCTGTCTCCTTCAGCCCGTTTGTCCACGTCGGCGTCCTCTCCTATGGCTACAAGCTATTAACGCTTAGCACGAATGGTTTAATCCTTCGAACTGGCCACAACCTTCGCCAATTGCCGGGCATAGTGTCGCCGGTGGCAAGGGCATGGGTTCGGTTCAGCCAAGGATGAGACCAGCCAACAGAACGGTAAGAATAAAGGACAACTCGACGGTAAGTAGCCCGCATGCTTCCAAAGTGTTGGTTTGCCAAGCTTTCGTCGGGCGCCTCCGGTTTGAATTCCTGTTTCGCGAACCAACTTCATCGGGCACTAGATCGGACGCGGAGCCGGCTTGAATTTGGCAAAGCGCTCCTCTTCATCGGCCCGGAAGGCATCTCCGCGAAACTCCGGAGCACCGTATGCGCGGCGCCGGCCTGCCTTTCATCGACCCGGGCCATCACCAGTATGACACCCTCAGCGATCCTCGGCTTGCGCGGCTTCTGGGCGAAATTGGCGAAAGTTCCGAGAAGCACGCCGGCAAAGCCGCCCCACGCCGCACCGACCAGAGCCATGCCGGTCATCCCCGCAGGATCGACGTCTTGAGCTCCAAAAGCGCTGAAACCGGCCAACAGACCAGCCGTGGCGCCAAGTGCGGCACCGGCGACGGCGCTCCGCCAGACAGCGCTCATCTCATCGTCGTAATATCCAGCAACGCTGATCGGTTCATCGTTGTCGTTGTAAGATCCGACGACGCTGATCTGGCGGCGGCGAATCCCGGCAGCCTGAAGCGCGGCAACGGCACGTGCTGCCTGGGCATGGGAATTGAACAGTCTGCTGATTGTTTGCATTTACGCCCAGGCCCGACGCTCGTTAGCAGCGTCGGGCCTCTCCTCCCTGGCTTTGAACTCTTCCGCCCGGACGCATCTTCGTCGCGCCAAAGCTCACCACAACGTGAGCCAGCCGGCTACGTTCCTCAGCCGAGGCTTCGGTCCAACCCCAGAGTGTCTTGCTTGGGACCTAAGTCTGACCAGCTTGGGCGTGCTGAGGCCATGCCGCGCGGGGAAGGTCGCCGGCTCGAAGAGAGGGTTCAGATGCTATCGCAGACCCAAAAAACTCAAAATGGCTATTATGATCACGATCGCGCCGACCAGCCAGATAATGTTGTTCATGATTGCACTCCTTCGCCTCCGGGCGGGGCGCACGCCGGGGCGAAGCCCGCCACGCAAGTAGAACATTAGATACGGCTAAAGGTTCCTCGCGGGGCCTCGCTGTCGAAAGAGCCCACCGCACCAGTCGGCACGGCGGGCGAGGCAGAGTTTCACCCCGGTGGGGGCAGAAGACGGCGTTGCGTCCAAGGCTCAGCTGATGCTTCTGGACCAGTCATCAACCTGGCGCTCCGCCTCTTCCTTGGCGATGCCATATCGCTCCTGGATACGCCCCAAGAGCTGGTCCCTATTGCCCTCGATCCGATCAAGATCATCGTCGGTTAAGTCACCCCACTGCTCTTTCGCCTTGCCTTTGAACTGCGTCCATTTTCCCTTGATTTGATCCCAGTTCATATGTTCCTCCTTGCTTCCTGGGCCCGCACTGAAGCGGAGCGCGGACCGATCGGCATTTCAATGTCGGTGACGAATGAAGATTAGCGGCCGCTAAAAGTTCCGGTGCCGGCGCAAAAAGCCCGCCGTGCCCGTGCCGGACTGCGAGGTGATGTTGATGATGCCTGGAGCTTGATGCTCCTTGCAGCGCCACCCTATCCCGTTGAAGTCGCTGAGCTTCTTCCTGGTTGGCTTTGGCTGGCAAGTCTCGACAGGCTGCCCAGCAGCATCGTTCTGTCCTTGCCGATCATCAGCACGCCGCTGTCGGGCGCCAACAGTGCCGAGAACGGCAGCATCGCCGCGCCGATCGGCGAAGCCTCGGGGCCGAATTGTCCCGATACGATTTCCGGCGCCACGATGCCGATGGCGCTGATCCTGTTGAACTGGGTCTGCACCTTTGCCAGCAGCTCGAGATGGATCGGCCGCGGCAGGATGCTGTCGAGAACGATCGCCTCGATGTCGATGACCGAGGTGATGGCGATGATCGCCTCGACCAGCGCATTGGCGCAATCGTCGATCCATTCGGACAGCGGCTCGCGCGCCCCCGGCGGCAAGGGGTCGAGTTCGCGCACGCGATTGATTTCGATGCCGCGCGATTTGAGATGATTGACCAGCACATAGATCGAAGCGCGATGCAGCAGGCTCTGGTAGCGCGCCGGCTTGGCCGCCACCGAATCGAGGCTTGAAGGCGAGACCGGCAAAGGACCGAGCGCGGCGCTGTTGCCGTGCGGCCCGGTGTGGACCTTGCCGCCTTGCACCAGTCCGCCGCCGACAAAGGTGTCGATCGAGATATGCATGAAGTCGCGGAACCGTGCGCCGGTCCCTTGGATGAGCTCTGCGAGTGCAGCCGATGACGCGTCGTTTTCCACGAAGACCGGGGTCTTCGGCTTTGTGGCGAAGAACGTCGTCAGATCGATTGCTTCCCAGCGGCTGCCAAGGTCGTCGGGAAAGCCGAGTTCCTCGCTCCAGCCGCCGAGGAAATACGGCGAGGCGATGCCGACGCCGACGATGCTGGCATCGTCAAGCCCCTCGATCAACTTGTCGAAATTGGCCAGCGACATGTTGCCGGCCTTTAGCACCATGTCGGGGTCCGGAAAGCGATATTCGTGCGACTCGCGCGAGCGGACCTCGCCGGCGAAGTCGACGAGCACGGCTTCCAGCGCGCGCCGGCCGATCTTGATGCCGACGCTGTAGATGCGCTCCGGTGCAAGTCGGTAGAGAGTGGACGGCGATCCGCGTTGTCCGAACCTTTTTCCCACTTGCTTTACAAATCCTGACGATTCCAGCCCGTCGACAATAGCGGCGACCGCGGCCGGCGTCAGATTTGCGGCGCGCGCCAGATCTGACTTGGATGCCTCCTTCAGGCGGCGGATGGCATCAAGCACGAAACGCTCGTTATAATGCCGCACCTTGACCGAATTGCTGCCTTTTCCGGACAAAACCGGCGCCTCCCCATTCATTCCCGCAGAGTCACTCCAGTCGTCGGCAGCTTTGGGACTGCCGTGGGAGAGAGCACTCAAATCGCACCCGTGCGCGACGCGACAGTGCCCTTCGCGGCCATGGAAGTCAATTTTCCAGTTGCGGCATTCAGCCATTTAATATAGCAAATTGAAAAAACAGGACCAGGGAGGAAAGGTGCTGCACTTGGGCGCATTAGGCGAAGCCGACGCCATGGTGACGAACGACGCGGCTGTCCCCGTTGCCCTGGTTCAGGCGACAAAAGCCTTCGGCGGCACGATTGCCCTCAAGGACGCGTCCTTCGAATTGCGCTCAGGCGAGGTGCTGGCTCTGCTTGGCGAAAACGGCGCCGGCAAGAGCACCTGCGTAAAGCTGCTGGCCGGCGTGTATCTCCCGACCGGCGGCCATGTCGAAGTCGATGGCAAGCCTGTGGTCTTCCATTCGCCGCACGACGCCCAGGCTGCCGGCATCTCGGTCATGCACCAGCACCCCGGTCTTTTCCCTGATCTTTCGGTGGCGGAGAACATCTATCTCGGCCATATGCCGTGCGACCGCTTCGGCGGCATCGACAACGCCGCCATGCTTACCGGCGCGCGCAGGGTGCTGTCGACAGTCGGCCTCGACGTGCCGGCCGAAACCCGGCTCGGAACGTTGCGCACCTCCGAACAGCAACTGGTCGAGATCGCCCGCGCCCTGTCGCTCGACGCGCGGGTGCTGATCATGGACGAGCCGACGGCCGCCCTGTCGCAGCGCGAGGTCGAGCGGCTGTTCACTGTCGTCGCCGACCTGCGGCTGCACGGCGTGGCGATGATGTTCGTCGGCCACCGCATGGACGAAATCTTCCGCATCGCCGACCGCATCGCGGTGCTGCGCGACGGACGTCTCATTGGCGTCAAGCCGAAGGCCGAGCTTGGCCGCGCCGCCGCCATCGGCATGATGGTCGGCCGCGAGGTGACCGACCTCTATCCGCAACGAAGCCACGCCACCGGCGCACTGGTGCTGGAGGCGAGGGGGCTTTCGCACGCCGGTGGCTTTTCCAATATCGACCTCGAGCTCCATGCCGGCGAGGTGCTCGGGCTCGGCGGCCTGGTCGGCAGCGGGCGGACCGAGATCGCGCGCGTGCTGTTCGGCATCGACCAGCCCGATGCCGGCGAAATCCTGATCGACGGCGAAGCTGTGCGCTTCGCCTCGGCACGCGACGCCATGGATGCGCGCATTGCCTATGTCTCGGAAGACCGCATGGGCCAGAGCCTGGTGATGGATTTTTCCATCCTCGACAATGCGGTGCTGCCAATCCTCGACGAGGCAGCCCGCTCCGGCTTCTACGGCACGAACCGCGCGACCAACCTGGTCTCGGACTGGCTGAAGCGCATGAAGCTTCGCTTTTCCGGCTACGCGCAGCCGGTGAAGGAACTGTCCGGCGGCAACCAGCAGAAGGTGGTGTTGGCCAAATGGCTGCGCACCGAACCGCGCGTCCTCATCCTCGACGAGCCGACGCAAGGCATCGATGTCGGCACCAAGGCGGAAGTGCATGCGATGATCGCCGACCTTGCCGCCCAGGGCATGGCCATCATCCTGATCTCCTCCGAAATGCCCGAACTCATCGGCATGTGCGACCGCATTATCGTCCTGCGCGAAGGCCATCGGACGGCCGAATTTGCCAGGGGCGAAGCCACTCAGGAAAAGGTGCTGGAAGCAGCGACGAAAGCCGGCGAAAGCGCCGGCCCGGTAGCACAGGCCGCCGGCGAGGAGAAAAGAAAAGGGCCGCTCGACATACTGAAGCGGCGGGAGTTCGGCCTGCTCGCCGCGATGCTGGCGGTCGCGATCCCGGTCACCATCATCAACCCGCGCATGGTGAGCGCTGCAAACTTGACCGCCGTGTCGATGGATGCCGCGCTGCTCGTGGTTGCAGCACTCGCGCAGATGCTGGTGCTGATCACCCGCAACATCGACCTTTCGATCGCCGCGGTGATTGGCCTGTCGGCCTACATGGCGGCCAGCATGGTCCAGGCCTATCCAGGGCTCGACATCGGCATCGGGCTGATGACCGCATGCGCCGTCGGTGGCGTCGCCGGCCTGATCAACGGCCTCGTCGTCACCAGGGGAAAGATCCCGGCGATCGTCGTCACGCTGGCCTCGATGTCTATCTTCCGCGGCTTCAACTCGATCTGGGCAGCCGGCGACCAGATCAGCGCCGACGAAGTCACGCAAACCTGGCTCGACATGACCGGCCTGAAGATCGCCGGCGTGCCGCTGATCGTCGTCATCGCAATCGTCATCCTGTGCCTGGGCTACGTGCTGCTCTATCGCACCGCCTTCGGGCGCGAATTGTTCGCCGCCGGCTCCAATCCCGACGGCGCGCGTCTGATCGGCATCCCTGTCGACCGGCGCATTCTGCTGGCCTTTGGCATGGCCGGCCTGCTCGGCGGCCTGTGCGGCGCGCTGTGGGCATCGCGCTATGCGACCATCGACGCCCGCGTTGCGCTCGGCTTCGAACTCACGGTGATCGCGTCAGCGGTGGTCGGCGGCGTCGCCATCCGCGGTGGTTCGGGCACGCTGCTCGGCATCATTCTCGGAGCCCTCACGCTGCTGGTCATCAAAAACGGGCTGACGCTGGTGCGCGTCGATCCGCTGTGGCTGCAGGGCGTCTACGGCCTGGTGATCCTGGTCGCCATCGGCATCGACACCTTCATCGTACGGCGCGCCGAGCAGGCAAGACAGGCGAGGGCGCGGTGAAAAAGTTCCTCCGGTCGATCGACTTCTGGGATCTGCTGCTGGCGACCTCCTGTGTAGCCATCTTCCTCTATGCCGCGATCTTCGTGCCGAATTTCGTTTCCGGCTTCAATCTCTCGCAACTGGCCGCCAGCGCCTCGGAAAAGGCATTGCTGATCCTGCCGATGACGCTGCTCATCATCACCCGCGAGATCGACCTGTCGATCGCCTCGGTGCTGGCGCTGACATCCGTCGTCTTTGGCTTGCTGGTCCAGGCCGGTATGCCGACGCTTGCCGCAATTCCGCTGACACTCGTCGGCGGCGGCCTGCTCGGCGCCTTCAACGGCTATCTGGTCTCGGGCCTTGGACTGCAGTCGTTGGTTGTGACGCTCGGCACCATGGCGCTCTATCGAGGCCTTGGCTACATCCTGCTCGGCACCGGCTCGGTCAACATCCTGCCGCCCGCGGTCGTCGATTTCGGCATCAACAACCTGCCTGGCACCGAGATACCGTGGACCATCGTGCCCTTCCTGGTGCTGGCGCCGGTGTTTGCGGTCGTGCTGCAGAAGACGCCGACCGGCAAGCGCATCTACGCGCTCGGCGGCAGCCCCGAAGTGGCGCGCTATTCGGGCATAAACACGCGGCGGATGGTGCTGAACCTGTTCGTCGTCTCGGGCGTTGTCGCCGCCATAGCCGGCATCGTCTATACCGCGCGCCTCTCCAACGCCCGCGCCAACAATGCGCTCGGCATGGAGCTCGACGTCATCACCATTGTTCTGCTCGGCGGCGTCAGCGTCTTTGGCGGCAAGGGCCGCCTGACCGGCGTCATGCTGGCGCTGGTCCTGATCGCCATCATCCGCAACGTGCTGGCGCTCAACCAGATCGGTGGCGACGCGCAGGGCATGATCATCGGCCTGCTTCTGATCGGCTCGCTGCTGGTCGGCAATTACTGGCGCTCCACACAGGAGCTGCTCAGCAGATCCCGCGCAATGCGCGAGACAAAGGGGTGATCTCGGGCCCCTTCCTTCAAGCCCGAATTTTGACGGAGGAGTCACAATGAAAGCGTTTAGATTAGCCCTGCTCGCGTCCGCGGTTCTGCTTGCGCCAACGTCGCTGGCCTTCAGCCAGGAATGCGCCAAGGAACCCGTAACGGTCGGTTTCCTGCCCAAGCTCGACACAGATCCCTATTTCAAAGTGGCCTTCGGAGGCGCACAAGAGGCGGCCAAGGAAATTGGCGGCACCGCCACCCAGGTCGCCCCATCGCAGGCGACTGCCGAGGCGCAGATCGAATTCATCAACAGCCTCGTGTCGCAGAAGGTCGGGGTCATCGCAATTGCCGGCAACGACGCCAATGCCGTCGCGCCGGCGCTGAAGCGCGCCGTTCAGCAGGGCGTCAGGGTGATTTCGTATGATTCCGACGTGGCCGCCGATGCCCGCGCGGTGTTTGTCAATCAGGTGAAGGGCGACAGCCTCGCCGAGATGATGCTGGAAAGTGCATTCGCCCTCAGCGGCGGTGAAGGCGAATTCGCGATCCTGTCGTCGACGCCGACGGCGACCAACCAGAATGCCTGGATCGACTTCATGAAGGCGAAGATGGCGGCCGAGCCGAAGTTCTCCAAGATGAAGCTGGTGCAGGTGGCCTATGGTGAAGAAAGCGAACAGATCAACCAGCAGCAGGCATTGGCGCTGGTCCAGGCGTTTCCCGATCTCAAGGTGATCATCGTCCCGGCAGGCATTGGCCTTCCGGCGGCCGCGCGTGCACTCGAGGAAGCGGGCATGATCGGCAAGGTCAAGCTGACCGGCCTCGCGCCGGCCACTCTGATCTCGAAATACATCAAGGACGGGGCGGCTCAGGATATCTGGTGGAACGTCACCGATCTTGGCTATCTTACCTATCAGACAGCCCAGGCGCTTGCGCAGTGCAAGATCACCGGCAAGGAGGGTGAGAAGTTCACGGCAGGCAGGCTCGGCGAATACACGATTGGCGCCGGCGGCGAACTGATCCTTGGTCCGGCCAAGATCGTGACCCCCGAAAATCTGGCCGAGTTCAAGTTCTGATTCTATGGAGCTCAAGCTCCAGAGGGGCGCCGGTCGATCCGGCGCCCTTCCTAAAACATCTCGAATGAAAACAGTGCGGGGCGGCAATGAAGATCTTGCTTGCAGGCGAAACCTTTGCAGCGACGACGTCGGTTGCCATCGGCAGCGACGTGCTTACAAGTGCGGCCTCGACCAATGGCGCTATGGCCTTCAATGCCGCGCTGGCCACTGAAGGCATCGCCGTCACGCAGATCGGCGGCGAGCGTTGCAGCGCGGAGTTCCCTTATGACCTCGATGGGCTCGCCCAATATCAGGCGGTGGTGATCTCCGATGTCGGCGCCCTGACATTGCTGGTCACGCCGGATGCCCGCGCCGGGCGTGTCGGCGTCAACCGCCTCGATGTGCTCAAGGCCTATGTCGAAGCTGGCGGCGGGCTGATGCTGGCCGGCGGTTACATGGGCTTTCAGGGCATGTTCGGGACGGCGCGTTTCCACGACACCCCGGTCGAGGACGTTCTGCCCGTCCGCTGCCTACCCTACTGCGACGGCATGGAGGTGCCGCAAGGCCTGCAGGCCTCCATCCTGCAGTCGTCACATCCGATTTTTTCCGGGGTGGAGGGGCCTTTGCCGCCGATTCTCGGCATGAACAAGCTGGAATTCAGGCGCGACGGTTCGTCCCGGCTTCTGGCGACCTGCCACCATCGCGGCACCGACTGGCCGCTCCTTGCCGTCGGCAGCCATGGCCGCGGCCGCGCGATTGCCTGGGCAACCGATATCGGCCCGCATTGGCTCTCGCAGGATTTCCTCGCATGGCCGTTCTACGGAAAACTGATGGCGAACATGGTCCGTTGGCTCGCCGGCAATGAATGAGAAAGCTGGTTTGACCAGTGCGGTGCCCAATCCTCCAACGAAAGACCAGGCCATTAAGCATGCGTTGAATCAGGACGGCAGTGGCTCATAAACCGAAACCCCGATGTATCGATCGTATGAGCCGCGATCTTTCTCAGGAAGCTTGTCTCGGGTTACGCGCAATGTGAATCCCCCATGCAAGTGCCCCGCGTCGAGAACCATCCAATCGAAAATATCGTCGCCTTCAAATGCAAGTCGCTGTCCGACTTGATGCCATTTCTGAAGCTCGGGTGGCACCCCGAAAAACGTACCCGAAAATAGCCGCTCCTCAGCATGATAATGCACTGCGGCAAGCCAAAGGAAAACAAAGTTGTCCTCCCCAAGACGTTCGGACTCGTCGGGATCGCGAAACCGAAGCTTCGCGGAACAGAAGGCATCTGCATTTCTCTCGATGTGTTCGACAAATGTCGGCACACTCGCAAGTGCGCGATCGTAAGCTGCAAGGAAGGCGGGGTCTGTCTGCGAGATAGTCGTGAAGAGTGGCTCATTCCGCGGTTCGTCGAATTCACTGTTCGATTGAGATTTTTCGCCCATAAAAGACCTCTTGGACTAACCTTGAACCGCTCAACGACCTGCGAAGTCCGCGCGCTTCTTCCGGTGTGGGGAGGCGGCACTCGCGAGGCGGTGTCGCACTACCAGCCAAAGAGCCCTATCACGCTAGCGACCAACCGCCATCCACCAATATATTCGCGCCGGTGATCAGTGACGCCGCCGGCAAGGCGAAGAACACCACGGTGCCGGCGACGTCGATCGGGTCGCCTATGCGGCCGAGCGGGATGTGGCCGAGCACATGCAGGCGAGTGCGCAGGCGCGGCCGATGCCGCGCGAGGCGCCGGTAACCAGCACCACCTTGCCGGCCAGGTCGAATTTCGGCGTGAATTCATTTGTCATGCGATTCCACCTTGTTCTTCAAATCGGTCCGGCTGCCGTGTCGGACCGAATAGGCTCGCGTGAATTCGGCGCCCAGCAGAAATATCTCCGCCGAATAGTAGACCCATAACAGCACGACGAGCAGAGCGCCGGCCGCGCCGTATGACGATGAGATGGCGCTGGTTCCGATATACCAGCCAATCAGCGACTTGCCGATGGTGAACAGAAACCCGGTGACCACGGCGCCGAGGCCGACATCGCGCCATTGCAGGCTGCGGTCGGGCAGCACCTTGTAGATCGCGGCAAACAGCAGCGTGATCAGGGCAAACGAGACGATCCCGTTGATGGCGCTCAGGATGATGGTGCCGAACGGCAGATAGGCGTTGATGACCTCTCCGAGCGCCGAAATTGCAGCGCTTACGACCAGCGACACCAGGAGCAGGAAACCAAGCGCGGCGACCAGGCCCAGGCTTGCAATGCGTGCCCGAACCAGCCGCGAGATCGTTGCCCCGCTCGGTTTGACTTTCCAGATCTCGTTCAGCGCCAGCTGCATTTCGCCGAACACGCCGGATGCGGCGACGAACAACGTGACCAGCCCCAGAATGCTGGCAAGGGTTCCCGCTTCCTTCTGCGAGGCGTTCTCGATCGTCGCCTGCAGCAGCTCGGCACTTTGCGGCCCCATCAGGCCGGCGATCTGTGCCGAAAGGGCGAGTTGCGCCGCCTCGTGCCCGAAGGCCATGCCGGCGATAGCGACAACGATGAGCAGGATCGGCGCAAGCGAAGTCGTGGCATAAAACGCTATCGCCGCCCCATGGCTCAGCGCATTGTCGTTGACGAAGCCGAGGATGCTTTGCCTGAGGAGTACCCAGCCCTCCGTCGCCAAGTTCCACATGTGGGCCTCGCATAGTTGTCATTAAACAAGTAGCGGCGAGATAGAAGTGGGCGAGGGGTAGTGGACGACCTGGCCGCCGGCTCTGAAAAAACCTCGCGGAGGCGCAGGTGTTGCTGGCCGAATTGCGGTAGCCCGCGAGAAACCGACGCAGCCACTTTCGTTGGGCCGCTCACCCCTTATTGCCTAAGGAAATTGGACGCGCTCATGATCCAACCAATGGAACTGCGACAGTCGTCCCATAATTTATCGGATACCGATCGAAGTACGGGAACTCGATAACGAAAGCATACCTGGCCGTGAGATGTGCCATTCGAAAGCCGCCGTTGGGGGCGTCGATTGCTATTGTTACGTCTACGTCTTTCAATCCCAAAGTCAGCAATTTTGCCGTGGCTATGGCTTCTATCTCGGCCTGCGTCAGCGAGTTCTTCATCTGCAGCGCACGCGCGGACGTTTCCAGCGTATACCGAACACTGGACATGGCATTCAAGGCCCAGCCGAATGCGAAGACGCCGATCAAGACCATTATCAGAACAGGGGCGATCAGCGCGAACTCCAACGCAGCTCCGCCTGATGCTCCCCGTATGAAGGCCCTCGCTTTAGCGAACACGGATCACCTGTTGGTGGCTGAGCTCGCGCGAGAGCGAAAACGCGCCGAAACTGAAGGGCGGTGACCAGGTGGCTGTCGCTTGGATTTCGACGAAAACCGCGGGAGCTTTCAAACTGTCGCACAGGACAGATGGATCGACCACGGTGGTCCCGCACATATATTTCCGGCTCAGCGTCACCTGCGCGTCGCCGGGATGGTTTTCCCAGCCTGAAAGAGCGACAGCTTGGATAGTCGCATCCTCGGCTGCTCCTTGCATCACGAGATTCGCCGCCGTTTTGACGCCTGCACGCATCGACAACGCGTTCGACACAAAAGACCAGCCGTCAATGATGCCAAGGAGTACCAGGCAAAGGATCGGCACAATCAGCGCAAACTCTACCGCGGCAGCACCCGAATCGCTGCGGAACATCCGGACTGCTGACCCTGTCACGAAGATTACTCGACAAGCTTTATGGATTGCGTCGCCGGAATGTCTCGCATTCCAAGGCTCGTGCAGTCCTGATTGACGTTCGCGTTGCCGGACCACTGCACGGTACTGGCGACGACCTGAGTGCAACCGCCTTTGCCCGAGAAATTGCCGAGATAATTAACGTCTTGCGTTGGAAAATACAAAGCGCCGGTCAAAAGCGAATCTGCCGTGCCATTAACCGTGTTCGATCCAGTCAGGTTGGCTTTGTCGCCGTAAAACAGCACCCCCGAATAGGTGCCCGACGTTGGTGCGCTGAGCTTGATGGTGGCCGTGCCGTTCATGCTGACGCCGGAGCTGCCGGCCAGATAAATGATGACTCCGTCGCCGGAAATATTCGCGTTCGAGTTCGCTTTGAAATCACCGCCTTGAATGACGTATATCCCGGGCGAAAGCGTTACATTGCCGCTCAAGCTGAGCCCCCTGCAGTATGTTCCAGGTTGCAACACCGACTGATTGCTGTTTCGACAGGGGTTCGTGGCCGGTGGCGCCGGCAAGTCGGCAAAAGGATCGGCAGCGGGCAACGCCTGGGTTATCGGCCTGGCGCACACGGTCGTCACGGGGTTGCTCAACGAAACACCGCCTGCCGATACCAGGCAATCGACCTGAAGGCTTGCCGATCCCTGAAGCTTGATGGCGTCCGCGGCTATCGAATTCGACATCACGACGCAGCCGTTCAGTTTGAGATTCGAACTGCCGGAAAAGAGCGCCGCTTTCGGAGCGGAATGATTGAGAGCTAGAGCGCAGGCCTTTGAGGCGTCGGTGATAAGAGCCACCGCTCTTGCCTGTGCGCCGACCGCATTTTGCGTGAATATCGATGTAAAAAACCGATCGAGGGTCTGATGAACGATGACCTCGACAGCCTTTTGGGCCACATTCGGGCCGGAGGACGGGGGCGTGAAGATTTCGATTGTGCCTGTCGACGGGTCCCAGCCATTCGTTGTCGCAGACAATGTCGCGGCGGAGACTATCGTTGGTTTGTCGGATCCTGAAACCTTTTCCAAAGCGCCAGCATAGGCTGCCGCATCCGCCACCGCTTGTAGCTTCAGGCCGCTGTAATACCAGTAGGAAGTCTCAACGCCGAGACCCGCGCCGCCGACGACGATCGGCAACGACAGGGCAAAAATAGTGGCAACGTTGCCACTCTTGCCGGTTCGTCGCATGCAGAAAAAACGCCTGAAGATACGGGCACGCCAGTCCATTCCTCATTTAAGCCGGGATGCATAAAGGAATGACTAAGAATTTCCGTCCATTTCTTGGCTGTGATCCATTCAAACGGCGCTTAGCGGTTCTGCTGCACCCGTTCGCCGGTTGTGCCCTGAGAGGCATTTTCTAAGATCTGAGAACGCGGACGTTAGGCCCACAGGACCGTCGGTAACACTTTGGCCGGGTGCATTGTCTTCACAGAAAGCAATCCGATTTTGGGGCCAAGCGCAAGAAAACACCGCCGGCGGCCGGTTTCGTTGGCAAACCGTTACCGTTCCCTGCTATTCCCGCATCCTGATGCATGTTGCCCAAGTGTGCCGCGGTTTTGGGACAGCGACATGCGCAAACAAAGACTTAAAGCAGTGGACGCTCTCGCATGACCAATGTCGCCTTGACCGGGCTTGCCCGCGATCTTGCCAAGCGCGCCGCACAAGGCCGCCCGGTGCGCATCGGCGTCATAGGTTCCGGCGAGATGGGAACCGACCTGGTGACGCAAGGCATGCTGATGCCGGGCATTTCGGTTTGCGCGATCTCGACGCGCCGCCCGCATACGGCGCGTGATGCCATCCGCATCGCCTATGGCGACGAGGCGATGGCACGGGAGGCCGATACGCCGTCGAAGCTCAGCCAGGTGATCGAAAGCGGCAAGATCGCCATAACCTCGAACGAAATGCTGGTCACCAATCCGCTTATCGATGTCGTCATCGATGCTACCGGCAAGCCCGGCGTCGCCGCCGATTTCGACCTGATGGCGATGCAGCACGGCAAGCATCTGGTGATGATGAATGTCGAGGCCGACGTCACTATCGGCTGCTATCTGAAGCAGCAGGCCGACCGGCTCGGCGTCGTCTATTCGGTCGGCGCCGGCGACGAGCCGTCGAGCTGCATGGAGCTGATCGAGTTCGCCTCGGCGCTCGGCTACACCATCGTCTCCGCCGGCAAGGGCAAGAACAACCCGCTCAACCACGACGCCGTTCCCGACGACTATCGCGAGGAAGCGCTACGCCGCAACATGAATCCGCGCATGCTGGTCGAGTTCGTCGACGGCTCGAAAACCATGGTTGAGATGTGCGCCATTGCCAACGCCACCGGGCTGGTGCCCGACGTTCCCGGCATGCACGGCCCCAAGGCCGATCGCGACGAGCTGGTCAAGGTGCTGATCCCGCGCGAGCAGGGCGGCATCCTGTCGAAGAACGGCGTCGTCGACTACACCGTCGGCAAGGGCGTGGCGCCCGGCGTCTTCGTAATCGTCGAGGCGACGCATCCGCGCATCATCGAGCGCATGGACGATCTGCATATCGGCCACGGCCCCTATTACAGCTTCTTCAGGCCCTACCATCTGACCTCGCTGGAAGTGCCGCTGACGGCCGCTCGCATCGCGCTTTATGGCAAGCCCGACATGGTGCCGCTGCCACGGCCGGTGGCCGAGGTCTGCGCCGTGGCCAAGCGCGATCTGGCGACGGGCGAGACGTTCGATGCGATCGGCGAGACCTGCTACCGCTCCTGGACCATGACCGTCGAAGAAGCCCGCGCCCATCGCGCCGTGCCCGTCGGCCTGCTCGAAGGCGGCAAGGTGCTGAAACAGGTGCGGAAAGGCGAATTGCTCACCGCCGACAATGCCGCGCCCGACCCGACGACCAGGCTGTTCGCCTTGCGCCGGCTGCAGGACGGGATGCTGTATGGAGCGTAAGGCTCTCGACCGGTGAGCCGTCGCAATGGCCTCCGGCCGAGCACTGGCTTTGTCATGACGAATTCGCTATATTGTAGTGACGATGAAGGCGGAGGCGATTACATGAATCTTCAGATCAGGGATCCGCGCGCACGCGAACTGGCGCGAGAGCTTGCTGCCAAACGCAAGATTTCTATGACGGAAGCGGTCATCGAAGCGCTTGAATCCGAGTTGAAGCGGGAGAGCGGACGCATTCCCTTGGCCGAGCGGCTTGCTGCCATTGCCAACGACTTCAAGGCCAAGGCAGGCCAAGATGGTCGGGCTATGACGAAGGATGAGATCGATGAGATGTGGAGCCATTCCTGATGTTCGTCGACACCTCCGTGGTTGTCGCGATTCTTTCAGGCGAAGAGGATGCCCGCGAGTGGAGCAACCGAATCGAGGCAGCGCCCGCAAGAATAACTTCGGCGTTGGTGGTGCTTGAAGCGGCGATGCGGCTTTCGACCATGCTTGCCGTGCCGCCGGTTGTCGCCGGAGATGCGATAGAGGCGTTTCTTCGCGAGGCTGAAATCGAAATTGTGCCTATCGACGCCAGCGATGCCAAGCTCGCAATCCATACATTTTCAGATTACGGAAAGGGGCGCGGACATCCCGCCCAGCTCAACTTAGCCGACTGCCTTTCTTATGCTTGCGCAAAAAGTCATGGCTCCGCACTGCTCTACAAGGGCAACGACTTTTCGCATACCGATCTCGCGTAATCCGAAATCAGCTGTTACTTCCCCAGTTCGATCGACCGCAGCCGCGCCGCTTCCACCGCCTCAGTGAGCAGGCGCGTCAGACGGTCCTCGCCCATCAGCACGGCAAGGGCGGCAGCCGTGGTGCCGTTGGGGCTGGTCACCTGCTGTCTAAGCACGCCGGGCTCCTCGCCGCTTTCGGCGGCAAGCGAGGCGGCGCCGTAGACCGTTTGCATGGCCAGGAGCTTTGCGACCTTGCCAGGCAGGCCAGCCTTCTCGGCGGCCACGGTCAGCGCTTCGATGAAGTGGAAGATATAGGCCGGCCCCGACCCGGAGACCGCCGTCACCGCGTCCATCAGGCCCTCGTCGTCGATATCGGCCACTTGCCCGCTCGCCGAGAGCAGGTCGGCGACGAAACGTTTAGTCTCGTCGGAAACCAGCCTGTTGGAAAACACCACCATCATGCCCTTGCCGATCGCCGCCGGCGTATTGGGCATGCAGCGCAGGATCGGCGCGCGATCGCCGAGAATGCCTTCGAACGTAGCGACCGGCGTCCCGGCGGCGATGCTGAGGAAAGTGGTTCGGCCATCGTTGAAGCGGATGTAGCCAGCCGTCACGTTACGGATCACCTGCGGCTTGACCGCAATGACGACGAGGGCCGGCACGGCGTCCGCCGGGATGGCGCCGGCGTCCGCGGCAGCAGAGCAGCCCAGTGCTTCGGCACGCTTGCGCAACTCGGCATTGGGCTCGACCACGAACACCGCAGCCGGAGCGAGCTTGCCGGCTTTCAGCCAGCCCGAGAGCATGGCGGAGCCCATATTGCCGCAACCGGCGAGAACAAGCCTGATCGTCATCGAAAGCCTCCATAGAGATGGCTTCCCCATAGACGTTCGCGGCAGGGCGGGGAAGCCCTTTTGGGACCGTGATCAGGCGGAAACCCGGACCTTGCGGTTGGGATGCGCATGTAGTCGCGCAGGGGCGCGGCGACCACATTAACCTTTTATTTCCTATGCCTGTTTAGCATCGCTTAACCAGTGGCGGTCGCTACGTCCCAGCCCGAGGGGGAAGCTCCAGAAACCATGGCTTATAGGAATAATCGTGAACACTGGAGGAACGAGCAGTCCCTGCTGTCGTTCGTCGAGGCAGCGCGCGACGAAGACGAAGCAGCGCTGGTTTCCCTGGAGGACCGTACAGCCCGGTCATGGCGCGAGGATGCCGCCACACGCCATCGTCTGGCCCGCTCGCGCCGCGAAGCGCGTGCCAGCCCGATCCTGTTGGCAGCCGCAGGCATAGGCCAGCCCCATCCTGATGCGTCAAAGGCCGGCCCCATACTGATGGAAGAGGCTACAGCTGCCGATGCATTTTTCGACCCCGTAGGCTCCCTTGACGGCCCCGATTCCGGTTCCGCCGATCGCGCCGCATACCCGGCAGCGCCGCCTCTCGCTCTGCTCGAGGTCGCGCGCACCAAACGGCCGGGTCCAATCGGTGCCGTGTTGTCGGCGCTGGGCCGGCTCATGCCCGGCAGAGCGCAGGAGGAGATGACGTCGGGTGAAACTTCCACCGCGACAAACTCAAGCGCAGCCATGTCGCCTGCCTTCTACCCGCAGCCGCTCTATGCCGGTCGGGCACCGTATCCGCAGCAACCCACGCCGCCGCATTCGGCACATACTCAGGCCTGGTCGAGGGACGCAATTCAGGCCTCGGAAGCCGCCGATCAGCAAAGCCAGATCGAGGAAATCCGCGCCAGCCTGCGCGAATTCCGCGAGGCGGTTCGCGAGCTCACCGAAAACCGCACGCATCGCCGCTATTTCTGAGCGTCGAATAAAACATGCCGGTTTCGAGTTAACGGCATGGGACGGCGCATTGACGGGATTGCCCGGCTCGATTTTCGTGAAAATGCCGCGCTGCATGTCCGCCCGCCCGCGCATGGTTCTGGGCAACGACCTGCATAAAAACATATCTGGAGCACGCCGCATGGATGCGGCAGGCTTAGCAATAGGCGTCGAGGGTGGTTCATGGCCGAGTTGATTGACGGAAAAAGCGTCGCCGAAGACGTGGTGCGGCGGGTCAAGACACTGACCGCCGAACTAGCGGAAAAAGGTGGGCAGCAGCCCGGTCTCGCGGTGGTCATCGTCGGCGAGGATCCGGCGAGCCAGGTCTATGTCGCATCCAAATCCCGTACCGCCAAGGAATGCGGCTTCCATTCGGTTCAGCACACACTGCCGGCCGAAACCTCCGAGCCGGACCTTTTGAAGATCATCGGCCAGCTCAATGCCGATCCGGCCATCAACGGCATCCTGGTGCAGCTTCCGCTTCCCGGCCATATCGACGCCGGCAAGATCATCCAGACCATCGCGCCGGAGAAGGATGTCGACGGCTTCCACTTCATCAATGTCGGCAAGCTCGGCACCGGCGAGCTTGAGACCGCCTTCGTGCCTTGCACGCCGGCCGGCTCGATGCTGCTGATCGAACGGGTGCGTGGCAAGGACCTGTCCGGCCTCAATGCGGTCGTCGTCGGGCGTTCGAACATCGTCGGCAAACCGATGGCCAATCTTCTGCTTGCCGCCAACTGCACCGTCACTATCGCACACAGCCGCACCAGGGACCTGCCGGCGCTTGCCCGCACCGCCGATATTCTAGTTGCAGCCGTCGGCCGGCCCGAAATGGTCCGCGGCGACTGGGTCAAGCCTGGCGCAACCGTCATCGACGTCGGCATCAACCGCATCGCCGCACCTGAGAAGGGTGAAGGCAAGACCCGCCTCGTCGGCGATGTCGCCTTTGCCGAAGCAGCGACGGCGGCCGGCGCCATCACGCCGGTGCCTGGCGGCGTCGGACCGATGACCATTGCCATGCTGATGGCCAACACGCTAGCTTCCGCCTATCTCGCGGCCGGGTTGAAACGGCCTTCCTTCTGACCAGAAAGCAGCGTCCTTGCCGAACCTCACTGTTCCCTTAGAACGGCCGGTCACCAATGATCCCGTTCAGGGCGGCCGGCAGTTCGGGTTTCTGCTGGTCGACAAGTTCTCTATGTTCTCGCTGGCCGCGGCAATCGACACGTTCCGGTCGGCGAACCGGCTGCTCGGCCGCGATTTCTATGGCTGGACGACGGTGTCGGCCGACGGCGATGCCGTCATGGCGTCCAACGGCCTGCCGCTCAAGATCGACTACGCCGTCGCCGATCTGCCGCCGGTCGATATCCTGTTCGTCTCGGTCGGGCTGACGACGGAATTTCCGGGCAAGAGCAAGGTGCTGGCAGCGCTGCGCAGTTGGGGCCGGCGCGGCAATGCGCTCGGCGCGCTTTCGGTCGGCTCCTATTTGCTTGCCGAAGCAGGCCAGCTCGATGGCTATCGCTGCACCATCCATTGGGAAAACCGCGCCGGCTTCCTCGAACGCTTTCCGGACATCAACTGCACCGGCAACGTCTTCGAGATCGACCGCAAGCGCTACACCTGCGCCGGCGGCACCACATCGATCGACCTGATGCTGGAGATCGTGCGCGGTGATTTCGGCTCGAGCCTCGCCAATGGCGTCGCCAACCAGTTCCAGCATGAGCGCATCCGCTCGGCCGGGGACCGCCAGCGCGTCGGCCCGGAACGCGACCTCACCGGCAAGTCGGAGAAGCTGCGCCGCATCGTCGAGCTGATGGCCGACCATCTCGACGAGCCGCTGTCGGCGGTGCAGCTCGCCAAGTCGGCGGGCCTGTCGGTGCGCCAGGTCGAGCGCCTGTTCCTGCGCCATCTCAGTGTGACGCCCGGGCGCTATTATATGCGGCTCAGGCTCGAGCGGGCGCGCGAATTGCTGCGCCAGACCAACATGCCGATCCTCGACGTGGCAATCGCCACCGGCTTCACCTCGCATTCCTATTTTGCCCAGAGCTACCGGCTGCAATTCGGCCGGCCGCCTTCCGATGAACGCCGCACGGCCTATTGAGGGTTTGGCAGAGAGGCGACGCAGCTTCGTACTCCGTCCGGGCTTGTGTCGCGACCCGGCGTCAAATAGCTTTCCGGCGCCGAGCGGCGGCGACTGACGGGGGAGATTTTTGATGGCGGGATTTGTGCAGAGCGTCGCTGCGGCGGCCTTGTTGCTGTGGACGACGGGGTTCGGCTTCGCCGCCGATCGCGTCATCGTCGTTCTCGATGCCTCCGGCTCGATGTGGGCGCAGATCGACGGCAAGCCCAAGCTCGAAATCGCCCGTCAATCGCTGCGGAACGTGCTGCAATCGGTCCCGGCCGAGGAGGAAATAGGCTTCATGGCCTATGGCCATCGCGAGAAGGCCAGTTGCGACGACATCGAACTCATCGTGCCACCGCAGGCAGGCTCGGCAAGTGCGATCTCAGCCGCGGCCGACAGCTTGAAATTTCAGGGCAAGACGCCGCTGACCGCTGCGGTCAAGCAAGCGGCGGAAGCATTGAAATACACCGAGGACAAGGCGACGGTCGTTCTCATCACCGATGGCATCGAGACATGTAGCGGCGATCCCTGTGCGCTCGGCAAGGAACTGGAGGCTGCTGGCGTCGACTTCACCGTCAATGTCGTCGGCTTCGGCCTGACGGCGGCCGAGGGCAAGCAGGTCGGTTGCCTCGCCGACAATACCGGCGGCAAATATATCGAAGCGTCGGATGAAAAGGCATTGCAGGACGCCCTCGTCGAGACCGTTGCGCCTCCGCCACCCGCCCCTGAACCGACTCCCGCCCCGCAGCCTGCTCCCCAGCCGGCGCCCGCCCAGCCGGCGGAGTCCAATTTCGTGCCCACCGTCGTGCTTGCCGAGGGTGGCGATCCCGTCACCGACGGCAATGCCTGGGAGATCTACAAGGCGAATTCCGACGGCACGCGCGGCGATCCCGTCACCACCGAATATGGCACCTACAAGGGCAATCTGGAGCCGGGCGACTATATCGTCGTCGCGCGTGCCGGCGAGGCCAGGGCCGAACAGAAGATCAAGATAGAGCCTGGCCAGGTCGCCAAACCGCACTTCAACCTGAATGCCGGCACGCTGGTCATCCACCCGCGGCCAAGCGAAGGAGCGGACGTTGATGACGGCGCGGCTGTCGTAATCGGCTATCCCGGCGTCGACACCCCGCCGACCTACTACGGTGACACGAAAGTCGTGCTGCCGGCCGGTGACCAGAAGGTGACGGTCACGATCGGCCAGGGCATGGTTATCGAGACGATCCCGCTTGCCGCCGGCAGGGTCATCGACAAGGACATCATCGTCGGCGTCGGGCGTATCGTCGCCAACGCCTATTATGCTGCCGGCGGCGACAAGGCCGAGGGTTCTGGCGTCGGCTTCAAGGTGCTCCAGGCGAAAAAGAACATCGACGGAACCAGGCAGGAGGTGACCTATGCCTACGGTCCGGACAGCAAGTTCGATCTGCCGCCCGACGATTATGTAATGGTCGCGACGGTCGACCTTGCGGTGGCCGAGCAGCCGTTCAGCGTCAAGGTTGGCGACCATCAGGATCTGAAGATCGCGATGAACGCCGGCATGCTGACGATAACCGCGCCAGGGGCCTCGAAGATCGAGATATTCGAGGCCAGGAAGGCCATCGACGGAACCCGCAAGTCGGTCGGCTACGCCTACGACCAAAAGTATCAAGCCACCCTGTCGGCCGGCGACTACGCGGTGGTTTCGGAGAAATCGGACAACAGCTCGAGGGAAGGCACGGTAACGGTCAGGGCCGGCGCGCGAGCCGAGCTGACCGTTCAGTAGATATAAGGGAGAGCGGCCACCAGCCGCTCTTCCATGGTCGAAAAGTCACGCCGTACCGAAGGCGCTGGCGCCATGGTCGGCGCGTCCCACCAACTGCCGGAACCCGGCGAAAAGCTCGCGGCCGAAGCCGAATTCATTGCCTATGAGGTCGCTGTCCGCGGGGCGGCGCAGTGCGAAATCGCCGGCTGGCACCAGTACCTCCAGCGTCCCGGCCTCGGCGTCGAGCCTGATGATATCGCCGTCATGGATCCTGGCGATAGGCCCGTCCTCCGCCGCTTCCGGCGTCACGTGGATCGCCGCTGGCACCTTGCCTGAAGCGCCCGACATGCGGCCGTCGGTGACCAACGCCACATGCTGGCCGCGGTCCTGCAGGATGCCGAGCACGGTGGTCAGCCTGTGCAATTCCGGCATGCCGTTGGCCTTCGGTCCCTGGAACCGAATGACGGCGATGAAGTCGCCGGTCAGCGACCCCGCCTTGAACGCCTCGTTCAGGCCTTGCTGGCTGTCGAACACCTTGGCCGGCGCCTCGATGACGCGCCGCTCCGGCTTGACCGCCGATGTCTTGATGACGGCGTGGCCGAGATTGCCCGAAAGCACTTTCAGACCGCCGCTCGGCTGGAACGCCTTCTTGAACGGCGCCAGCACCTTCTCGTCCCCGCTCTCGCGCGGCGAAGCCTCGCGCACGACGCCGCCGTCCGCACCGAGCTTGGCCTCGACCGCGTAGGGGCGCAGCCCTTCGCCCCACACCGTCTGGACATTCTCGTGCAGGATGCCTGCGTCGAGCAGTTCGCGGATCAGGAAGCCGAGCCCGCCGGCGGCGTGGAAGTGGTTCACATCGGCAAGGCCGTTCGGATAGACCCGCGCCAGCAGCGGCACGGCTTCCGAGATGTCGGAAATATCCTGCCAGGTAATGGCGATGCCGGCCGCCGCCGCCATGGCGATCAGGTGGATGGTGTGGTTGGTCGAACCGCCGGTGGCGTGGAGGCCGACGATGCCGTTGACGATCGAGCGCTCATCGATCATCCGCCCGACCGGCGTGTAGGCGTTGCCGAGCGCGGTGATCGCCAGCGCCCGCTTGGTCGCTTCCCTGGTCAGCGCGTCGCGCAGCGGCGTGCCGGGATTGACGAAGGAAGCGCCAGGCGTGTGCAGGCCCATGATCTCCATCAGCATCTGGTTGGAATTGGCGGTACCGTAGAAAGTGCAGGTTCCCGGCCCGTGATAGGATTTTGATTCCGCTTCGAGCAGTTCGGCCCGCCCCGCCTTGCCCTCGGCATAGAGCTGGCGGATCTTGGCTTTTTCGTCGTTCGGAATGCCGGTCGTCATCGGCCCGGCCGGGATGAAGACCGCCGGCAGATGGCCGAAGGTCAGCGCCGCGATCACCAGCCCCGGCACGATCTTGTCGCAGACGCCGAGATAGACGGCGGCATCGAACATGTTGTGCGACAGGCCGATTGCCGCGGCCATGGCGATCACGTCGCGCGAGAACAGCGACAGCTCCATTCCGGGTTGGCCCTGGGTGACGCCGTCACACATCGCCGGCACGCCGCCGGCCACCTGGGCGATGCCGCCGGCCTCGCGCGCCGCGTCCTTGATCAGCGCCGGGAATGTCTCGAAAGGCTGATGCGCCGACAGCATGTCGTTATAGGAGGTGATGATACCGAGGTTCGGCACCCGGTCGCCGCCAAGCGCCACCTTTTCGGAAGGGCTGCCCACGGCAAAGCCGTGGGCCAGGTTGCCGCAGGACAGCACGGCCCGGTTGGCGGTGCGGTTCGAGGCTTCGGCGATGCGGCCGAGATAGGCCTCGCGACCGGGCTTGGAGCGCTCACGGATGCGCTGGGTGATGGCTTCGATGTCGCGTCTTGCGGTCATGGCGGTCGGTCCTTTCAGGCGAGGTCCCGCAAATACCTTCCGGCTGTTGCCGGGACCTGCAGCCAAGTTGAGATCAGGGTGCCCAGAAAACCTCTACGGGCTTTTGAGTGGCATCGAGCACGGCGCGAATGGGCTTTCGTGTTCCAGTTCCAAGCGCGGCCTCGAATGCGGTGCGTTTTTCCGCGCCCTCGATATGCAGCGCGATGAAGGCGGCATTGATGATCCGCGCCAATGACAGCGTCAGCCGTGGCTCGCCGGCGCTTGCCGCGTGAACCGGAAGCACGATCCTTTGCGACGACGGATCGAGCAATCTTGCCAGGTTGTCGGCATCCGGAAAGAACGAGGCGGTGTGGCCATCAGTTCCCATGCCGAGCACAACGACGTCGAGTGGCCAGGGCAGCACTTGCAGCGCCTCACCGTCGGAGACCGCTGCACCCTCGATACTTGCCGCGGCGCGGTAGAGCGGCACGAAATTCGCGGCCGCGGCCGCGTTCTGCAGCAGGTTGGCGGCAACCAGGCCGGCATTGGAGCGCGGCGATGAGGGCGGCACGAAGCGCTCGTCGACCAATGTTATCGTCACCTTTTCCCAGGCGATCGGAACGGTCGAAAGCGCCGCGAAGAATTTCGCCGGCGTCGTGCCGCCCGAGACCGCGAGCAGTGCCGTGCCGCGCTCGGCGATCGCCTTTGACAGACGGCCGGCGACGTGGCCGGCAAGCGCTGTCGCCAGCTCCTGGCGTCCGGCAAATTCGTGCCAGTTGTAGGCGCCGCCTAATTGCTCTCGTGCCATGTCCGCCCGTCGCGTTCGATCAGCGCAATCGAGGCCGAGGGGCCCCACGTGCCGGCGGTGTAGCCTTGCGCCTCTTGCCTGCCGCTTTCCCAGGCGTCCTGGATCGGGTCGATCCATTTCCACGCCGCCTCGACCTCGTCGCGGCGCATGAACAGCGTCTGGTTGCCACGGATGACGTCCATGATCAGCCGCTCATAGGCATCGGGGGCGCGGCCGTCGAAGGATTGCGCAAAACTCATGTCGAGCGGGATCTGGCGCAGCCGCATGCCGCCCGGCCCCGGATCCTTGATCATGATGAACTGCTTGACGCCTTCGTCGGGCTGCAGCCTGATGACCAGCTGGTTGGCGGAGATCGGCCCGGCGCTCTCGCCGAAGATCGAGTGCGGGATCGGCTTGAATTCGATGACGATCTCCGAAACGCGGGTCGCAAGCCGCTTGCCGGTTCGGAGGTAGAACGGCACGCCCGCCCAGCGCCAGTTGCCGATCTCGGCCTTGAGCGCAACGAAAGTCTCGGTGTTGCTGTTCTTGCCGAGTTCCTCGACATAGCCTTTCACCGGCCCGCCGGCCGAGGCGCCGGCACGGTATTGCCCGCGCACCGTGTGCTTCGGCGCTTCGTTGCCGTTGATGCGCTTCAGCGCCCGCAGCACCTTCAGCTTTTCGTCACGGACAGCATCGGCGTCCATCGACGACGGCGCCTCCATCGCGACCAGGCAGAGCAGCTGCAGCATGTGGTTCTGCACCATGTCGCGCAATGCGCCGGCCTTGTCGTAATAGGTGACGCGGTCTTCCAGGCCGACCGTTTCGGCCACGGTGATCTGCACATGATCGACATTGGCGGAATTCCAAAGCGGCTCGTAGAGCGCGTTGGCAAAGCGCAGCGCCATCAAATTCTGAACCGTCTCCTTGCCGAGATAGTGGTCGATGCGGAAAATCTGGCTTTCATGGAAGTCGTCGCCGACCAGGTCGTTGAGCGCGCGCGCCGAAGCGAGATCGCGGCCGATCGGCTTTTCCAGCACGATGCGCGAATTCGGCGTGATCAGCCCGTGCTCCTTCAGCTTGTGCGAGATGTCGCCGAACAGCGCCGGCGCCACCGCCAGATAGAAAGCGCGGATGTGTTCGCTGTCGCCGATCGCCTTCTTCAGCCTGTCGAAGCCGGCACCTGTGGTTGCATCTGCCGGGACATAGGAGAGCCGCGCGAGGAACGTCTTCAGTTCCGTGGCGTCGATATCCTCCGGTTTCACATGATCGGCAATCGCCTGCCTGGCGAACGACTGGAATTCCTCGTCGGTCATCTTCGAACGTGATGTGCCGATGATGCGCGTCGGCTCGGAAAACTGGTGGTCGCGCTGCCGGTGGTACAGCGACGGCAGAAGCTTACGTTCCGACAGGTCGCCGGTGCCGCCGAAAATGATGAAGTCGAAGGGGTCGACGGGAATGATCTGGCTGGTCATGGTCTGTCCGCTGTGACGCCGGTCGCGATAACGCGGCTGATATAATCTAATCGATTTAAACTTGCCAGTGCCATTGCGTCACATCCGCGTGTGCTCTTGACACGGGGCGCTAGCCGGAGGCTTGTCGGCAAGCGATGCTTCCGGAACCTTCGCAGGTGCAGCATAGTGCCGGATGGCAGCGAAAGCCAAAGGAGAAATCGGCGATGGACACACATCTTTCGATGGCTTGGCCAAAGGCGTCGTCGATCGCCTTCAACGATGAGTGAGAAAAGCATGCGCCTGCAAAACAAAGTCGCCATCATCACCGGCGCTGCCTCGGGCTTTGGCGAGGGCATGGCCAGGCGCTTTGCCGAGGAGGGCGCGCGGGTAGTCGTCGCCGATCTGAACGCCAAGGGCGCGGAGCGCGTTGCCGGCGAGATCGGCGAAAAGGCGATCTGGACCCAGACCGACGTCTCGCTGCGGTCCGAATTCGACGACATGGTCCATGCCGCAATGAGCGCCTTCGGCCGCATCGACATCATAGTCAACAATGCCGGTTACACCCATCGCAACGGTGAAATGCTGGAAGTCGACGAAGCGACCTTCGACCTGATCACAGCTGTCAACATGAAGGCGATCTACCACGCAGCGCTTGCCGTGGTGCCGGTCATGGAACGGCAAGGCGGTGGCGTCATCCTGACGACGGCCTCCACGGCCGGTATCAGGCCGCGGCCTGGCCTCACCTGGTACAACGCATCGAAGGGCTGGGCGATCACCGCGACCAAATCGATGGCGGTGGAACTCGCGCCGAAGAACATCCGCGTCAACTGCCTCTGCCCAGTTGCCGGCGAGACCGGCATGCTCGCGAAATTCATGGGCGCCGACACACCCGAGATCCGCGAGAAGTTCCGCGCATCCATCCCGCTCGGCCGGCTTTCGACGCCGCTCGATATTGCCAATGCCGCGCTTTGGCTTGCTTCGGACGAAGCGGCTTTCATCACTGGCGTGGCGCTGGAAGTCGACGGCGGACGTTGTATTTGAACGGCCGGGTCCTCAGGCGCAGGACTGGCTGATGGCGAGCCACCCGCGATCGCTGTGCCGGCCTTACGCCCCGGTTTTGACGTAGCTCTTGTACACCCAGCCGCGCTTACCGTTGTAGACGATCTGGCACCATTGCTTGCAGCTCATCACCTGCACCGAGGTCTTGGCAGGCACGGTGAGAATGGCGGCAGCATTCTTCTTCGGGCCGATCCGCATGGTGACGGATCTCAGGATGCGTCCGGTACCCGCAGTATTGGCTTTTCCGGATTTTGCCTTGGTACCGTCGCCGTCCTCACTCGCGGACTGCGCCGCCGGCAGTTGCGGCTTGGGTGTGGGGATGGCGGCGGTCTGAGCACCGTCAGGCCCTGTGTTTTTCGTCGAGCTGCCGGGAGCCGCCACTTTGGCAAACAGTGCCGCAGCGTCGGGCTTCGCTGCCGGGTCAGCAAACGCCACCGCGGCGGACGATTTATCGGCCGCCTGCTCGGTCTGGCTTGCCAGTTGGTCGGATGCTGCCGTGGCGGCGGCCGATGCCGTCTTTGGCCCCGTCCAGCGCGGATCATTGGGAGCCAGCGCCGGTATCTCGGCTTCCGCCGCGGCAACCGCCGGGGAAACCGCATCTGCCTTGCCCGTCGTCCGCGGCGCCGCAGCGACCTTGGCAGGCATGATCTTCGTCGTCTTGACCGGGATGGTCGGAACGATCTGCCCAGGGCTTGCGGCCGCTTGTCGCTCATTTGCCGGCAATGCCAGCCACAGTGCCACCGCGGCAACGCCGAGCAGTGCGGCCGTGCCAAGCGCGGCGATTACCAGATGCGCGTTCGACCGGACCCCATGCCAGAACGTCGGCCGCATATCGTAACCGAATTGCATCGCAAGGCGCCGTCGTTCCGGCGCGCCGAAACTGAAGGGCTCTTTCACTCTTGCCACCTCCATTTGCGGGCCGATGTTCTTACGACCCCTTGCCGGAGAGCCGGCATTTCGATCGGCATCGGTCCCAAACCAAAAGCGGGCAAGCCCGCAAAATTCCCCGTTCAGCTGCCCACGAGCATCATCTTTCGCCCGCGATTGTGGCATCACTGCGCCCTTGGCGGGAATTCTGCGCCCAGGTTAAGGATTCTGCAACGTCTGGTTAAATCCTGTCCCGCAACGCGTACCAGTTGAGCGCAAGAAAGAGCAATGGCGCGCGCAAACGCCGGCCGCCGGGGAAGGGAGGAATTTTCAGGTCCTCGATCAGCTTCAGCCGGTCGCGGTTGCCGGCGACCGTCTCCGCATAAAGCTTGCCGAAAAAGTTCGACAGCATGACGCCATGGCCGGAATAACCGCCGATCGAGATCACATTGGGCATCACTTCGCGCACGAACGGCTTTCTCGGCACGGTGATGCCGACATAGCCGCCCCAGCCATGGGTGATCTCGACGTCCTTCAATGACGGATAGATCTCGGCGATCTGCCGGCGGATGTGGATGTGGATGTCCTTGGGATCGTTGACCGCGTAGATCTCGCGTCCGCCAAACAGCAGCCGCCCATCCTTCGATTTGCGGAAATAGCGCACGACGAAGCGCGAATCGTCGACCGCCTCGCCACCCGGCAACACTTTGGAATCGGCTCCCAGCGGCACCGTTGCACCGATGAAGGAGCCGATCGGCATGATATGCGCGGCACTCACCGGTTCGAGCGTGCCGCCATAGGCGTTGACCCCGATCAGGCATTTAGCGGCGGTGATCGTGCCCTTCGGCGTCGCAACCCTGACCTTGCCGCCGCCGGAGGTGATGCCGGTCGACGGCGTCTGCTCGAAAAGCTTTGCGCCGGCCTGCGTCGCGACTTTCGCGGTGCCGATCACCAGCTTCAGCGGATGGATGTGGCCGGTGCCGGTATCGCGGGTGCCGCCGAAATAATGCGTCGAGCCGAGCCGCTCGGCAGTCTCCGCGGCATCCATGAATGAGATGTGCGGATAACCGAACCGGTTTGCCATGATCTCGGCATGAGCCTTGTAGTCGTCGACATAGCGCTTCTTGTGCGCCACCGACATTTGGCCGGGCATATAGTCGATCTCGATCTGGTTCACCGCGGCGAAGTCGAGCAGATGCGCCTTGGCCTCTTCGGCCAGGTCGAACAGCGCCTTGGCGCGGGGAAAGCCGTATTCCGCTTCCAGCTCCTCTGCCCAGGCCCGCTGTCCGGTGCCGAGCTGGCCACCATTGCGGCCCGATGCGCCATCACCGAAACGATGCGTTTCGATAAGCACGACATCTGAGCCTGTCTTGGCTAGGTGAGCCGCCGCCGACAGGCCGGTAAAGCCGCCGCCGACGATCACCATATCGCATGTCCGGTCGCCGTCGAGCGCCGGATATTCGGGCCTTGGCCCGGCGGTGTCTTCGTACCAGGAGCGGCCGGGGGAGATTGGGGATTGGTAGGGCATGATGCAGCCAAGACTCGGAGATTTTTGCAGAGGCGGAGAGAAATAGTGAGTAATGAGTAGTAGTTGGTGAATAGGAACGGACAGTAACGGTCTTGGTGCGATCCAGCCCCGTTCACTACTCACTAATGACTACTCACTACTCACACATTCAGCAGCAAATACTCCCTCTCCCACGGGCTGATCACTTCCATGAAGGTCTCGAATTCCGCTCGCTTGATCGCCGCATAGGTCGCTGCGAAGGATTTGCCGAGCAGGGCGCAGAGTTCCTCGTCGGCCTCGAACAGGTCGACGGCTTCGAGCAGGCTGCGCGGCAGGTCGATCTGGTCCTCGTTGGCGGTCGTCAGAACCGGCGGCTCGGCCTGGATCTTGTTGGTCATGCCGATCAGCCCGCAGGCGAGCGATGCCGCCAGCGCCAGATAGGGGTTGGCGTCAGAGGAGGGAATGCGGTTTTCGACGCGCCGCGCCGCCGGGTCGGAGCGGGGCACGCGGAAGGCCGTGGTCCGGTTATCGTAGCCCCATTTGTTGTTGACCGGCGCCGAGGCCGACTGCGTCAGCCGCCGGTAGGAATTGACGTAGGGCGCAAACATCACCAGCGCGTTCGGCACATGTTTCTGCATGCCGCCGATGAAGTGGAAGAAGGCGTCGGTCTCCGAGCCGTCCTCCGCCGAAAAGACGTTCTTGCCGGTCTTCTTGTCGATGATCGACTGATGGATATGCATGGCGGAACCGGGCTGGCCCTGGATCGGCTTGGCCATGAAGGTGGCGTAGATTTCGTGCTTCAGCGCCGCCTCGCGGATGGTGCGCTTGAACATGAACACCTGGTCGGCGAGCTCGATCGGGTCGCCGTGACGCAGATTGATTTCGAGCTGGCCGGCGCCCTCCTCGTGGATCAGCGTGTCGATCTCCAGGCCCTGGCTTTCGGAGAAATGATAGATGTCGTCGATCAGTTCGTCGAATTCGTTGACCCCGGCGATCGAATAGCCGGCGCCGCCGCCGATCGGCCGCCCGGAGCGCCCGACAGGCGGGGTGAGCGGGTAGTCCGGATCGGGGTTCTTGCGCACCAGGTAGAACTCGATCTCAGGCGCCACGACCGGTCTCAGCCCGCGTCTGTCATAAGCAGCGAGCACGCGCTTCAGCACGTTGCGCGGCGTGAACTCGACCGAGCGGCCGTCCTGGTGGACGAGGTCGCAGATAACCGCCGCCGTCGGGTCCTCCTCCCACGGCACCACGGTCAGCGTCGAGAGGTCAGGCATCAGCTTGAGGTCGCCATCGTCCTCCGGATAGTGGAAGCCGTTGCCGTCCTCCGGATAGCCGCCGGAAATCGTCGTCATGAACACCGCCGAAGGCAGTGCCAGCGAGGTATTGGAGGTGAATTTCTTCGATGGCATCATCTTGCCGCGCGCAACCCCGGCCTGGTCGGGCGTGATGCATTCGATGTCTTCGATGCCGCGCCATTCTAGCCAGGCGCTGACTTCTTTCCAGTTCTTGACGCCACGTTGGTTTTTCACGAAGGCAGGCGTGCGGGCGCGTCCTCCGCGGCTCGACGGACGGACTTCCTTTTTTGCAGGCGGCATCAATCACCAGATTTGTTGCAGATTGTGGAGTATAGCTGTTGCCGACGACGGAAGGGAAGGGGAGCTGGCTGGCATGCGCCTCGATAATCGGGGAAACACAACGACTTCCGGATAAAAGCCTCCTGGTCTAGGGTCGGCCTCCCGCAACGCTGCAATTAATGGGCCGCATGCAACACAGCCGCAAACTGACGACGATCGGCTTCGACGCCGATGACACGCTGTGGCAGAATGAACAGTTCTTCCGCATGACCGAGAAGCGCTTTGCCGCACTGCTCGCCGATCACGCCGAGGAGGACCGGATTTCAGCAAGGTTGTTGGAGACCGAGAAGCGCAACCTCGCGGTCTACGGCTTCGGCATCAAGGGATTTACGCTGTCGATGATCGAGACGGCTATCGAGGTCACCGAGGGCCAGGTGCCGGCCTCAACGATCGCCGAAATTCTCGCCGCGGGCCGCGAGATGCTCAGCCATCCGATCGAGCCGCTTCCGTATGCGCGCGAGACCGTGGAAAAGCTGGCCGGCGCCTACCGCCTGGTGCTGATCACCAAGGGCGACCTGTTCGACCAGGAACGCAAGCTGGCGCAATCCGGACTGGGAGCGCTGTTCCATGCGGTCGAAATCGTCAGCGACAAGAGCGCTGCCACCTATAGCCGCATCTTCAGCCGCCACGGCGATGGCCCGGAAAAGGGCATGATGGTCGGCAACTCGCTCAAATCGGACGTCGTGCCGGCCATCGAAGCCGGCACTTGGGGCATCCACGTGCCGCATGAACTGACCTGGGTGCTGGAGCATGTCGAGCCGCCGGTCTCAGCACCGCGCTTTCGCCAGATAGCCAATCTCGGTGAACTGCCAGGCCTGATCGAGCGTATCGGCGAGATTGATTGATCAGGTCTGCGGTCGGCGCGTCGCCGTAGAGGTCAGTTGCGGCCGACCCCGACCAGCCGGTCAATCACCGGCTGCAGCCGTTCGGTGGTGATCGGCTTGACGACCACCACATCGACGACGCTCGACAGGCCCAGGCTCTCCGGAGTGCCGGTCTTGACCGAAAGCAGGATCACCGACGGAAGCGATCTGCCTGACGCCCTTCGCAGTGCATCGATACCCGACAGCAAGGCGTCGCAGTCCCCGTTCTCCGCTCCGCCGTCGAGAACGACAGTCCCCGGTATCAGCGCCTGCAAGGCCTTTGCCGCGGTTTCGGGAGTTTCCGAGATCGGTTTGAGGCCGGACCGCTCCACGATTTTTGAAACCACGACGCGGTTGATCGGTGATTTTCCGACCACCAGCACCCGCGAGAAATCCGGCAGCATCCGCGTCTCCATGTCCCGGCTAACGAAAGGCGGCTGTTTTGCAGGCTCGATATCGCGATTCGCTGGGCACATGCGGGGCAGGCCGTTGTTCAACATTTCAATGCAGGGTTGAAACTCGAGCGGTAATTGGCGTGAGATCACTGCTCATGTCAAGCTCAAATGGCATATCAGGAGAATATCGCAAGAAACATTAAAATTAAAATTAAGTGCTTTCTTTGTCGCCGCCCGAAGGAGAAGTTGCACCACAACCGGGCAGGCTCCAGTGAACTTTAGCTTTGCAGCGCGAACGACCAACTCGCAGCCGTAGCCGGGTTGACGAAAGATTGGATGAAGGCGAGGCAGGTCTGTCGCGAGCTTGTCGTATCGTCTCGGCGGACTACCCTTCCTCGTTGGCTAAGCACGTCTCTTTGATCGACGGGAGATGACAATGGAACTCGTGACTCACAAGAAATTCAAAAATGGCCGGTTGATGCCGTGGGGAAAGGGTACGGTCGTTACCGGCGCAAAGGGGTTTGTCTATCTTTCCGGAAACACCGCGACCGTCGAGGACTACGATCCGATCGGCAAAAGCGGCGGCGGCGCCGTCGGCGGTGCGGCCGCGCAGTGGCGCGAAATTCTCACCAACATCAAATCAGACCTGGAAGAGCTTGGCACTGCGCTCGACCATCTCATCAGGCTGACCTTCTTTGTTAAGGGGCCATTTCCCGATGGCGGCGTTCTGAGCTCTCCCAATTTTCGCCTGGACGTCCTGGACGAATTCTTTGCCGAGCACTGCCCGAAGCACTGCAGCTACAACAACCCGCCGCCCTCGGAAGTTATCGGCGTTGCAGCACTTGCGCAGCCTGATCTTGTCATTGAAATCGTTGCACTAGCGGCTCTGCCGGACTAGGCAGAGCCGCGGCGTGCGGCGTGCGATAACATGCGCTCAAAAAAGGCGCGGTGCGGTAGAATTCATCAGTCGTGGCTCCGTTGCGTGACGATGACCGGGATCAGCAGGTCGCCCCAGTTGCCGTCGCCGCCATGGTGCCGTGCCGAGCGCACCAGTTCGACCGAGACGCCGGCCTCGACCGCCTTCATTACCGACTGATTGAGCCTGTGCAGATCGTTCGCCAACATTCGGATGGTCGCCTGCTGGTCGACATTCATGCTGGTGGCCTGCTCTTCGGCCCGTTCCTTGACGCGGCTTATCGATGCCATTGGTCTTCTCCCTGTTTTGCCGTGCCTGTTGTGTTGCCATGCCAGTTTGGGCGTTCCCTCTGTTTGTCCGCTATTCCGCCGCCGGCCTGAATTGGGCGTGCTCGGTCGATCCATGCATGGCCGTGGTCGAAGACTGGCCACCGGTGATCGCCATCGAGACGGCGTCGAAATAGCCGGTGCCGACCTCGCGCTGGTGCTTGGTGGCGGTGTAGCCATTGGCTTCCGCGGCGAATTCCGCCTCCTGCAGTTCCGAATAGGCTGCCATCTGCCGCTCCTTGTAGCCGCGGGCGAGCTCGAACATGCCGAAATTGAGCTGGTGGAAACCGGCCAGCGTAATGAACTGGAACTTGTAACCCATGGCGCCGAGTTCCTTCTGGAACTTCGCAATCGTCGCGTCATCGAGATTCTTCTTCCAGTTGAAAGACGGCGAGCAATTATAGGCAAGCAGCTTGCCTGGATGATGCTTGCGCACGCCCTCGGCAAACGTCCTGGCCTGCCCCAGATCGGGCCTGGAGGTCTCGCACCAGATCAGGTCCGCATAGGGCGCATAGGCGACGGCACGGGCGATGCAGGGCTCGATGCCGTTGCTGACATGGTAGAAGCCCTCCGCCGTACGGCCGGCGCCATAATCGACGAAGGGCCGGTCGCGTTCGTCGATGTCGGAGGTCAGGAGCTTTGCCGCTTCCGCGTCGGTGCGCGCCACGACCAGTGTCGGCGTGCCCATGACGTCGGCGGCAAGGCGCGCCGCGTTGAGATTGCGGATGTGTGCGGCGGTTGGGATCAGCACCTTGCCGCCGAGATGGCCGCATTTCTTCTCCGAAGCCAGCTGGTCCTCGTAATGGACGCCGGCCGCACCCGCCTCGATGAATGCCTTCATGATCTCGAAGGCGTTGAGCGGCCCGCCGAAGCCGGCTTCCGCATCGGCGACGATCGGCGCGAACCAGGTGTCGACCGACAGCCCCTTACCTTCGCAAGTCTCGATCTGGTCGGCGCGCTGCAGGGTGCGGTTGATGCGCTTGACCAGTTCGGGCGCCGCATTGGCGGGATAGAGCGACTGGTCCGGGTACATGGCGGAAGCGGTGTTGGCATCTGCGGCGACCTGCCATCCCGACAGATAGATCGCCTTCAGCCCGGCCCGCACCTGCTGCATCGCCTGGTTGCCCGACATGGCACCCAGCGCGTTGACGAAATCCTCTTCATGGATGAGCCGCCACAGCCGGTTTGCCCCCATTTCGGCGAGGCTCTGCCGGATCTGCACCGAGCCGCGCAGCCGCTTCACCTCCTCCGGCGAATAGGGCCGCTCGATGCCATCAAAGCGGCCTTGCGGCGCCGACGGGACAAGGTTGTAAAAGTCGGTCATTGGTCACTCCAGGCGGGTTTGATGCCGGTTTTCGGATGGCGTCGCAGAGGGAAAAATGTGTGCGCCATGTGTGACATCATTTACACGCCGGCACGACGCAAGCGAGGTAAACCTCCAGATTAGCCAGAAAATAAGGGAAAACCTGTGTTGTGTTTGACTAATGGGAGCTGTAAATCTGTCATGATTGTAAAAGCCGCCATGCCATCGGCGGATGTAAATTTCTGTCAAGGGCAGTCGATTGGCCGACCATAAAATCTTCGCCGGGCCGCGCATTCGTCGCATCCGCAACGCCAAGGGGCTAACCCAGACGGCGATGGCCGAAGGGCTCGGCATCTCGCCGTCCTATCTCAATCTCATCGAGCGCAACCAGCGGCCGCTGACGGTGCAACTGATCCTGAGGCTGGCATCCGTCTACAAGGTCGACCCGCACGAACTGCAAGGCGAGGCGCGGGGATCGGTCGCCGATTTGAAGGAAGTGTTTTCAGATCCGTTGCTGGCCGGCGAACTGCCGGGCGACCAGGAACTCATCGAGCTTGCCGAGGCGGCGCCCAACGCGTCCGCCGCTGTGATAAAACTGTTTCGCGCCTATCGCGAGCAGGCCAAGCGATTATCGGATCTCAACGAGCTGCTCGCGCGCGAGGGCAAGGCCACCGCACTCTCCGGTGCCCGGCTGCCGATCGACGAGGTGCATGAGATTTTCGAACGCCGGCCGAATCATTTTGCCGCGCTCGAAGAGGAAGCCGAGGCATTCACGTCGGTGCTCGATCCCGGCGACGATCTGTTCAGTGCGTTGAAGGCTTGGCTGCGGCGTGAATTCGGCATCGTCGTCAAGGTACTGCCGGTCGCCACCATGCCCAACTGGCGCCGTCGCTATGACCGTCACTCGCAACGCCTGTTCCTGTCCGAGCGCCTGTCGCCATTCGATCAGTTGCGCGAGCTGGCTATGGAGGCCTGCCTGATCCGCATGAGCGTCGCTGTCGCCGCCGAGATCCAGGCGCTGAAGCTGACCACGGACGAAGCCCGCCGGCTGGCGCGTTTCGAGCTCGGCCGCTATGCCGCGCACGCTCTGATGATGCCCTATCAGCCTTTTCACGCCGCTGCGGTCCGCACCCGCTACGACATCGACATGTTGCGGTCGCGCTTCGGCGTTTCGTTCGAGCAGGCGGCGAACCGGCTGGCCACGCTGCAGCGGCCGGGGGCGTCAGGTGTGCCGTTCTTCATGCTCGAGGTCGACAGTGCCGGCAATCGCTTCCGCAAGGCGGGCAGCCACGGCTTTCCGCAAAGCCGCTTCGGCGGCGGTTGTCCGAGGCTGCCGGTCCATGCCGCCTTCGCCCAGCCCGGCCAGATCCTGGTCGAGGCGGTGGAAATGCCCGACGGCGCAGCGTTTATCTGCATTGCCCGCACGCTCGAGGGGCCGCCGGGCTCGTTTGCCGAGCGGCCGCGCCGCACCGCGCTGCTGCTCGGCTGCGACATCGGTTTTAGCGACGAGGTCGTCTATGGAGCGGCGTTGCCGAGGCCCGCCGCCATCGGCAAGACCGGACAGAGCGCCACGGCGACGGCGACGCCGGTTGGCCCTGCCTGCCGGCTGTGCGAGCGCATCGGCTGCCTCGCCCGCGCCGAGCCACCCGTTACACGCCCGCTCGGCCTCGATGAGATGGTGACGGGGCTGTCGGCATTCGATTTTCAGTGATCCGGCTCCAGCAATATTGCGGCTGAATCTTCGACCGAAGAACCTCATCTGTTCCTGCGGCGGCAACCAGTAAGCTGGTTGTTGTCGGCCAAAATATTGGTTCAGCCAAAATATTGATTCAGCCGAATATTGATTCAACATTGACAGTACGGTATCAAAAAAAAGAACTGCGCAACGGTCGGGGGATCAATGATGGGCAGGACAGTTTTTTGGCTTGGCTTGGCGCTCGCGTTTTCGGTGGCCGATCCCGCATTGGCTGAAAAGTCCTCGGATTTCTTCAAGTCCTATCAACAGTATAATGATGCCGGCAAGGCGTTCCTGGACAAGATCGATCCGAAGACCGGCGCGATAAATCTTGCCGAAGGCATCCATCTCGATCTCAAGGACAAGTTCTATTTTCTGGACAAGAAGGACACGCTCACCGTCCTCACCGAAGCCTGGGGTAATCCGCCCGACTCTGGTTCTGATGCCCTCGGCATGATCTTTCCAGTCTCCCATGATCCCATTGCCGATAACAATTGGGGGATAGAGCTGCGCTGGGAAAAGATTGGTTACGTCGACGACAGTGACGCCGCGTCCATCGATTACAATGAACTGCTGCGCAATATGCAGTCAGACACTCTGTCCGGCAACGATCAGAGGGTAAAGGATGGCTACGCGCCCATTACGCTGATCGGCTGGGCGTCGCCGCCGGTTTATGACGCGGCCCACAAGCGCCTTCACTGGGCCAAGGAGCTGCAATTTGGGAACGATGCCGCCCATACGCTCAACTACGACGTCCGTTTCCTTGGCAGGGAGGGCGTCTTCGTGATGAGCTATATCGCGACGGTGGAACAATTGCCGGAGATAAGGCAAAGCCTGGATGAAGTGCTTGGCCTCGCGGACTTCAATACCGGCAAGACATACGCCGATTTCGTGCCGGGCGTCGATACGGTTGCGGCGATTGGCGTCGGTGGCCTGATTGCCGGAAAGCTGGCGGCGAAAGCAGGTTTTCTGGTCGTGGCGCTGATCGCGCTGAAAAAGTTTGGCCTGCTCCTGCTGGTTCCCCTGGCCGGTCTCTGGCGCTTTATCCGCGGCAACAGGGGCACGTCGTAAAGCGATCGTCGACAGGTCGCCTCGGATCATCGCCGGGCGAGGGCGAGGCGCCCTCATCAGTGCGCCAAACGGAACATTGAACTGGATCACGCCCGGCCTTCTGCTTTGCGTTACGCGAATGAGGCACGTCTCTGTCGTCCATTGCACGTCGTGCTGCTCCGAATTCGCCGACAGTCGCACCCATGACCGATACCGCATCATCTCCGGTTGCCGCTTCGCCGATCGTGTCGCCGCAAGGGGAACGCGTCGGTTTCCTGCTGGTATTCCTGTCGGCGCTGATGTGGAGTTTTGGCGGCACAATTGCGCGCTTCATCGACAACACTGACAGCTGGACGGTGGTGTTCTGGCGCTCGGTCTGGGCCGCTGCCTTCCTGCTCTGCTTCATGGTCTGGCGCGACGGCTGGCGTGGCACGCTGAAGCTGTTTCGTGGCATGGGCCTGGCCGGCCTTGCGGTGGCGTTCTGCTTCGCCACGGCGTCGACCTCTTTCGTCGTCGCGCTTGCCTATACCACCGTCGCCAACATTCTGTTGATGCAGGCCGGCGTGCCGCTTCTGGCTGCGCTGTTTGCCTGGGCGCTGTTTCGCGAACGGGTGGCGGTGGCGACCTGGTTGGCGATTGCCGCCGTCATTGCCGGCGTCGCCATCATGGTGTCGGAATCGCTCGATGGCGCGGTATCGCCGATCGGCGACGGGCTGGCGCTGCTCATCGCCGTCATGTTCTCGGTCGCCACCGTCATCACGCGCCGCTTTGCCCATGTGCGCATGACCCCGGCGACTTGCCTCGGCACGATGCTGGCGGCCGCCTTTGCGGCATCGCAAGGGTCGGCCCTCGGCGTCTCGAGCCACGATATGGGCTTTCTCTTTGTCTTTGGCGTGATCAATCTGGGACTCGGCCTCGCCTTCTTCGCCACCGGCGCCCGGCTTGTTCCGGCCGCCGTCGCGGCGCTGCTCGGCACGTTCGAACCGATCCTTGGCCCGATCTGGGTCTGGCTCATCCATTCCGAGGTGCCGTCGGCGCGCACCATCGTCGGCGGTGCGGTCGTCGTCACCGCACTGCTCGTCCATATCGGGCTCGAATTCAAGCGTCAGACGCGGCCCGCGCGAGCGGGCGTCACCGGTGTGCCGTCGCCTAATTGATGCAGCGCACGCGACAAAGCGAGATGAACCATTGACAATGTCGCGGCCGCGCGGGCAGGCTGCGATCACGGCAACAACAAGACAGGCGTATCTTGCCAAGTCTCCATGCCGGCCGCATCGAGGCCGGACAACATCGTCGTCTCCCTGCCCGCGCCGTAGCGAAAGCTTCCGACGGCGCCGGAACACCAGCAACGCCACGCCAAGTCTTCGCTGTCGCCTCGTCGCCGAACCATAATGGCGCCGGCAATTCCCGCTTGTCGCCTGCCTGCAAGCCCAATACCCTGAAGCAAATGCCCAGCCGCGCGAGCGCCGCGACGAGCTGGCGACGGAACACTCATCAAAGGAGAATAGCATGACCCGCAAAGCGCTCTGGCTTTCGGCGACTTCGGCGTTTCTGGCAGTTTTCACCTTAGGCGCGCATGCCGAGGATCGCGTCGTCAACGTGTTCAACTGGTCGGACTATATCGACAGTTCGATCATCGACGACTTCACCAAGGAAACCGGCATCAAGGTCGTCTACGACACTTTCGATTCCAACGAGATCCTGGAAACGAAGCTGCTCGCCGGCGGCAGCGGCTACGATGTCGTCGTGCCGAGCGGCAATTTCCTTGCACGCCAGATCCAGGCGGGTGTGTTCCAGAAGCTCGACAAGTCGAAACTGCCGAACATTTCCAATATGTGGGACACGGTCATGGAACGGACCGCCAAATATGATCCCGGCAACGAATATTCGATCAACTACATGTGGGGTACCGTCGGCATCGGCTACAACATCAAGAAGGTGCAGGCAGCGCTCGGCACCGACAAGATCGACAGCTGGGACGTGTTCTTCAATCCCGAAAGCCTGGCCAAATTGAAGGACTGCGGCGTCTATGTGCTGGATTCGCCGGCCGACATCATACCGGCGGCATTGAAATATCTGGGCCTCGACCCGAACAGCACATCGCCCGATGAGATCGCCAAGGCCGAAGAAACATTGCTGAAGGTCCGGCCCTATATCCGCAAGTTCCACTCGTCCGAATACATCAACGCTCTTGCCAATGGCGACATCTGCCTGGCGGTTGGCTGGTCGGGTGACGTCTTCCAGGCCCGCAACCGCGCCGACGAAGCCAAGCAGGGCGTCGAGATCGGCTACTCCGTGCCGAAGGAAGGTGCGCAGATGTGGTTCGACCAGATGGCGATCCCGGCCGACGCGCAGCATGTCGCCGAAGCGCATGAGTTCCTGAACTACATGATGAAGCCCGAAGTGATCGCCAAATCGTCGAACTATGTGCTCTACGCCAACGGCAACAAGGCTTCGCAGCAGTTCATCGACAAGGCGATCCTGGAAGATCCGGCGATCTATCCAGACGCCGCCACCTTGCAGAAGCTCTACACCGTCTCGCCTTACGATCCCAAGACCCAGCGCATCATCACCCGCACCTGGACCAAGATCGTCACTGGCCAATAACAATCTGACCAGGCCCCGGCAGCCGGCTGCCGGGCCCGCTTTCTCATGGGGCAAGCAGCAGGACGGAGTGGGACATGAAATCGCTTGGCAGCATCCGCAGGGATTTCGCGCCATGGAACGATCCGAACGCCAAGCCATACATCCAGTTCGACAACGTCACCAAGAAATTCGGTGAGTTCACGGCGGTCAACAACCTGTCGCTGACCATCTTCGAACGCGAATTCTTTGCCTTGCTTGGAGCCTCAGGCTGCGGGAAATCGACGCTGCTCAGGATGCTTGCCGGCTTCGAGGAGCCGACCGCCGGCCGCATCCTGCTCGATGGCCAGGATCTGCGCGGCATTCCGCCCTACCGGCGGCCGGTCAACATGATGTTCCAGTCCTACGCCTTGTTTCCGCATATGACGGTCGAGAACAACATCGCGTTCGGCCTCAAGCAGGAAGGCATGGTCAAGGCCGATATCGAAAAGCGCGTCGCCGAGATGCTGAAGCTGGTCAAGCTCGAGCAGTTCGCCAAGCGCAAACCGCACCAATTGTCGGGCGGCCAGCGCCAGCGCGTCGCGCTCGCGCGCTCGGTGGCAAAGCGCCCGAAAGTCTTGCTGCTCGACGAGCCGCTTGGCGCGCTGGACAAGAAGCTGCGCGAGGAAACCCAGTTTGAGCTGATGGACCTGCAGCAGAATCTCGGCCTCACCTTCGTCGTCGTCACCCATGACCAGGAAGAGGCGATGACGATGGCCGACCGCATCGCCATCATCGACAAGGGCGAGGTGATGCAGGTGGCGACACCGGCCGAGGTCTACGAAGCGCCGGGCTCGCGCTTCGTCGCCGGCTTCGTCGGCAACGTGAATATGTTCGACGGCAGGATCGCGGCTGGCGAGGCCGGCAGCGCAAGCATCGATGCCGGCAACGGCATCACCATCCGAACTGAAAACGCCGGTAGTGCCGCCGCCGGGACATCCGTTACCTTCGCCATCAGGCCGGAGAAGATCAAGGTGTCCTCGACGAAACCCGCCGGTGCCGTCAATGCCATCCAGGGCGAGGTCTACGATATCGCCTATCTCGGTGACATGACCGTCTATCACGTCAGGCTGGACGATGGTCAGGTGGTGCGGGCAAGCACCATGAACGCGGCACGCCTCACCGAGGATCCGCTGAGCTGGAACGACCGCGCCTGGATTTCCTTCCGCCCTGACGCCGGCGTCGTGCTGACACGGTAGGAATTGATCATGTCCGCTGTCACTGCCGCAACAAGCTCTCCGGCAAATGCTGCCGGCAAATCCGCCTCGGCCAGGCTGAGCGCGGCTTTCGTTAGCCGTCTCGTCATTATCGTCCCCTATCTCTGGCTGCTGTTCTTCTTTCTTGTCCCGTTCATCATCGTCTTCAAGATTTCGCTGTCGCAGACGGCGATCGCCATGCCGCCCTATACTCCGGTGCTCGATTTCCGCGGCGGCATTTCCGGGTTCATCTCGGGGGTTGGCGCGCTCAATTTCGACAACTACACGTGGCTGACGAAGGATGCGCTCTACTTCAACGCCTATGTGACGAGCGTCGTCGTCGCCGCCATCTCGACGGTCCTGACATTGCTTGTCGGCTATCCCATTGCCTATGGCATGGCGCGCGCTCCGGCGACGATCCGCCCGACCTTGCTGATGCTGGTGATCCTGCCGTTCTGGACCTCGTTCCTGATCCGTGTCTATGCCTGGATCGGCATCCTCAAGCCCGAGGGCCTGCTCAACCAGCTGCTGCTCGCCAGCGGCATCATCAGCCAGCCGCTGATCATCCTCAACACCTATACGGCTATCTTCATCGGTATCGTCTACTCCTATCTGCCGTTCATGGTGCTGCCGCTCTATTCGTCGTTGGAGAAGATGGACCATACGCTGATCGAGGCGGCGAAGGATCTCGGGTGCCCGCCGACCAGCGCCTTCTGGAAGATCACCTTTCCGCTGTCGCTGCCCGGCGTCATCGCCGGCTGCCTCCTGGTGTTCATTCCCGCCGTCGGTGAGTTCGTCATTCCCGACCTGCTCGGCGGCTCGCAGACGCTGATGATCGGCAGGACGCTGTGGAACGAGTTCTTCGCCAACCGTGACTGGCCCGTGTCGTCCGCCGTTGCCGTCATCCTGCTGCTGCTGCTGATCGTGCCGATCATGATTTTCCAGCGGGCCCAGGCGCGTGCTCAGGAGCAGGACCAATGAACGCCACCTGGAGCCGCTTCAACGTCATTTCGATCGTGCTCGGCTTTGCCTTTCTCTACCTGCCGATCGTCCTGCTCGTCGTGTTCTCTTTCAACGAGTCGAAGCTGGTCACCGTCTGGGGCGGCTTCTCGACGAAATGGTACGTCTCGCTGTTCCACAACCGGGGTCTGATGGACGCCACCTGGGTGACGGCCCGGGTCGGCGTCATCTCGGCAACCGTGGCGACCGTGCTCGGCACGCTGGCGGCGCTCACCTTGACACGCTACACGCGCTTTCGCGGCCGGCTTCTGTTTTCGGGCATGGTGTTTGCGCCGCTGGTCATGCCCGAAGTCATCACCGGCCTGTCGCTGCTGCTGCTCTTCGTCGCCGTCGGCCTCGACCGCGGCTTTCTGACGGTGACGCTTGCCCACACCACGCTGACCATGTGCTTCGTCGCGGTGGTGGTGCAGTCGCGCCTGATCACCTTCGATCGGTCACTGGAAGAAGCCGCGATGGACCTCGGTGCACCGCCGGTAAGGACCTTCTTCCAGATCACGCTGCCGGTCATCATGCCGGCGATCGTCTCCGGCTGGATGCTGGCCTTCACGCTCTCGCTCGACGACCTGGTTATTGCCAGCTTCACCTCGGGTCCCGGCGCCACGACACTGCCGATGAAGATCTACAGCCAAGTTCGCCTCGGCGTGACGCCGGAAATCAACGCCGCCTGCACCATCCTGATCGCCGTTGTCGCCGTCGGTGTGATCATCGCTTCGCTTGTCAACAAGAGCCGCGAAGTGCAGCGCCAGCGCGACGAGCAGGCCGCGCAGCGCGGTTGAAGCTGCTGCTGCTGCTGCTTACTCTCCCGAAACGCCGCGGCTTATCGGCGAGATGAACGGCGTGCTCCACGTGCCGCCGACGAAGAACGACGACTGATTGGGTCCCTGGGCGTTCGTCTGCGTGGCAGCCTGGCTCGGCCGGACGATGCCGCCGGACAGTGCCAGCCCGCGTCCGGCATAGGATGCAATGCCGGAAAGCCAGATCTTGTATTGCGCGGAATTCACCTCGGCCTTGTCGATGCGTGCCACGCCGTTCGAAATGCTCGCCTTGAGCTCTGCCCCGTCGATCGGCAGCGTTCCGTCCGAGACGTCGTCCAGCGCGAAGAATCCGCCCTGTTCGGTGTGCTTGAGGAACGCCGGCAGGTTAAGCCGGCTCAGCGCACCCGCGCCGAACGTCGCGGACAGCGAGCCATTGGCGTTTTCGAAAATCGAGTCCCAGGTTCTGCCAGGCCCCTTGAGGATGACCGAAACGGTTCCAGTGCCGATCGGCACCAGCCGTGTCATCCCGGCCGCGGTGCCGAAAGCGCCGCCGTCGATATCGGAAGCAAGCAGCCGGATCTCGACTTCGGTGCCGGCGGGCTTGCGGTCGAAACGGACGCTGCTCTGGACGTTGCCGCCAAAGGCGGATGCATCCGAGATGTCGAAGACGGCAAGGCCGTTCTTGACCTGGGCGGTGGCGGCGACCTCGGCAAGCTGGATGGCGCCGGCCGTGGCATGCGCCGCCGACAGCCTGAGATCGAGATTGATCCGGTCGGCGAAGCTCGTATCGATTTCGCCCGGATCGGTGCCGCCGGCCGATGGCACCGGGGCAAAGGCGGAAAGAAATGATCTGAGGTCGAGCGTATCGAAGGCAAGTGTGCCGGAGATCACCGGCAATGCCTCGCCGTAGGTGAAGTCCAGCGCGCCCATTCCGGGGTTGTTGTCGAGGGTCAGGGCGGTGTTTTCGAATTTGACGCGCCCGGCCGTCGCCGTGATCTTGCTTGAAACCGAGATCGAGCCGATTGCCGCACCGGGCGCGATGCCGGCCTGCGACCATTCGAGCACGCGTCGGAGCGAAGGTGCGGCGAATTTTGCCTGGCCGTCGAAATAGCCGTTTTCCGACATGCTGGCGCGGCCGTCGAATGAAAAACTGGCCGGCGCCGCCTTGAAGGAAAACGTGACCGGTGCTGTGCCGCCACCAAACAACACAAGCGGGTTCGGCGATGCGGCGTCGATGGCAACACTTTCGCCGCGCCATATCCCGGTCGCCGACAGCGTCGCATTGCTGTTCATCGCGGCCCAGTTCGCCTGGCCGCTCAGGCTGCTCAATATCTCCTGGTCCTTGTCGCCGATGGCAGCCACCACGCGGCCGTCCCTGAACTCGACTGTGCCGAACGGATCTGTTGGCAGCTTGCCGAGATCCGGCTTGGCGGGATTTGTGTTGATCACCGCGCGGGCAGCATCGATCGAACGCGTAATGCGCCCGCCGCTGGGAATCGCAGGCAGGAAAAACCCGCTCGCGGTACGCTGAACCCGGATCGTCGGTCGTACCAGCCGCGCCGTCGAAAACACCACGTCGCCACGCAGCGCCGCCATCGCCGAGAGGTCGACCTCGACCCGTTCGGCTTCGACCACGGGCGGCGCATCCGTCTCTGTCCATTGCGACAGCGTCACGTCGCTCAGGATCGCCCGGAAATTCGGCCAGACCTCGATGCGCGGCGCGCCGTCGATGGTGACCCGGAAACCGCTCCAGGCGCTCATTTCCCATGCGATGCGGTCGCGTACGATGCGGGTCGAGGCGATCAACGGCAAGGCTGCGACGACCAGCGCGATGACGATGACGGCTGCGCCGATCGCCCATATTCCGCGTCGGATCAAAGGTGATGGCATATCGCCCTGTATGCTTCCATTCCGACAAAATCGCCCGACGGGTGTAACCGACGGCTGACGCATTTCAAGTCTTTATGGCCCGGCGATGGCATTTGCGCACACCCTGACCGGCGCGGTCCAACAAAATCTTGCTCTGCTGCATCGCGATATTGCATAAGCGATGCAGCCTGCGGAGGAACAATGATGGCTGACGACGCACCGCTCTGGATCCCGACGCAAGAGCAGATCGACGCGGCGCCGATGACCGCCTTCATGAACGCCGCGGCGAGCATGGCCGGCGAGTCTTTCTCCTCCTATGCCGACCTGCATCGCTGGTCGATCGATGACCGCGAGACCTTCTGGAGCTTGGTCTGGGACTTTTGTGGCATCGTCGGCGACAAGGGCGAACGCGTGCTGATCGATGGCGACAAGATGCCCGGCGCGACCTTCTTCCCTGATGCGAAGCTGAACTTCGCCGAGAATCTCCTCAAGAAAACCGGGCTTGGCGACGCAATCGTCTTTCGCGGCGAGGACAAGGTCGAGCGGCGGCTGTCCTGGAACGAGCTGCATGCGCTGACCTCGCGCCTGCAGCAGCTTTTCCTGTCGCTCAAGGTGAAGAAGGGCGACCGCATCGCCGCGATGATGCCCAACATGCCGGAGACCGTTGCTGCGATGCTGGCGGCCGCCTCGATCGGCGCGGTCTGGTCGTCCTGCTCCCCGGATTTCGGCGAGCAGGGGGTTCTCGACCGGTTCGGCCAGATCGAGCCTGTCGTGTTCATCGCGCCGGACGGCTACTGGTACAATGGCAAGGCGATCGAAGTCGCCGACAAGATCGCGGCCGTGGCGGGCAAGCTCGCCACCGTCCGCAAGGTCCTCATTGTCGACTATCTCGGCACCTCGCTCGACGTCGCGGCGACCATCGGCAAGGCGGCCGCGCTGGAAGAGGCGCTGTCACCCTTTGCCGCCAGGCCTGTCAGCTACGAGAGGCTGCCGTTTTCGCATCCGCTGTACATCCTGTTTTCGTCCGGCACGACCGGCATCCCCAAATGCATTGTCCATTCGGCCGGCGGAACGCTGATCCAGCACGTCAAGGAAGAACGGCTGCATGCCGGCCTGCTCGACGGCGACCGCTTCTTCTACTTCACCACCTGCGGCTGGATGATGTGGAACTGGCTGGTGTCGGGCCTGGCGTCGGGCGCCACCTTGCTGCTCTACGACGGCTCACCCTTGTACCCGGACGGCAATACGCTGTTCGACTTCGCCGATGCCGAGAAGATGACGTATTTCGGCACCTCGGCCAAATTCATAGATTCCGTGCGCAAGGCCGGCCTCAAGCCGATCCGCACGCATGATCTTTCCAGCGTGCGCGCCATCTCCTCGACCGGCTCGCCGCTATCGCCGGAAGATTTCCGCTTCGTCTACGAAGGCATCAAGAAGGACGTGCATCTGGCTTCGATTTCCGGCGGCACCGATATCGTCTCCTGCTTCGTGCTCGGCGTGCCGATCGAACCGGTATGGACCGGCGAGATCCAGGGGCCTGGGCTCGGTCTTGCCGTCGATGTCTGGGACGATGACGGCCGGCCGCTCCGCCAGGAGAAGGGCGAGCTCGTCTGCACCAAGGCGTTTCCCGCGATGCCGCTCGGCTTCTGGAACGACCCTGACGGCAGGAAATACCGAGCCGCCTATTTCGAACGGTTCGACAATGTCTGGTGCCACGGCGATTTCGCCGAATGGACCGCCCATGGCGGCCTGATCATCCATGGCCGTTCCGACGCCACGCTCAATCCGGGCGGTGTCAGGATCGGCACGGCGGAGATCTACAATCAGGTCGAGCAAATGCCGGAAATCCTCGAAGCACTATGCATCGGCCAGGATTTCGACAATGACGTTCGCGTGGTGCTGTTCGTGCGGCTGGCGGCAGGCGTCGAGCTCGATGCCGAGCTGGAAAAACGCATCCGCGCGAAAATCCGCATCGGGGCGAGCCCGCGCCACGTGCCGGCCAAGATCGTCGCCGTCAGCGATATTCCGCGCACCAAATCGGGCAAGATCACCGAGCTCGCGGTACGCGACATGGTGCATGGCCGCGCCATCAAGAACAAGGAAGCGCTCGCCAATCCCGAAGCGCTCGAGCTGTTCCGCAACCTGCCGCAGCTTGCCGACTGACCCGGGATCCAAGGCGGGAGCCGTTTTGAGGTCTCAGGTATCGTTAACAAATTATCTCTTCGGAATTTACCTAGATTTCATGAGTGGTACACATTGGTAAATTTTCCGGCGTGCCGGTAAGGATTTGTTAAGGCCCGGCATCGATAGTCGTGCGTAACTTGAGGGAGAAATCCCGTTCCTCTTAGCCCCGAGAGGATCTGATTCGCTCAAGCCCCGTTGTGACAGCAATCCTATCATTCAAGGCGTCCTGTTGGACGCCTTTTTTCTTTGCGCAACCATAGCTAACCGGCGAGCACACGGGTCGAGGGAAAGGCGACTTCGACCAGGGTTCCCTCGCCGGGCGTCGAGTTGATGGTGAACCGGGCCCGGTTCGCTTCGACCATCGCCTTGGTCAGCGGCAGCCCAAGACCGGTGCCGTCGCCGCGGCCGCGCTTCAGCGCATTGATCTGCTTGAACGGCTTCAGCGCCTGCTCGATCTCGGACGGGCTCATGCCGATGCCGGTATCGCGCACGCGCATGACGACATCGCCGGAGAGTTCGTAGGCCGTCGACACGATAACCTGGCCGCCGGCCTGCGTGTAGCGGACGGCGTTCGACAGGATGTTGAGCGCGATCTGCCGAACGCTGCGCAGATCGGCCACCACTTCCGGCAGCCGCGAGGCGAAGCTGGAGCGGATGATGACGCGTTCCCGGTTGGCTTGCGGCTGCATCATCGCCACGGTTTCGGCCAGCGTGTCGTTAAGCGACACCGCCTCGTAGGCCATCTCCTGCTGGCCTGCCTCGATTTTCGAAATGTCGAGCAGGTCGTTGACCAGATCGAGCACGTGGTTGCCCGAACGGTTGATGTCGCGCAGATAGTCGCGATAGCGGTCATTGGCCACCGGCCCGAATTTCTCGTCGACCATCAGCTCGGAAAAGCCGATGATGGCGTTGAGCGGCGTGCGGATCTCGTGGCTGATGCGGGCCAGAAAATCGGTCTTCTGCGACGAGGCGCGTTCGGCGACCGCGCGCGCCTGGGTCAAGTCCTCTTCGGCCCGCTTCCACTGGGTGATATCGCGCACCACCGCACAGAAGCCGCTGTCGTTGGGCAGCCTGCCGATGGTCATGAACAGCGGAATGAAACGCCCCTGCGCCTCGCGCCCGATCACCTCGCGGCCATCGTTCATCACGCTTGCAACGCCGGGCTCCGACAACCCCTCGAGATAGTCACGCGCCGCGCGCTGGCTTTCGATCGCAAACAGCGAGACGAACGGCTTGCCGGTCACCTCGTCGCTGTCGAAGCCAAACAGCGCTTCCGCCGGACGGCTAATTGAACGGATCGTTCCGTTACGGCCGATCAGCACGACGCCGTCGGTGGCGGTGTCGATGATGGTGCGCATTTCGGCAATGCGCGCCTTGAGCTCGGAAACATCCGGCTGCGTTTGGTCGTCGGCAGCGCCATGCGGAATGGCTGATGCTTCGTCGTCGCCGGAACGGCGTACGACCAGCATCAGTGCCTTGCCGTTCCCCCACGGGACGGAGCGCAAAATCGCGTCGATCGGAAACTCCTGACCGTCGCGCGTCCTCAGCCGTAATGCGCGGTCGCCGCCCTCCGAACTGCCGTCGTCGGCATAAGGGTCGGCAAACAGCGCGCCGAGCCCGCCCGCCTCGTCCAGGGCGTTGAGCGTCGCATAGCCGGTCAAGCCGAGGAATTCGTCGTTCGCGTAGTACAGTTGATCGCCGGAATGGATAAGCACCGGCACCGGTAGCTTGCCGAGGATCGAGGTATCCGGCCCCTTGTTGTCCGCTCCGGCAAACGCCGACGGCACGAAGCCGTCGAGTTTGAGCGGTGGTGCCTGCGGCCGCTCGACGGGCGGCACCTGGCCGGCAGCGTCGGCTGCGCTGTCCTCGGACCAATCCTCACTGTCCTCGGCGTCACGGAAATCTTCGGCCGTCATGCTATCGTCGTCGCCATCCCGCGGCGCTTCGGCGACGATCGTTCGACGGTCCGTGCTGGGCTCATCGCCTTCCTGCGCTTCATCGCTGGGTTCGCGGTCGGCATAGTCGAGCAGCGATCCGGAAACAGGGCGTGTGACGGGTTCGCCGGCTTGCGCCTCTGCTACCGCCTCATCCGGCTGCTCGCCGTCGAGCCGGGCGAGGTCCTTCTGGTCCTCGGCATCGGCCTCGGGCGGTTCGGCGGCAGCCGCCCCGCTTTCCGGACCTGGTTCCGGCATCTCACCCTTGTCCGTCGGGCCGGCTCCTTTCAGCTTTGGCTCGTCGGCATTGCCGGCTGCCTCGACTTTCTCAACCGGCTTCTGCTTTCCGGCGCTGGGCTGTTCTTCGGCCGGGGTGCTGTCCTTCTTGAGACGCTCGCCAATCTCGCGAAACGCGCTGCGTTCCAGCGTCGACAGGCCCTTGTCGTTGGCCGGCTGCCGGTGCTCGGCCAGCCGGATCACCTTGTCGGCAAAGCGCCGCTCGGGCTTTGGCACGATGGTCAACGCCGGCACTTCGCCCCTGAACGGATCGGCGGGTTTCGGTGTCGCCGGGGCAGGTTCGACGGCTTCCGGCCCAACGCTCGCGGCGGGCTTCTCCTCGGCGACAAGGGCCATGCCGACGGCATCCGGATCGACCACCGCATCGCCGCTCCTGGCGACGCCGAAGCCGCGAAAACCTTCGAAAACCCGGCTGCGGCTGTAAACCGGGAGCGCCGCCAGATCGACGGGTATCTTCAGATCGGTGCCGGCGACCGGCCACAGCACGGAGCGGCCGGACCAGGTGTCGCGCCGTTCGAGCAGGCCGGCAATCTCGCCAGAAGCATCGAGGCCATAGGCGGCCGAAACATCCTCGAAGCGGCGGCCGATCACGTCGGCGGCAGGCCTGCCGACAAGCTCGGCAAATTCCGGCGACAGGGCGCTGAACCGGCCCTCCGCGTCGGTACGCCAGACGAAACGCATGGGCGCGGCGGTGCGATCGATCGCCGAAGCGCGGCGTTCGGCCGGGGAGGCGGCTTTGGTGGCTTTTGCGGCGCTTTCCGGCGAAGTATCCGCGCCGGCCTGCGAAGCGTCCGGGCTGTTCTCGGCTTTGCCGGACGCAGCTGCCCCGGGCGGGACCTGCGCGTCGTCGCCGGCATTGAAGTACCAATGATCATGCTGCGTTGGCGTTTCGCCAACCGTGTGTTGATTGTCAGCCGCGTCGACAGCTTCGTGCTCCGCCGATGCTGAGGTGCCTTCCATCGCTGCAAGGTTGATCTCCGCCGCGCCCATTCTGGCGATTGGCGGCTCGTTGTCTTGGCCCGTCGGCTGGGGAAGATCGCCACCGCTCGGTGCCGTTGCTGCTTCGCTGCCGGTTTCCCCCCCGGCGCGCTCGCCATCAGGGGCCTCGCCGTCGAACCGGTCCTCGTCGATCACCACCAGCAGGTGCCGCTCGTCCGTCAGCCGGGCAAGGCCCGCCGGATAGGAGCTGGATCCGCCTGGGACCAGGCGCTTGACGATGCGGTCGCTCTCGTTCGCCACGTCGGCGACAAGCGCGGCCAGCGTCTCAGGCCGGATGCCGAGTGCCGAAAAGCCGTCCGATGCGGCGTCGATATTGCCCTTGGCGTCGACAAAGGCGATGTAGTGGCCGTCTTCCGTAAAACCACCGATGGCGCGATCGGCGATCTCGGCCGCGCTGCGCGAGCCGGTCTGCGCCGCCGGCAGCGCCAGCATGATTGCTTCCTCGCCATCGGGCATGGTCACTGCGCTGGCCAGGAAGCCGACCGCGCGGCTGGTCAGGCCGGTCGCCAGCCGGACCGTGATGGCACGGTCGCGGCCGATCTGCGGAAAACCGCTGGTTGCCATGATCTGGCGCCTGGCGATCAGCGGCAAACCTGCCGAGGCGCCGATGATCGCGCCGATGTCGGGATAGCCGAATACCGCTGCGCCGGGGCCGTTGGCCCAGATCACCTGCTCGAGATCGGCCGACAGAATAGCGATCGCGTCGCCTGCGGCGAAGCGCAGGCGGACCGGGTCGAGCACGGCGACATCGAGGAAGGAGTAGTTTTCAGCCGGCATGCGTTTGGCGACCCTCACAGAGCGGGCAATTTGCGGTTAACGCTTTGTTAATAAAAGCCGACGGCGCGAAGGTCCACAAGTCATAGCGTGCAACCAATGGAATCTCTAGGCGCGTGGTTAACGCCACGAATAAATAATATATGGTGCGATGCAACAAACATGTTGCAATGCACAAAAATTGCCTTTATATTGCCATGATACATGAACGAGACGGCTTTTCGTCAAAGCCGCTGCCGCTGAAAAGGATGGAAAATGTCCAGGACCAAGACCGCTGAAACGATCGAAAACGCCGAATTCCCGAGCTTCGACGCTTCCAAGGCCACCGACCAGATCCGCGCTTTCGCCGAAAAGGGCGTCGAGCAGTCGAAAGAGGCCTATGCCAAGCTGAAGACCGGCGCCGAGGAGACCCAGAAGGCTCTGGAGTCGACCTACGAGACCGCCAAGTCCGTTTCCAGCGACCTGTCGCTCAAGACCATCGCCGCCCTGCGCGCCAATGCCGAAGCCGGCTTCTCGCATTTCGAAGCGCTGATCGGCGCCAAGTCGCTGTCGGAAGTCGTCGAGTTGCAGACCGCTTTCCTGCGCAAGCGCGTCGAAATGACCGTCGAGCAGGCCAAGGACTTCCAGGCGGTTGCTGCCAAGGCGGCCGAGGACGTATCCAAGCCGATCAAGACCGCCTTCGAGAAGGCCGTGAAAGAAATCAAGATCGCCTAATATTTGCACACAGTTTGACGATGCATCAAAAGGTCGCATTTCGTCAGACAAATAGATGTGCGATATAGTCGTTCAAACGAATACCCGGCGAGTGGAACCTCCTCCCTCTGCTCACCGGGGTAACCAGCCAGCACCTCCTCCCGCTGGCTCGTAACAGGAAAAGGCCGGCACCTCCTCCCGCCGGCCTTTTCTTTGTCCGGCGGAAAATGACGCGATGCCGGAGCGAGCTTTTGCCTTGCCAAAAGCCTTGAATTAAACTCCGATAGCCCGTATGGACGCATCGCCGAACGACAGAGCGGGTCCCGAACGTTTCATCTCGATCCCGCTCTGGCAAAACGTGCCGTTGTAGCTCAGATGGTTAGAGCGCCGGATTGTGGATCCGGAGGTCGCTGGTTCGATCCCAGCCAACGGTACCATCACCTTTCAACTACACTTCTGACCGGCAAAATACTGCTAAAGCGGTCTTATGACCGGTTGCCTCACCCAGGGTCCCGCGCCTGACGCGCGCCGCGCAGGTGGTCCACGAGGGCTCTCAGCTTCGGCGCGACATTCCGTCGGCTGGGGAAATAGAGATAGAAACCAGCAAACGGCGGGAAATAGCCGTCGAGGATTGGTACAAGCTCGCCGCGGTCGATCCAGGGGCGGAATGTATCCGCCATGCCGAACGTGATCCCGGCGCCTGCAACGGCCAGCCGGATCATCAGCCACATGTCGTTGGTCGTGATCTCGGGCGCAACCGCCACGTCGAATTCGCGCCCGTCCTCGCCAAACTCCCACCGATAGGGCGAAACTCCCGGCGCCGGCCGCCAGCCGATACAGCGATGAGCCACAAGCTCGCGCGGATGGGCGGGTGCTCCGAACTTTTCGAGATAGCGCGGGGCGCAGACGGCCATCTGCCGCTGATCGCCCGATACCGGCACGGCAATCATGTCCTGCTCGATCACTTCGCCGAGCCTGACTCCGGCATCATAGCCTTCGGCAACGATGTCGAATTCCTCGTCTGTCACCACGATGTCCAGATGCACCTCGGGAAACGTTTCGGTAAAGGACGCCAGCAACGGTCCTGACAGAAAGGTCTCTGCGATAGACGAAACCGCGATCCGCAGGCGGCCGCGCGGGCGGTCCAGAAACTCCGTGGTGGCTTCGACTGCCGCGTTCACGTCGGCGATTGCCGGTGCGACGCTCGCCAACAGGCGCTCGCCCGCTTCGGTCAGGTTGACGCTGCGTGTCGTGCGCTGCAGCAATGCGATCCCCAGACGCTGTTCAAGCCTGAGGATGCTCTGGCTGACCGCTGAGCGCGTCACGCCCAACCGGTCCGCAGCAGCGCGAAAATTGCGTTCCTCAGCGACCGTGACGAAGACAGCAATTGCATTGAGATCGACGTCCATTGGTTAGCCGCACTTACCTTAGAGGTTAACAATAGGCGGCTTATCGCGACAATGCCCTGGCTCTATCTCTGTCGCAACGGCAAGAAGGCTTGATCCTCCCGATCCAAGCCGAAGCCGACCGACAAGGAGTATCCCATGACATCACTCCCTTCCTCCTGGGACCTGGATGGAAAAGTCGCCCTCGTGACCGGCGCGGCACGCGGCATCGGTCGCTGCACGGCGGAGCTGCTGCGTGCGCGCGGTGCCCGGATCGTGGCAAGCGATCTCAGCGACACCGTACGCGAATTGGAAGCCGAGGACGTGGCAACCCTGGTCGGCGACGTCGTCGACGAGGATCTGGCCCGACGCTCGGTCGAGCTCGCGGCGAAGCGCTTCGGACGCCTTGACATCGTCGTGAACAATGCCGGTCGCACGCTCAACAAACGTCTGACGGAGACCTCGGTCGACGACTACGACCGCATTCTGCAGATCAACGCGCGCGGCAGCTTCGTCACCGCCCGTGCCGCTGTGGAACTGATGGCCGCCGGTGGTGGCGGCGCGATCGTCAATGTCTCATCGATCTCGGCCGTCGCGGCCTTCGAGACGCAGGCGGCCTATGCCTCCTCCAAGGCGGCTGTCGCACAGCTGACCAAGGTAATCGCGATCGAATATGGGCGTATGGGCATTCGCTGCAACGCCGTTGCCCCTGGCGTGATCGAAACCGACATCATGGAAGGTGTGGTGGAGAATGGCCGGGAGATGCTGCGCAGTTTCGGCAACGCGCATCCGATCGGCCGGATCGGCCAGCCGCAAGAAGTTGCCGAGGCCATCGCCTTTCTTGCCTCGCCGGCATCCAGCTTCATCACCGGGGCGTTGCTTCTGGTCGATGGCGGCTACACCGCCCAGTGATCCCCTATAAAGCCGGCGCGCCGCGGGAGCTCATCCGCACGCCATCCCTTCACATCGTGAAATAATCACAAAACCAAAAGGATCGTCTACGATGACCATGAACAAAGTTGTTCTGATCACCGGTGCCTCCAGCGGCATCGGTGCTGGCATCGCCCGCGAACTTGGCGCGGCAGGTGCAAAGCTGATGCTCGGCGCGCGGCGCGCCGACCGCCTTGAAGCGCTTGCGGCAGAAATCGAGGCGGCTGGTGGAACGGTTCGCGTGCGAGCGCTCGACGTCACCAAGAGGGCGGACGTCGCAGCATTCGCCGATGCCGCGCGGGCCGAATGGGGCCAGGTAGATGTCATCGTCAACAATGCGGGCATCATGCCGCTGTCGGCCATGGCAGCCATGAAGGTCGACGAGTGGGAGCTGATGGTGGACGTCAACGTCAAGGGTGTTCTGTACGGCATCGCGGCGGTGCTCCCTGAGATGACGGCACGTGGCTCCGGGCATATCATCAATATCGGTTCCATTGGCGCACTGGCCGTCTCGCCCATGGCTGCCGTGTATTGCGCAACGAAATACGCTGTCCGCGCGATTTCCGATGGGCTCCGCCAGGAGAGTGATGATATCCGCGTAACCTGCATTCATCCCGGTGTGGTGGAAAGCGAACTGGCGGACACGATCACCGACGAAGCCGCTGCCGCCGCCATGAAAACCTGGCGCGCTATTGCCCTGCAACCCGGTGCCATCGCCAGGGCAGTGCGCTACGCAATCGAACAGCCCGACGATGTCGACGTCAACGAGATCGTCGTGCGTCCGACGAAGGCGGCGCATTGATGCCATCCACTTTGACCGCAGTGCATACGGGCATTGCCCTTGCTGTAACTCCAGCCGGCCTGACCCTTCCTTCAACTCCAATCCTTGCAGAGGAACCAATGACGCAGCAAGATCATCCTTACGTCGGACTGTGGGTCACCGAGGATCGCCATATCAGGCACGAACTCCTGCCGAACGGCCGTTATGACGAAGCGCGCGGTGACCGCGAGAGCGCCTATCAGGGACGCTACGAAGTGCGGGGCAACCACATAGAATACTGGGACGATACGGGCTTCACCGCGGATGGTGAGTTCGTCGAAGGCGTCCTCTATCATGCCGGCATGATCCTTTACCGCCAGCGGTAGAGAGCCACCCTGAGACAAGCACTTCAGGGCTCCACAAGACGCTATTGCATGCCTTGCATAACGCGCTCGGCAGCTTGCACTGCAAGGCCGGTCACGCCATATCTCTCCCAGCAAGCGCGGCGGAAAGAAGCAGGACCGCGAGCAGAGTCGACATTGCAAATGGTTGTCACTATATAGCGGCGGCTTTGACGGCTCGCCTTTTACGTCGTGCCAGCGAGAGCGCGGTAAATGTGCTAGCTATTGTGACATCTATCGTGATCTAAAACGGCTTGAAAACCGAAAAAAAGCAAATAGAAACAATAGCGCGGGTCGAACGAGTTTCCTCGAGAGAATCAGTCCTCAAAAACCAGAACGTGCTCCTTGAACCCTCCATTCCCTTCGGCTCTGTGGACCTCGGACAAGTTCGGCTTGCCGGGCGAAGCCGACTCGGCTCGAATGGCAGCACGCATCTTTTCGAAGATGCCGACGTTTATGATTACCAATCGGGACAGCCGCTAGGGAAACAGCAGTATGAGTGAACACGCGATCGAGTTCTTGCGCGGGTGGATTGGCGAAAAAGTCCACTGCCAGCCCTCGCCAGCCAGAATCGAGAAGCAGGCCGAGACCCTCGCCAGGGAATGCGCGGCCAAGGCTGCCGAAGCCGGCATACCCCTGGAGGATATTCAGGAAGAGGTCGGCGACATTCAGGAGCTCATTGCTTCGAGGCTCGAAGAGGCGGCCGAGGCCGAGCAGGACGAAAAGAATTCGAACAAGCCCGCCGAGTAATATGCTTAGGAACAGTATGCGACAGTGGCTTGTCGAGATCGAAGTTCCTGGCGCCAGCTATTTGAAGCACAGCATACACCATTAATTGCTTGCTGGGTGAAGCTAGCGGGTTTTCAGCCCAGGAACGCGTTAATGTCGTAATTTCCAATGGTCTTTGCGAGGTCTTGCGGCGAACAGCCAAGCTTGTTTTTCAGTGTCTTATCTGAGCCAGCTGAGAGAAGAAGCTTGATCAACTCGCCACGGCCCCGTGATTCAAACACGGCACGCCACAGGGGCGTGTTTCCATGAATGTCTTGGGAAGAAACATCTGCGCCGCCCTTGACTAGAAGTTCCGCCACCTCGAGCCGATATTCGCGAGCAGCAAAGTGCAGCGGTGTTTCCAGATTCTTGTCCTGCACATTCACCTTCGCTCCACGCTCGATCAGTGCAGCGACGATTGCGGTCTCGCCATCTTTTGACGCATAAAACAACGGCGTCCGGCCTTCGCGATCTAACGCATCGACATCTTTCCCCTCTGAGATGGCCTGGATGACTTCAGCCGAGCTATGTCTCATCACCGCCTTGTGCACGGGTGCGGGACCATCTGGGTTGCTCATACTATGGCTCCGATTGGGCGATGAGTCTTCCAATTGATATTTTTTGGGGTCGTTTATTCGTCGTTGAGCTGCTTTGGGTTAATCCTTCGCGGCTTCCAGGCCATTCCTGCCGAAGACGGCGAAGACCGCGAAAGCTTAACCAAGATCTGCAGTGTGATGCGCCCCGAATCTACCTTCGAGCCACCCTTTCGGCAATGCCGGCACGAAATTGCCGTCGCGCCCGCTCATGTCTTCGTTGGCGATCAAAGCATTGAGGATTGCTTCCTCCACGCTCTGAATGACGGCGTCGAAGAACGGGTTGATGTCGGCATCCGGTATGTAACCGGCGCTGGCCAATTTGCCGGCCGCGCCGCGCGCCGCATCGGCATTGGCCGTGCTGAACGCAAGAAAAATATCGCCGGACGAATTGTATCCATAGCCGCCGGTCAGCGCGACCCCGAGGGGCACGCGTTTCGCCAGCCGTTTCAACTGGTGCGGCATGAATGGCGCATCGGTGGCGACGATCGCGATGATCGAGCTCTTTTCCGCTCGCGGCGTGTTGTCCCGGATCGCCGGTTCGGCGAGTTCCGCTCCGGCCCTGATGCCACCTATGACGAGGTTTCGCCTTGCACCGAAATTCGACTGGACGAAGCAGCCGATCGTGAAACGCTCTCCGTTCCAGTCGACGCTGCGCGAGGATGTGCCGGACCCTGCTTTGAAGCCGAAGGTGATCATGCCTGTGCCGCCGCCGACGCTGCCCTCTTCATCGGCCCGCTTTCAGCCGTGTCGAGCGCGGAAAACACGTGCTCGAAGCTCAGATGATGGCCGTTGATATCGTTGAGAAAGCCATCATAAGTCTCGCCCGCCACCGGCAGCGCCCAGGCGCTGTCGAGCGCGTGCGGCAGCACCGTCTGCATCCAGCGCAACGTTGCGTCGCGGCTGACGCCGCAGGAATGCGTGTTGGTGATGGTGATGGGAAGATTGAACGCTCCGAGCTCCTCTATCAGATGCGAGCCGGTCAGTTCGCCATTGCCATTGGCGCTGAACACACCGGCGAACGCCGGGACGGCCAACTCGTCTCTGGGCCTTGGCAGGATCGCGGTCACGCCGGTGCGTACCGGACCCTTGCCGACAACGAGCGGCCCGTCCCCTGAGATCAGCGTCGTATAGCCGACCGTCACGCCGGGCACATCGGTGATGGCATTGAAGCGGCCTGGGGTGCCTTCGAATGGGATATCGACGGCGCGTGCACGCAGTTTGCCCGAGGGCGTCGTAAGATGCGGATCGGTCATTTCTTCCTCAGAAAAGCGCCTTGGTCTTCCTCAGAAAAGCGAGCCTTGGCCGCCCGGCGCCTTGAGCTTGGCTGCCGACTTGGCAATCGCCTTCGGCCGCGCCGTGCCACTGATGGCGACGGCATCGGCGGTGCCGTCGGCGAACTCCAGCGAAAGCGCCATTCCCGACACGACCTCCGCCGAACGCTTGACCACCGCGCCGTCCGCATCCTTGACCAGTGCGAAGCCTCGCGCCAGCACGGCCTTGTGCGACAGCGTCGCCAGCAATCGATCGGCCTGCGTCAGTTTTCCACGCAGACGGTCCAGCCGCCGCGAAATCGCCTGGTCCTGCCGCCATGCCAGTGCCAGCAGGGCATCGCCTCGCAGTTTCTGCCGTCTGGCGATCGGCGCCGATGACAGTCTGGCGGCCGTGCGCGAAAACCGTGCCCGACGCTCGCGCACGATGGCGAAGAACGCCGCTTGCGCTCGGGCGAGGTCGCGGCGGGTCAGTGTGCGGGCTTCGTTCATGCGCCGCGACAAGGTCGCCGGTGTCAGACGCTGGCCCAGAAGCCTGGCCCGCTTGCGCTCGACGCTGACCGACAGCGCCCGGCCGAGCCGGCTCGTCGCCTCGTCGAAGCGCCGCCGGGGCAGCGCCAGCAACTGGTCGGGCGAGGGCAGCGCCCGGGCGGCTGCGCGCGCCGCCTGCCGCTTGCGTTCGAAATTGCGCGACAGTGCGGTCTTCAACCGCGCGCCAAGGCCGGCAAGCGTCGCTTCGAGATCGACTTTGACCGGCACGGCGATCTCGGCGGCGCCTGTCGGCGTCGGCGCCCGCACATCCGCTGCCAGATCGATCAGCGTCCAGTCGGTCTCGTGGCCGACCGCGGAAATCACGGGAATACCCGAAGCGGCGACGGCCCGGGCGAGCGCTTCGTCGTTGAAGCCCCACAGATCCTCCAGGCTGCCGCCGCCGCGCGCCACGATCAACAGATCGGGCCGCGCGGTGGCGCCGTCCCAAGGCAGTGCATTGAAGCCGTTGACGGCAGCGGTCACTTCCGCGCCCGCCGTCTCGCCCTGCACCCGCACCGGCCAGACGAGCACGTGCAGCGGGAACCGGTCCTTGATGCGGTGGATAATATCGCGGATCACCGAACCTGTTGGCGAGGTGACGACGCCTATGACGCGCGGCATGAACGGCAGACGCCGCTTGCGGGCCGCGTCGAACAGCCCTTCGGCCTGCAGCCGGCGCTTGCGCTCGTCCAGCAGCGCCATCAGCGCACCGGCACCGGCCGGCTCGAGATTGTCGATGACGATCTGGTAGTTGGATTTTCCGGGATAGGTGGTGAGCCTGCCGGTGGCGATCACCTCCATGCCTTCCTCGGGACGGAATTTCAGCCGGCTCATCGTGGTCTTCCACACCACGGCATCGAGCCGCGCGCGATCGTCCTTCAGGCAGAAATAGGCATGGCCGGAGGAATGCGGTCCGCGATAGCCGGAAATCTCGCCGCGCACCCGTACATTGCCGAAGACGTCCTCGACCGTGCGCTTCAGCGCGCCGGAAATCTCGCTCACCGTATACTCGGTGGCGTTGGTGCGTGATTCGGGTGCTGCGTCGCTCATCGGCCGATTGGGGAACGGTTGTTGGCCGCCGTCAAGGCGGCCGTGTTCGATGTCGGCCCCAATCGCGCGATCACCAGCCCGGCAGGATCTGGCTCGGCTTCGTCCGTTTCATCTTGGCGAAGGCGAGGGCGGCGAAATCGAACGTGCCGGTCTCCTGGCCGAGTGGCACGGAAATATTGTCGAGGCTCTCCGAAATGTGGCGCGCAAGCGCATCGACGATCTCCGGCCGCGAGGTCTGGCCGCGCATAATGCCGATGCGGCAATCGGGCAGGGCGCCGAAACCGTCGGCCTCGCCCAGCACCCGCATGCCGGGCCGCAGCGCGCATTCCGGCAGCACCGAGATCGCCAGGCCGGAAAGCACCGCCGCGGCGATGACGGTGGCAGAGAAGCTGGTGAACAGGATGCGGTAGTCGCGGTTCTGCTGGTCGAGCACGTCGGCGGCCGCCCGCCGCCAGATGCAGTTCGGCCGGCCGAAGGCCATCGGCAGGATCGGCTGCTCATGCGTCGCGTGGTTGGCCGAGGTAACCCACAGCAGCGGTTCGCGCCGCACCACTTCCGACTGGCCGCGCGCGTCATTGTGCGTCACCAGCGCCAGGTCGAGATTGCCGCGCTTGATGTGTTCGACCAGTCCCGGCGTCGGTTCGCAGATAACGGTCAGTTCGACATGCGGGTTGGAGCGGGCAAACCGCGCCATGATCTCTGGCAGGAAGCGATCGGCATAGTCATCCGGCGTGCCGATGCGGATGGTGCCTTCGAGCCGGCGGTCGTCGAAGGCGGCCAGTGTTTCCTTGTTGAGATAGAGCAGCCGCCTTGCGTAGGAGAGCAGTCTATCGCCTTCCTCGGTCAGCCTGTTGGTGCGGCCGTCTTTTTCGAACAGCGGTTTGCCGATCCGTTCCTCCAGCCGCCGCATCTGCATCGACACCGCAGACTGGGTCCGATGCACCGCTTCCGCCGCGCGGGTAAAGCTGCCGGTGTCCACAATCGAGATGAAGGTCTGCAACTGATCGAGATCGAGCGGCGCTTTCATTGGCCTAATCCATCATTGATGCTGATGCTAAAGATTAGAAACATTCGTTGGATTAATCAATCGGGCCATGGCAAATTCCGATTGTCCACATGAACGCATGTGAATCGAAGCCGGAACGGCCGCTGTTGCCAGCGCCCGATCGACCGGTTTCGCCCGTTCGAATGTGAAGGAGACCGACATGGCTACGTTTGATTTCGCCACCGAGACCTCGCGCATCACCTCGCGTCCGGCCGTTGCGACGCGCGTGGCCAATGCCGCTGCCAATGTTTACCGCGCCTGGAAAAACCGCCGCGCCTTTTATCGCCTCGGCGAGATGTCGGATGCCGAGCTCGCCGACATCGGCCTGACCCGCGCCGACCTGCACGTTGCTGTCGGTGTACCCTTTGGCCGAGATCCGACAGAAAGGCTTCGCGTCATCGCCATCGAGCGCGCCGAAACGATCGAGGATCTTGCCCGCAAGGTGGTGTGATCGCACGAATTCGCGATTTTGGTCGCATTGAACCTTTTGAGGCACGACGCCACCAAGTTACGCAGGCTCCCCACTCCCTGCCGGATCCCCCCGGCCAGCCTGCGCGCTGCCCGGTCCTCCCAGGACCGGGCTTTCTTTTTTGGGCGGCACTGATGATTGGGGTTGCCGGTTTCTGGTCTAGCGCCGGCCCATGCCCTGCTTGAACTGGTCGAAGATCGACTCCATCCCTTTCTGGTAGTCGTCGCGCTGCTGGGCGCCTGTCTCGAACATCTTGCCGAACAGGTCGTCGAACGGATTTCTCGGCCTGCCGCTCGGATTGGTCTGCGGCTGCGGCGTCTGCTGCGGCGCCTGATGCGGCTGAGACTGTTGTGCGCCACCGCCGAACATGTCCTGCAGTACTTTGCCGAGCGGATTGTCACCATAAGGGTTCTGTGTCTGCTGGGGTTGGTTCTGCGGCTGCTGTGGCTGTGGTGCACCGCCGCCGAACATATCCTGCAGCACCTTGCCGAGCGGATTGTCACCATAAGGGTTCTGTGTCTGCTGCGGCTGGCTTTGCGGCTGCTGCCCGCCGCCGAACATGTCCTGCAGCATCTTGCCGAGCGGGTTATCCGTGTGGCCTGCAGGCTGAGGGGCCGGTGCCTGGCTGCCGCCGCCCGCCTGCCGCATCATCTGCTCGATGAGTTCGCCGAGCGGATTGCCGCCACTGCCTGCCGCATGCATCTGTCCGCCTAGCTGGTTGGTGGTCTGCTTGAACAGCCCGCCCATCATCATCGAGGCGATTGCCGGCAGCATCTGCTGCAGCACCTGCTGGCTGACGCCACTCGCCTGCGCGGCCTGGTTGGCAACGGCCCGCGACAGGTCCTTCGAGCCGAACAGATGGCCGAGAATGCCGTTGCCTTCATCGAGGCCCTGCGGCGAGAAGGCCCGGCTTGCATCCTCGAAATATTTAGCGTGCTGGCCGCTGGCCATCGCCGTCATGAAGGAGCCGAGCCCGTAAGGGTCCGCCGTGTTGCGCTTGAGCCCCTGCGAAAAGGCCGGCAGCAGCGCCGCGACCGCCGCCTGCGTCTGCTGCTGCGACAGCCCGAACTGCTGGGCCAGCGCCTGCATGCCGTTGCCGTTCTGGGCCTGTGCCAGAATATCGAACAAGGAAGGCATTGTTTTCTCCTCCGGGAAAATCCTCGTTGGAGAAGCCTAGTTCGTTTCCATCACTGATTGAAGCGAATTTGCCGGACCGTGGCTCATGCGGATTGCGAAGCGTTAATACGCGTATTCCATGAACACCGGCTCGATCGAGCCGCCCCAGCGTGTGTGGTAGGCGGAGAGCATCTCCTCGGCGCTGGTCGTGCCGCGCGCGACGACCTCGTCCAGCGTGTTGAGGAACGAGGTCTCGTCGTAGCCGTCGCGGTTCTTGCGGCCACGGTTCTTCAGTCCCATGCGCGAGATGACGAGCACGTCGCGGGCGATCTCGCGCAACGTCGTGTTGCGGAAGGGCGCCGAAATGCCCTGTTGCGGCACCGCGTTGCGCATCGCCAGCACTTCGTCATAGCTCCAGCTCGAGGTCAGCGCCTCGGCCGCGTCGAGCGCTGCCGCGTCGTAGAGCAGCCCGACCCAGAAGGCCGGCAGCGCGCAGATGCGCCGCCACGGCCCGCCATCGGCGCCGCGCATTTCGAGAAAGCGCTTCAGCCGCACGTCCGGGAACAGCGTCGACAGATGGTTCGCCCAGTCGCCCATCGTCGGCAGCCCGTCCGGCAGTTCGTCACGGGCAGCGCCCGCCATGAACTGGCGGAAGGTGATGTGCGTCATGTCGTGGTACTGACCGTCGCGGATGATGAAATACATCGGCACGTCGAGCGCCCATTCGACATAATCGGCAAAGCCGAAATCGGGCGAGAAGCAGAATTCGAGCAGGCCGGAGCGCTGATTGTCGGTGTCGCGCCAGATCTCGCCGCGCCAGCTCTGCAAGCCGTTCGGCCGGCTTTCGGTGAAGGGCGAGTTGGCAAACAGCGCCGTCGACAGTGGCTGCAATTTCAGCGACACCTGCATCTTGCGGCGCATGTCGGCTTCGCTTTCGAAGTCGAGGTTCACCTGGATCGTGCAGGTCCGGTACATCATGTCGAGGCCCTTGGTACCGACCTTGGGCATGTAGCGGGTCATGATCTCGTAGCGCGATTTCGGCATTTTCGGCGTCTCGGCCAGCGACCATTTCGGGCTGCCGCCAAGGCCGAGAAAACGAATGCCCATCGGTTCGGCGATCTCGCGCACCTGCGCCAGATGGGCATTGCCTTCGCGGCAGGTCTGGTGGATCGTCTCCAGCGGCGCGCCGGAGAGCTCGAACTGGCCGCCTGGCTCCAGCGAGATCGCGCCCTGACCGGTCGGCTCGACCAGTCCGATGATGCGGCCGGCATCCATGATCGGGTCCCAGCCGAGTTTGTCCTGCATGCCTTCGAGGATGGCGCGGATGCCGCGCTCGCCGCCATAGGGCACCGGGGCATTGCCGTCGACATAGAACGGGAATTTCTCGTGCTCGGTGCCGATGCGCCATTTGTCGCGCGGCTTGTTGCCTTCGGCCAGGTGCTCGACGAGTTCGTCGGCGCCTTCGATCGGCCGGAAATCGGTGGTATCGCGCGCCATAATAGCCCTCCGCACATGACCCCGAAAACCGGCTTCGATTTTCGGAAGGGATCAGGTGCCCAATCAAATGCTACAGCGTCCTTTGCGCGTCCGAAAGGACACGCGGCCACTGCCGGCGCTAGATGGACGAAATGTCAGTAGCCGATCAAGCGAAAAATCCTGAGCCAGAGGGTAACGGGAATTGATCACCAATCGCCGATTGTCGCCTGGATCAGCGCCAGTGCCGCCACCGCCGCCGTATCCGCTCGCAGGATGCGCGGCCCGAGCGGAATGGCGGTAACGAAGGGCAGCGCTCTCAGCATCCTGCGCTCCTCGTCGGAAAAGCCGCCCTCAGGCCCGACCAGCAGACCGAGCTTTCCCTCCCGCACCGCCTGCAATGCCGGCAGGGGATTGTTGGTCGATGCATCCTCGTCGCAGAAGATCAGCCGCCGCTCGCGGTCCCAGCCCGCCAGCAGGCGCTCGAATTTTTCCGCTTCGCGCAGCTCCGGCACCGCCAATATGCCGCATTGCTCGGCCGCCTCGACGACATTGGCGCGCAGGCGCTCGATGCCGGGTTTTGCCACTTGCGTATGCTGGGTGATGACCGGCTGCAGGATGCCGGCGCCCATCTCCACCGCCTTTTGCACGAGGTAGTCGAGCCGCCCTTGCTTCAGCGGCGCGAAACAGTAGACGAGATCGGGCAACGGCGGCTGCGGCCGCTGCAATGCCAGCAACTTCAGGCGCAACGCCTTCTTCGATTTTGCCGCGATCGCAGCCGACCATTCGCCGTCGCGGCCGTTGAAGACCAGAATTTCGGCGCCTTCGCCGAGCCGCAGCACGTGCGAGAGATAATGGCTCTGCTGCGGGCCGACGTCGAACTCGATGTCCGGTCCAAGCCCGTCCGGCACGAACAGCCGCTGCATCTTGTAATTGGCGCGCATCGCCGAGGAATGGGCGAGGCCATCGCCGGCGTCAAGCCTCCGCGCTGGCGTGCCAGACAGGTCTGTAGCCACGCTTCAGCACGGAAACAGTTGTCGCCGGCGTGAGCAGGCCGATTGGACCGTCGGTAAAATCGCCGAATCCCACCGGTTCGCCATAACCGCCGAAACTCCAGGGCAGCGCGGCGCCGTCAAACAGGGCGTACGCCCTGTTTCCTGACGAGATCATGGTGCCGTCCGGCAAATCCGCAAGCGCTTCCGGTTTCAGTCTCGTCGCCCGCCCGCCCGATGCCAGGCGCTCCTTGTGCAGGCGCTTGTCGAGTTGCGGCGCGCGTGGCTCGGCAATGCCGAAGGCGTCGCCGAAACGCCGGACAAAATCCCTGGCCCGCTCGCGCCGGCAGAAGAAGCAGGGACGGTGCCCGGCCGCCAGCGCCGTCACCTCGTCGAGGAAAAACAGTTCGGTCCAGCCGGCCTTGCCGCCAGCCCGGTTGCGGCCCATCGGCTCGCGCCGCACGTTGCCGAATTCGCAGACGCAGATGATCCAGGCTTGCAGCGCCCAGCGCTTCTTCAACAGCGTTCTCGTCTCGGGGTCGTGAATGATGCCGCGATTGCCCATGAACAGGCCGCGCTCCGGCACGGCATGGATGGCGCCGAACGGGTCGACCCGGTTTTGCAGTGGCATAGGCGTTCCCTGTTGGCTGCAATGCTGGCGCCATGATATCGCTCGTTGCATCAATTTCATGTCAGCAGGTTTCGATGCGGGTCTTAGTTGTCCAGAACTTCGACAATGAGGGCCTTGGCCAGATCGGCGCGGCCCTTGTCGAGGCGGGTGCCGCTATCGACCTGCGCCGTCCCTACTGCGGCGACGCGCTGCCGCAAGATAGCGGCGGGCATGACGCCATGGTGGTGCTCGGCGGCGCGCAGAATGCGCTGGACGACGAGCTCTGTCCTTACTTTCCGGGCCTGCTCGACCTGACGCGCGACTTTGCCGAGAGGGATCGCGCGGTGCTCGGCATCTGTCTTGGCGGCCAATTGGTCGCGCGCGCCTTTGGCGGCGAGAACCAGATCGGCGCCGCATCGGAGTTCGGCTGGCACGAGGTCGCGCTCACCGCGGCGGCGCAGGCCGATCCGGTGCTCGCCGCCTTGCCCGAAAAATTCCCGATCTTCCAGTGGCACGACGACACCTTTGCCTTGCCCGAGACTGCCGTGCGGCTGGCCGGCAACGCCGTCGCCGAGAACCAGGCGTTCCGCATCGGCCGCGCCGTCTATGGCTTCCAGTTTCATTTCGAGGCCGACCGGCCGATGGTTCGCGACTGGAGCACGTCCTTTGCACCGTTGATCGCCGAACGCCATCCGGATTGGGCCGTCCGGCTCGACGACGAAATGGCCCGCAACGGACCGCAAGCCGATGCCGCCGGCCTGGCCATCGCCCGCGCCTGGGTGGCGACGATCTGACGGCCCATATAGTCAACGTATTTGGCGACGTTGCATATTTGGCACGCGGCGGCAAATCCGCCGGGGATAACGCGTTTCATCCTTGGCCTGTGTCTGTCCGCCAGCCTAAAAGGCGCGCGCTCTGCATCTTGCGTGCAACCGCGATGAACCTTTCCTGTGACCCGCGCGACACACCGCCGATACAGAACATGCCTAGAAGCGCGAAACCGTCCGACATTTGCGACGTATTTTGCGTTTCAACGCATTGGTAACCCGCTCGTGCATAGATGCAGGAAGCTCAACAAGAGATGACGTCCGTGAAAGCAGCCTTTTTGTCCTTTGTCATGTTGTCGGCTATCGTCTTGTGCGGCCTCGGCATTTATTCCGCCGACGCGGCCAACGACCACAATGCCGTTGACGGCTACGGCGTCACCGCCGCGCTTCGCTAGACCCTCTGCACATAACCTCACGCCTTACCTACGCCCGCTCACCCGTCACCGTCAGGATACGTTTCTCCGCGCCATCCACGACGAGCGCGGTGAGATTTCCTGAGTGCCAGGCGAGGGTGTCGACATTGACGCGGTTGCCGGTGATCTCGGGTTTGGCCACCGGCGTATGGCCGTGCACCACGATCTTGGGATGAAGGCCGGTGTGGTCGTGGAAGACCTCGCGGATCCAGATCAGGTCCTGCGGGCTCTGGCTTTCCAGCGCAATGCCGGGCCGGATGCCGGCGTGACAGAAGAAGAAGTCGCCGAATGTCACTGAAAAGGCCAGCGAGCGCAGGAACTCGACATGGTTCTGCGGCACCGCCTCGACCAGCGCGGCGTGCCCTTGCCGCAAGGCCGCATCGGCGCGGCCAAACCAGTTGCTGCTGCCACCGAGCGACACGCCATAGGATAGCGCCGTCTGGATGCCGCCATAGCGCATGAACAGGCCGTCCGGATCGGGGACATCGAGAAAATCGAGGAAGCCGAGATCATGATTTCCGGCCAGCATCAGGTGACGCGGATCGCGTTTTTGCGCGTCGATCAGGAAATCGACGACGCCTTTGGAGTCCGGACCCCGGTCGACATAGTCGCCGAGATGGATAACGCGCCAATCGGTCGACGGCCTTTGTCCGAGCTCCGCCTCGATCCGCCGGTGCATGGCGGTCAGCAGGTCGAGCCGGCCGTGCACATCGCCGATCGCGTAAAGGCGCATGCCTTGCGGTCCGCGCGCCTCGTAGAAACTGATGCCGGGCTCCGTCAATGGCTGCGTCGCCTCCGTGATCATGCCGTCACGGGACTTTAGCGCCGGAGCTGATCCTTGCCCATGTCGGTGACCAGACGCTTTCCGCACAGTGCCAGCGTTATGTCCATCTCCTTGCGGATGATTTCCAGCGCCTTGGTAACCCCTTCCTTGCCGAGTGCGCCGAGGCCGTACAGGAAAGGCCGGCCGATATAGGTGCCCTTGGCGCCGAGGCACAATGCTTTGAGCACGTCCTGGCCGGAACGGATGCCGCCGTCCATGTGCACCTCGATCGCGTCGCCGACGGCGTCGGCGATCTCTTCCAGCGCCATGATCGATGACGAGGCGCCGTCGAGCTGGCGGCCGCCATGGTTGGAAACGATGATCGCGTCGGCGCCTGTCCTGGCCGCCATCAGCGCATCTTCCTTGTCGAGTATGCCTTTCAGGATCAGCTTGCCGCCCCAGCGCTCCTTGATCCAGGCGACGTCCTTCCACGACAGATGCGGATCGAACTGCTCCTTCGTCCACGACGACAGCGAGGCGAGGTCGCCGACGCCCTTGGCATGGCCGACGATGTTGCGGAAGCTCCGGCGCTTGGTCCCGGCCATGCCGACGCACCAGCGCGGCCTTGTCGCCATCTGCCAGATGTGCTTCGGCGTCATTCGCGGCGGCGCCGAAAGCCCGTTGCGGATATCCTTGTGGCGCTGACCGAGGATCTGCAGGTCGAGCGTCAGCACCAGTGCCGAACATTTCGCCGCTTTTGCGCGGTCGATCAAATCGAAGACGAAGTCCTTGTCGCGCAGCACATAGAGCTGGAACCAGAACGGCTTCCTGGTCACCGACGCGACATCCTCGATCGAGCAGATGCTCATTGTCGACAGCGTGAACGGCACACCGAATTCTTCCGCCGCCTGCGCCGCCAGCATCTCGCCGTCCGGGTGCTGCATGCCGGTCATGCCGGTCGGCGCCAGCGCCACCGGCATCGTCACTTTCTCGCCGATCATGGTCGATTCCAGCGAGCGGTTGTCCATGTCGACAAGCACGCGCTGGCGGAACTTGATCTTCTGGAAATCCTCTTCGTTGGCGCGGTAGGTGCTTTCGGTCCAGGCGCCGGAATCGGCGTAGTCGAAGAACATCTTCGGCACGCGGCGGCGCGCCAGGTCCTTGAGGTCGGCGATGGTGAGAATGCTGCTCATGGATCTTTTTCCGCTGGTTCTTCGCTGGTTCGCGTTGGATTTTCTGGGCGGGGCCTACGGCTGTTTTCTTGCCGCCTCACCGTCACCGGGCTCGGAGCGTTGCCTGAGCCTCAGCCGCGACACGCGCTGCCAGTCGCCGCTGCGCTCGGCCTCGGCCATCGATCGTTCGACGTAGGAGATGTGGTCCATCGCCGCCTGCCGCGCCGTAGCCGGATCGCCGGCCTTGACCGCCGCATAGATTGCCCGGTGTTGCGAAAGCAGCGCCTCGCGCGCGCCCGGCACGTTGAACACCAGCCGCCGGTTCTGGAACACGCCTTCCGACAGCAGCCGATAACAGGAGCGCAGCGTGTGCAGCAGGATAATATTGTGCGCGCATTCGCAGATCGCGTGATGGAACTCGATGTCGATTTCCGCCTCGTCGTCGAAATTGGCGGTCCGGTGCGCCTCGTCCATGCGCGCCATGATGCGGTCGAGCAGCGCCAGATCGTCAGATGTGGCACGCCGCGCCGCATATTCCGCAGCCACCGCCTCGATCTCGCGGCGGTACTCCAGATAGTCGGTCACCGCCTTGCGATGCATCGAGATCAGGTCGGTCACCGGCTTGGTGAACAGCTGGCCGATGACATCGGCGACATGCGTGCCGCCGCCTGGCCGTGTCGTCAACAGCCCGCGCCCTTCCAAGGCTTTCAAGGCATCGCGCAGGATCGGCCGCGACACCTCGAACTGGCGCGCCAGCTCGCGCTCACCCGGCAGCCGGTCGCCGGTGCGCAGTACGCCTTCGAGGATCAGGCTCTCGATCTGCTGCACCACCTCGTCGGCGGTGCGCGAATGCTCGATCCGGGAGAAAATGTCGCTCAAACGGGGTGCCTGGAGGTTGAACCGATGTGGCGCAAGATAAAGCCAGCGTCGCCAACTGGTCAAATTATTTATCCAATTCGCCGGCCGGACCCGTTCACTGCCGCGGCTTCATATCAGCGTAAGCTAAATTGGGCGTTTGCGTCCTCGGGCGATTGCCTCTAGAGCATTCCAGGAAAAGTGTGAAACGGTTTTCCGTCCGGAATTGCGCAGAATCAAAGAGATAGAGCGGTTCGGCGTTTCCGTGAACAAGAGAGACATCATCGCCAAAGGGCTCAGAGAAGCCCGGGGGACCAGCCGTGCCAGACGCCGACCCGTCCAACCTCGAATTCCAGCTGCGCGCCAAAGCCGTGGGCGGCACCGTCATGGGCTTTCCGGCGCATGAAGGTCGGCCCGGCGCGCTCGGCGAGGTCCACGCCCGGCCGCATCCGCTGGTCGAAAAGCCGCGCGTGCTGGTGCAGCTTTCCTTCATGACCGAAGCTGGATCCGGCGTCGATCAGGCCGTGCTTTCCGAATTGTCGCGACGCCTCGGCATCACCGCGCCCGACCCCCACGCCCGCCATCACGCGATGAAATGGGGCAAGGGCTCGCTGCGCTGGGAACGGCACACGGAGTTCTCGACCTACCTCTGGGAAGGACCGCTCGCCGAAAACGGCAGAGGGCAAGAGGACACACCCTTCGGCAACGGGTTTTCGCCGCCGGGCACGGTGATTTCCGGCATTAGGCTCGAAATCCGCAAATGGACGCCGGCGAACGAGAGGCTGATCGCCGGCTTCGACCCGACCAGCCTGTGCTACTCGCTGGTCGAGCGCGGCAACGCCGCCATCGTCACCGATTTCCGCCAGGACGGCGACGGCTTGACCCGCATGCTGGTGCTCGACCGCGGCCTGACCCCGGCGCGCACCGGGGCACTGTCACAGCGGCTGATCGACATCGAGACCTACCGCACGCTGGCCATGCTTGGGCTGCCGCTGGCGCTGACGCTGTCCGGTCGCGCCCGCCGCATCGAAGACAGGCTGGCTCAGACCACCTTGGAAATGAAGGTCGCTGAGACCCGCGACAGCCAGACGCTACTTGCCGACTTGACCGAACTGGCCGCCGAGCTGGAGGCCGATGCCGCTTCCAGCCTCTACCGCTTCGGCGCCAGCCGCGCCTATGACGGCATCGTTCGCGAACGGCTGGAAGCGCTCGATGAAGAGGCGGTGCCCGGCTACGACACCTGGGGCGGTTTTCTGCAGCGCCGCGTGGCGCCGGCGATGCGTACCTGCCGTTCGGTCGAGGAGCGCCAGGCCAACCTGTCGACGAAGCTCACCCGTGCCACCACACTGCTGCGCACCTGGGTCGACGTCGAGGTCGAGAAGCAGAACCGCGATCTTTTGGCATCGATGAACAATCGCGCCCGCCTGCAATTGCGGCTGCAGCAGACGGTGGAGGGGCTCTCGGTCGCCGCGGTTTCCTACTATGTCGTCGGCCTCATCGGCTACGTCGCCAAGGGCGCCTCGATCTTCGGCCATGCCTTCGCGCCGGAAATGGTCACCGCCGCCTCGGTGCCGCTCGCCGTCGTGCTCGTCTGGTGGGGCGTGCGCCGCGTCCGCCGCATGCACTCCGAACCAGGCAAGCAGCCGGGCGAGTAATGTGGGGCGCAGCGGCAGATTGCCGCTGCGGAAGGCGGTCTCGGCCATAGGCCTCTGATCCCGTCCAACGCGGCATTTGCAAGCGACCACTGTCGCTGGTAAAAGATTTTTACCAGTCGATCGAAGGAGGCTGTCGATGTCCGGCCTTGCCATGCCGAAACCAGACGACGCCACGATGCGCCGGCGCGACGAGATCGTCGCCGATGTGCGCATCATGGTGCCGGGCGAGGGCGTCGTCGACGCCGCCAATGCCATGCGCGCCTTCGAGAGCGACGGGCTCACCGCCTACCGGCAATTGCCGCTCGTCGTTGTACTGCCGCAAACCGTGGCCCAGGTCTCGCGCGTGCTGAAATATTGCAGCGAACGCAACATCCGCGTCGTGCCGCGCGGCTCCGGCACCTCGCTCTCCGGCGGTGCGCTGCCGCTCGAAGACGCGGTGCTGCTGGTGATGAGCCGCTTCAACCGCATCCTCGAGATCGATTTTCAGAACCGCGTCGTCGTCGCCCAGCCCGGCGTCACCAATCTCGGCATCACCACCGCCGTCGAGCAGGAGGGCTTCTACTACGCCCCCGATCCATCCTCCCAGATCGCCTGCTCGATCGGCGGCAATGTCGCGGAAAATTCCGGCGGTGTGCACTGCCTGAAATACGGTCTCACCGCCAACAATGTGCTCGGCATCGAGATGGTGCTGATGAATGGCGAGGTGGTGCGCCTCGGCGGCAGCCATCTCGACGCGGAAGGCTACGACCTGCTCGGCGTCATGACCGGCTCCGAAGGACTGCTCGGCGTCGTAACCGAGGTCACCGTACGCATCCTGAAGAAGCCGGAGACGGCGCGTGCCCTGCTGATCGGTTTCCCGACCAGCGAGCAGGCCGGCCAATGCGTTGCCGACATCATCGGCGCCGGCATCATTCCGGGCGGCATGGAGATGATGGACCGTCCGGCCATCCACGCCGCCGAGGATTTCGTCCAGGCCGGCTATCCGCTCGATGTCGAGGCGCTGCTGATCGTCGAGCTGGACGGGCCGGGTGTCGAGGTCGATCACCTGATCGGCCTGGTCGAAGCCATCGCCTACAGGAACGGCTCGACCACATGCCGCATTTCGCAGTCGGAACAGCAGCGGCTGAGCTTCTGGGCCGGCCGCAAGGCGGCGTTCCCGGCGGTCGGCCGCATCTTGCCCGACTATTATTGCATGGACGGCACCATCCCGCGCAAGGAACTGCCGCGCGTGCTCGCCGGCATGCGCGAGCTGTCGCAGAAATACGGGCTCGGCGTCGCCAATGTCTTCCACGCCGGCGACGGCAATCTGCACCCGCTCATCCTCTATGACGCCAACGTGCCGGGCGAACTCGACAAGGCGGAGAGTTTCGGCGCCGACATATTGCGGCTCTGCGTCAAGGTCGGTGGCGTGCTGACCGGAGAGCACGGGGTCGGCATCGAGAAGCGCGACCTGATGCCGGAAATGTTCAACCAGATCGACCTCGACCAGCAGATGCGCGTCAAATGCGCCTTCGACCCCAACCATCTTTTGAATCCCGGCAAGGTCTTCCCGCAATTGAGGCGATGCGCCGAGCTCGGGCGGATGCACGTGCATCGCGGCCAAGTGGCGTTTCCGGACATTCCGAGGTTTTGAGGGTATGTTGGCGCTTGGACACCCCCCTCTGTCCTGCCGGACATCTCCCCCGCAAGGGGGGAGATTGGCTGCTTCAACGTCCTGCTCGCCTTCAAGCGTTGATGGTTGGCGAAAGCCTAAGCGACATCCGATCTCCCCCCTTGCGGGGGAGATGTCCGGCAGGACAGAGGGGGGTGGGAAGGATCGCGGCCTCTCGTCATTTACGACTGGTGGTTCTGCCGCATGACCACCTTCACCCCGACCACATCAGCGGAAACCGTCTCCACCGTCGCTTGGGCAGCGGCGGAAGACTCGCCGCTCGAAATCCTCGGCCACGGCTCCAAGCGCGGCATCGGCCGGCCGCAGCAGAGCGAGCATACGCTCGATCTTTCCAAACTCTCCGGCGTCATGCTTTACGAGCCGGCCGAACTGGTGCTGTCGGGAAAAGCCGGCACGCCGTTGGCCGAAATCGAAAGCCTGCTTGCCGAAAACGGCCAGCAACTTGCCTTCGAACCGATGGATTACGGCCCGCTGCTCGGCGGTGAGCCAGCGCGAGGCACGATCGGCGGCGCACTCGCCGCGAACCTTTCCGGCCCGCGCCGGCTGAAGGCCGGTGCTGCGCGCGACCACATTCTCGGCATATCTGCCGTTTCCGGGCGCGGCGAGGCCTTCAAGTCGGGCGGCCGCGTCGTCAAGAACGTCACCGGCTACGATCTGTCCAAGCTGATGGCCAACAGCTGGGGCACGCTGGCGGTGCTCACGGACGTCACCTTCAAGGTGCTGCCTGCTGCCGAGACCGAAGTCACGCTTGCCATCCGCGGCCTGCTCGACGATCACGCCGCCGCCGCCATGGCGCTGGCGCTGGGTTCCAGCGCCGAAGTGTCGAGTGCTGCCCATCTTCCCGAACGGGTCGCAGCCAGGGTCGCCGGCGGCAGTCTCGGCAGCGATGCCGCGACGCTGCTGCGCATCGAGGGCTTCGGCCCGTCGGTCGCTTACCGCATTGCCGCGCTGAAAGACCTGCTGAAAAACGCTGGGCCGCTGCAGGAGATTTCCGGTTCGGTCTCGTACTCGGTCTGGCGCGGTGTCCGCGACTGCGCGCCGTTCGCCGATGGCAGCGAAAGGCCGGTGTGGCGCGTCTCGATGGCGCCGTCGCGGGGCCACCAGATGGTGCTGGCGCTGCGCATGCAGGCCCCGGTCGATGCCTTCTATGATTGGCAGGGCGGGCTGATCTGGCTCCGCATGCAGCAGGACGATCCCGAGGCTGGCCTGTTGCGCGGCCTGATCAGAAGACATGGCGGCGGCCATGCGACGCTGGTGCGCGCAACCCCTTCGCACCGCGCCGCCGTACCGGTGTTCGAACCGCAAGCGCCGCAACTGGCAGCACTGTCGGCGCGGCTGAAGGCCGGATTCGACCCGAAGAATATCCTCAATCCCGGCCGTATGGCGCCGGGCGCAAGCTCTGCTACTCTCGCGCCGGCAACCGAGGGAGGAGCACAATGAGCGATCCAGGCCAAAACGGTACGTCACGCCAGACCGACCGCTGGCTGGAGCCCGGCCCGACCAACGCGCTGGTCATCTACATCCTCTATCTCGCCGGCCTGGCCATCGGCGTCAGCGGCATTGTCGGCATCGTCCTGGCCTATATCAATCGCGGCAAGGCCGGCGGCTTCGTCGAAGGCCACTACACATTCCTGATCCGCACCTTCTGGATCGGCCTGCTCTATGCACTGATCTCGGCGCTGCTGATGATCGTGGTCATCGGTGTCGTGCTGATTTTCGCCGTTGCCGTCTGGTTCATCGCCCGCTGCATTCTCGGCCTGCAGGCGCTGCAGCGCGGCGAAGCGGTCAAGAACCCCGAAAGCTGGTTTCTAGGATTATGAGCGTGATCCCCAAAAGTGGGTACCGGTTTTGGGAAAAGATCATGCTCAAACGGTAAGGATTTGTTTACGTGCAGACCAATTTCTCAGCTGCCCAGCTCGCCGATCCGCATGTCGCGGAATCGGAGAAGATCCTGCGCAAATGCGTACATTGCGGCTTCTGCACCGCCACCTGCCCGACCTATGTGACGCTCGGCAACGAGCTGGATTCGCCGCGCGGCCGGATTTACCTGATCAAGGACATGCTGGAAAATGGCCGGCCGGCCGACAAGGAGATCGTCACCCATATCGACCGCTGCCTGTCCTGCCTCGCCTGCATGACCACCTGTCCGTCGGGCGTCAACTACATGCATCTGGTCGACCACGCCCGCGCCCACATCGAGGAGACCTACAAGCGTCCCCTGGCCGATCGTCTGACCCGCGCCATGCTGGCCTTCGTGCTGCCCTATCCCTCGCGTTTCCGCGCGGCGCTCAAGCTGGCGAAGCTCGGCCAGCCATTCGCCGGCCTGTTTGAGAAAATCCAGGCCTTGAGGCCTCTGGGCGCTATGCTCAAGCTCGCACCCGCGTCGGTCCCGGCAGTCTCGCCGATGGCCTCGCCGGGCGTCCATGCCGGGCAGGGCGCGAAGAAAAATGGCCGCGTCGCCATCCTCACCGGCTGCGCGCAATCCGTGCTCGATCCCGGCATCAACGACACGACGATTTCGCTGCTGACCCGGCTTGGCGTTGAGGTCGTGGTGCCCGAGGGCGAGGGCTGCTGCGGCGCGCTGGTGCATCACATGGGCCGCGAGGCGGCTGCCCTGGCGTCGGCCAGGCAGAATGTCGACGCCTGGACGCGCGCCATCGAGCAAGGCGGGCTCGATGCCATCGTCATCACCGCGTCAGGCTGTGGCACCACGATCAAGGATTATGGCTTCATGATGCGCCTCGATCCGGCCTATGCCGGCAAGGCGGCGCGCGTCTCGGCGCTGGCCAAGGACATCACCGAATACCTCGTGAGCCTCGACCTGCCCGAGCCGGTGCGCAAGCCGGGCACCGTCGTCGCCTATCACTCCGCCTGCTCGATGCAGCACGGCCAGAAGATCACCCGCCAGCCGAAGGAGCTTCTGGCCAAAGCCGGGTTCGTCGTGCGCGAGCCGCGCGAAGGGCATCTCTGCTGCGGTTCGGCCGGCACCTACAACATCCTGCAGCCCGGGATTTCGGCGACGCTGCGCGACCGCAAGGTCAGGAATATCGAGGCGACCGGCGCTGAAATCGTCGCCACCGGCAATATCGGCTGCATCACCCAGATCGCCTCTGCCGCGAAGCTGCCGGTGGTCCATACGATAAAGCTGCTCGACTGGGCCTATGGCGGGCCGAAGCCCGAAGGCGTTCGCGAAGAGAGGGCGGCTATCGCGGCCCAGTGATCCGCCAGTCGTCTACTCGGCCGCCAGTCTGTCCGCCGTGCCGTAGGTTGCCTGGTAGCGCGCGCGCTGGCGGCTGAGCGCCACCATGGTGTTGCGCAGCAGGATCGCCACGGTGATCGGGCCGACGCCGCCAGGCACCGGCGTGATCCACGACGCGACATGCCTAACGCTCTCGGCATCGACGTCGCCGACGATGCGGCTCTCGCCGTCTGGCCCGATCTCCGAATTGATGCCGATATCGATGACGGCCGCACCCGGCTTGACCATATCGGCCTTGATCAGCCGCGGCTTGCCCACGGCGACGAACAGCGCGTCGGCGCGGCGTGCGTGTGCCGCCACCGAGCGCGTCATGTGATGGCAGACCGTCACCGTCGCGCCTTCGCTCATCAAAAGGAAAGCGATCGGCTTGCCGACGATCTCGGAATGGCCGACGACCACCACTTCGAGCCCCTTCAGGTCGAGGCCGGTTTCCTTGAGCAGTTCGACCGAGGCAGCCGCCGTGCAGGGCGCCAGATCGAGCTGGTTGTAGACGATGTTGCCGATCGAGGCCGGATGCATGCCTTCGACGTCCTTGAGCGGATGCACCGCCGCCTGCAGCGTCTTGATCGGGATGTGCACCGGCACCGGTCGCTGGATGATGATGCCGGTGACGCGCGGGTCGGCGTTGAGGCCGTGGATCGCCGCTTCGAGTTCGCCGGCAGTGATGTCGGCGCGAAAGCGCCTTTCCTCGAAGCCGATGCCGGCAAGCCCCGCCTTGGCGCGCTGGTTGCGGACATAGACGTCGACCGCCGCCGTGTCGCCGACGGTGATCGACACCAGCTTGGGCGGAAAGCCTTCGGCGGTGGCGATCGCCGCGTCCTCGCGCACGCCGGCGATGATGCGTTGGGCAACCGGGCCGCCTCGGAGATAGCGGCTGTCGTCGGAGAGGGTCATCGAGATAGGGCCTTTGTCTGGAACTTAGCCGCCACATAGCAAAGCAACCGCGAACAGGCAGTGCGAAAAACGAACCGCCATGCCCGTCGCGCGACGTGCCGGCGAAATCTTCCCGTCAATTCTTGCTGGCGTTGGCGGAAACAAAAAGGGCAGCACGGCTTGCCGCGCTGCCCTTTCGTGACTGGCCGCATCCCCACACGGCCCGTCCCCCGTTATTCAATACTCCCGAGGCTTCTGAGCAGAATCATCGGTGAGGTCAACCGCAGATTACATCACTACAACCGTCGTGCCAACATTGACCCGCTCGTAAAGGTCGACCACGTCCTCGTTGCGCATGCGGATGCAGCCCGACGACACCGCGCCGCCGATCGTCCAGGGCTGATTGGTGCCGTGGATACGGTACTCGGTCGAGCCGAGATAGAGCGCGCGTGCGCCGAGCGGGTTTTCCATGCCGCCGGCGAGATAGGTCGGCAGATAACGGCCCTTGGCGGCCTCGCGGGCGATCATCACCGCCGGCGGCCGCCAGTCCGGCCAGACGCGCTTGTTGGTGATCTTGTGGGTGCCGGACCATTCGAAGCCCGGCTTGCCGGTGCCGACGCCATAACGCCGCGCCTTGCCGTTCTTCTCGACCAGATAGAGGAAATTCTCTCGCGTATCGATGACGATCGTGCCCGGCTTCTGCGGGCCGTCATAGGCGACTTCCTGCGGCAGATAGATCGGGTCGATCTGCGGCCGCATGATCATGCGCTTGGCCGGTGCCTGCACCGCTGCGGTGCGCAGCTGATCGGGTTCGGCCTGGCGCCGATAGCGCCGTTGCGGCTGCGCCTCTTGCCGGCTCTGCCGCACGGTGCCCGGGGCATGGCCGAGCTGCAGCACCCAGGGCGCCGAAAGGTCGGGACTGACCACCACCGGCGGCCTCTCGGCATAGCGGTCGTTGGCATTGGCGGCACCGGCGGCAAGCACGGCGGCGGCGCCGAACAGTGGGAACAAGAATGTCTTCATCGCAACGCACCTTGATCGTCGAACATGCCGGGGTGCAAAGCCTCCCCGATTTCGCCGACAATGAGCGCGAAGCGGCCACCGAAACATGAATCGGAATGCGTAAAATGCCGATCTGTCAGTAAAGCTTTTGGTGTGGTTACCGCCCGGTTCAGGAATCTGGTAAAGCCACGGTAAAGGCCGCGTCAAAACGCGTTAACGCCAGGACAAGAACGGAATTCCGCCATGGACGAAAAGACAGGTCTGCTTGCCGGTCCCGACGGCGTCGCCCGCTGCTTCTGGCACGGCAACCTGCCGGATTATCTGCACTACCACGACCACGAATGGGGCCGGCCGGTCGCCGACGACCGCCGGCTGTTCGAGAAGATCTGCCTCGAGGGTTTCCAGTCGGGCCTGTCCTGGCTGACCATATTGCGCAAGCGCGACAATTTTCGCGAGGCCTTCGCCGGCTTCGATGTCGACAAGATCGCCGCCTTCACCGACGCCGATGTCGAGCGCCTGCTCGGCAATGCCGGCATCATCCGCCATCGCGGCAAGATCGTGTCGACCATCAACAACGCCAAACGCGCCCGCGAGCTCATCGACGAGGCCGGCTCGCTGGCGGCATGGTTCTGGAAGTTCGAGCCAGGACCGGACGAGCGGCCCGAGATCGTCGATCTCGCCCATCTGCGCGCCAACCCGACGACGGCCGTCTCGGTCCGCATTTCGAAAGAACTGAAGAAGCGCGGCTGGAGCTTTGTCGGCCCGACCACCGTCTACGCCTTCATGCAGGCGATGGGGCTGGTCAACGACCATCTCGAGGGCTGCGTCTGCCGCGAGCCGGTCGAGGCGGAGCGGAAAGCCTTCAAGCGGCCGAAATAGCGGCTCAGGCGCCGCCGGCGCCGGCGAGGAAAAACCCGGCGAGGATGGCCGCCAGCGCGGCGAACACCGGATAGATCACCAGCAGGCCGGTCATCAGAACGTCGCGCATGGTCGGCCCGTTGCGCTGTTGCGCCGCGATCTCGAACGGTCCCGCGATTTGCTTCGTCGCCTTCGGCGCATGGCCATCGGCCGGCCGCAACCGGACCGAAGCGTCGCGTGCGCCGCTATCGATGATGTCGAACTTCTGTAGCGTGGCCATGGCCCGAACCCGTTGTTTCGGCGCGCTTATCGGCCCGGATTGTGTCGGCACGATGCCGCGCGCATGGCGTAATTGTTTCAGCTTCTTTTTCTTGCCTTCTCCCACAAGGGGGAAGGAGAAGCGCAAACCCTTGCCGCTCCCGGCTGCATCGGTTAGGACACCGGCGCCGTGGAAATCGGTTATTTAACCGATCCCCGAAGCGCCACGAAACACCGAGTACCCATCCCATGGCCGACAAATCCGAAAAGATGAAAGCGCGGCTGCCGCGCGGCTTTGTCGACCGCGGCGCCGACGACCTGCGCGCTGTCGAGAAGATGATGGCGACGATCCGCTCGGTCTTCGAGCTCTACGGTTTCGAGCCGGTCGACCAGCCGCTCATCGAATACACCGATGCGCTTGGAAAGTTCCTGCCCGACCAGGACCGGCCGAACGAGGGCGTGTTCTCGTTCCAGGACGACGACGACCAGTGGCTGTCGCTGCGCTACGACCTGACCGCGCCGATGGCGCGCTTCGTCGCCGAGAATTACGAGCGTCTGCCGAAACCCTATCGCAGCTATCGCTCCGGCTGGGTGTTTCGCAACGAGAAGCCCGGGCCCGGCCGCTTCCGCCAGTTCATGCAGTTCGATGCCGACACGGTCGGCACGCCGGGCGTCGCCGCCGACGCCGAGATGGCGATGATGATGGCCGACGTGATGGAGGCGCTCGGCATCAAGCGCGGCGATTACGTCATCCGCGTCAACGACCGAAAAGTGCTCGACGGCGTGCTGGAGGCCATCGGCCTCGGCGGCGACGAGAATGCGGGCCGCCGGCTGACCGTGCTGCGGGCCATCGACAAGCTGGACAAGCTTGGCGTCGCGGGCGTGCGCCTGCTTTTGGGCGCCGGGCGCAAGGACGAGAGCGGTGATTTCACCAAAGGCGCCGGGCTGGACAATGCGCAAATCGACGTTGTCATCAGCTATTTCACAGTCATGGCGCAGCATGATCCCGAAAAAATTATCCAGACACTGGGATCCATCAACCCCGGTGTCAGCAATCTTATCGAGGAAAGGAAACTCGAACATCTGGGCATCACGAACGCCTCGTTTGTTGAGGGTCTTGCAGAGTTGGAGCAGATAAGAACCATGGTCGCACAAAGCGGCTACGGTGAGGATCGCATCCGCATCGACCCCTCCGTCGTGCGTGGCCTCGAATATTACACCGGCCCGGTCTACGAGGCCGAGCTGCTGGCCGAGATCCCCAATGAGGACGGCCAGATCGTGCGCTTCGGTTCGGTTGGCGGCGGCGGCCGTTATGACGGTCTCGTCTCGCGCTTTCGCGGCGAGCCGGTGCCGGCGACAGGTTTTTCCATCGGCGTCTCACGGCTGATGACGGCGCTGAAGAACCTGGGCAAGCTCGATATTTCCGATGTCATCGCGCCGGTCGTCGTGCTCACCATGGACAAGGATACGGAAAGCCTCGGCCGCTACCAGAAGATGGTGGCCGAGCTGCGCGCCGCCGGCATCCGCTCGGAAATGTATCTCGGCGGCGCCGGCATGAAGGCGCAGCTGAAATACGCCGACCGCCGCGGCAGCCCCGTCGCTGTCATCCAGGGCGGCGACGAGCGCGCCAAGGGCGAGGTGCAGATCAAGGACCTGATTGAGGGCGCCCGCATGTCGGCCGAGATCGCCGATAACGCCGAATGGCGCGCCGCACGGCCGGCGCAGGTGACGGTGGCGGAGAGTGAGCTGGTTGCCGAAGTGAAGAAGATACTTGCGGCGCAGGCGGCTGACCGCGCGAAGGGTGGCGCGTGAACACCCCCCTCTGGCCTGCCGGCCATCTCCCCCGCAAGGGGGGAGATTGGATGTCGCGCCTGCTTTCGCCAATCTCCGGCGTTGGAGAAAAGGTGCCGGGGCCCAAGCTGCCGATCTCCCCCCTTGCGGGGGAGATGTCCGGCAGGACAGAGGGGGGTGCCTCGCGCCCAACCGATCAATGACCTCCCGCCCCGCCATCGCATCCGACATCGCGACGCTCTTCGCCGCGCGCAACACCCATGCGGTCGAAGTCGCCGTGCTTCAGCCGGCCGACCCGTTCCTCGACATGGCCGGCGAGGATTTGCGGCGTCGCATCTTTCTCACTGAGAGCGAGACCGGGCAGACGCTTTGCCTGCGGCCGGAATTCACCATTCCGGTCTGCCTCGACCACATTGCCAGCCAGGCCGGCACGCCGCGCCGCTATTCCTATCTCGGCGAGGTGTTTCGCCAGCGCCGCGAGGGCGGCAACGAATTCTTCCAGGCCGGTATCGAGGACCTCGGCGACCGCGACACGGCCGCCGCCGACGCCCGCTCGCTGGCCGATGCGCATGCGCTGCTCTCGCTGGTGCTGCCCGGCCGCGAGCTGGTGGTCACGCTCGGCGACCAGACCATTTTCGAGGCGGTGCTGGCAGCACTCGGCCTGCCGCGCGGCTGGCGCATGCGGCTGGCGCGCGCCTTCGGCTCGGCGGCGATGCTGGAGGCAGCCCTTGCCGACCTCGCCAATCCGCCGCGCAACAGCCAGCTCGCCGGCGCGGTCGCCGCCCTTGTCCTTGATGGCGATCTGGACGCTCTTTCGGCGCATATCGCCGGCGGCATGGAAGAGGCCGGCCTGTCGGCAACGGCCGGGCGTTCGCCCTCCGAAATCGCGCGGCGCCTGGTCGAGAAGGCCGAATTGCGCAGCGTGCGGCTGTCGAACGAGGCATTTGCGGCGCTGAAGGGGTTTCTGGCGATCGACGTGCCGCTCGACAGCGCCGCCGGAGCGCTCGAAAGCTTTGCCGCCGATGCCGGCCTTTCGCTGGGCGCCGCGCTGGAGAATTTTGCCGCCCGCGCCGCGGCCATCGAAAGCCTCGGCCTGCCGATGTCTGAAATCCGCTACGACGCTGCCTTCGGCCGCCCGCTCGATTACTACACGGGCCTGGTCTTCGAGATCGCGGCGCAAGGCGGCGACCGGCCGCTCGCCGGTGGTGGCCGCTACGACCGGCTGCTGACGCTGCTCGGCGCAAAAACGCCGATCCCCGGCGTCGGTTTTTCCGTCTGGCTCGACCGCATCGAGGCGCTCCGGGAGAAGGCGCCATGATCACGCTGGCGCTGCCGTCGAAGGGCCGGCTCAAGGAGCAGGCGCTGGAGGTGCTGGCCAAGGCCGGGCTTGCCGTCAGCCTGCCCGGCGATGAGCGCAAATACCGCGCCCGTATCGATGGCATGGACGGCGTCGAGATAGCGTTCCTGTCGGCCTCCGAGATCGCGGGCGAAATCGGCCAGGGCTCGGTCGATCTCGGCATCACCGGCGAGGATCTGCTGCGCGAAAACCTTGCCGATTGCGAGGCGCGCGCCGAAATCATCGCCCGCCTCGGTTTCGGCAATGCCGATGTCGTCGTCGCCGTGCCCGACATCTGGCTCGATGTCGACACGATGGCCGATCTCGACGACGTCGCCGCCGACTTCCGCCAGCGCCATGGCCGGCGGCTCAGGATCGCCACCAAATACTGGCGCCTGACCCAGCAGTTCTTTTCGCAAAAGCACGGCATCCAGGTCTATCGCATCGTCGAAAGCCTGGGCGCCACCGAAGGCGCGCCGGCGGCCGGATTGGCCGATATCGTCGTCGACATCACCACGTCAGGCTCGACGCTGCGCGCCAACCATCTCAAGGTGCTGGCCGACGGTCTCATCCTGCGCTCGCAGGCCTGTCTCGTCGCGTCGCGGAAGGCGCGCGCGGCGGCGGACGAGGCGATCTTGCGCGATATTGCGGCCAGGATGGCGTTGGTGAACTCGGGTTGACGATTGCGGAGCAGGCGCCGTCGGCCAAGATGCCAATCTCCCTCCTTGCGGGGGAGATGGCCGGCAGGCCAGAGGGGGGTGCTGTCCCGCCGACCTGTCAGCCAATCGGAGCCTCATCCGTTCCCGGTTGGGGGTGCTGAAGTCGAACTTGGCGATCCTTCACACCCCCCTCTGCCCTGCCGGGCATCTCCCCCGCAAGGGGGGAGATCGGATATCGCCTCGGCTTTCGCCAAGCCGCTGACGCCAAGCCGAAGCGATTTCCCTAAAGCACAGCAATTTTGTTCTTGCTTTGTGCCGGCAGCTATGCTACTAATCTCGCTATGGTGCCAATTGGCCCTGAAGACCCGCCCGCCGAGGCGGGTTTTTTGTTTTCGGCCCTGACAGGCGAGTTCCAGCGCAAGCCCCACCATCGACGGGATTTCCACCACCCCGCCGGGCTGATAGGCTCGGCTGGTCTGCGGAGGACACGGCGATGCCGATCAATCTCGACGAGTTGAAGAATGCCACCAGCCTGCGCGGCAAGCGCGATGGCGGCTCGTTCATTGCGCCGGTCGACGGCACGGCGCATGTCTCGGGCGAGCGCAGCGTGCCGCTGCTCAACCTGACGATCCCGGCGCTGTTTGCCGATACGGTCAGCAAATACGGCACGCTCGATGCCGCTGTCTTCGTCGAGCAGGACAAGCGCTTTACCTGGGAGGAACTCTCGGAGACCGTCGATGCGCTGGCCGCCGGCTTCCTGGCGCTCGGCCTCGAGAAAGGCGACCGCGTCGGCATCTGGTCGCCGAACCGCTGGGAATGGCTGGTGACGCAATTCGCCACTGCCCGCATCGGCCTGATCCTGGTCAACATCAACCCGGCCTACCGGCTGGTCGAGCTGGAATATGCCTTGAACAAGGTGGCTTGCCGAGCGCTCGTCACCGCCGCCAAGTTCAGGAGTTCCGACTATCTCGGCATGATCGAGACGCTGGCGCCGGAGATCGCCACGGCCACCCCCGGCAAGCTCGACGCCAGCAAGCTGCCGGCGTTGAAGATCGTCATCCGCATGGACGAGGAGAGTTCGCCGGGCATGTTCAATTTCGCCGATGTGCTGGCGATGGCCGGGCGCGACGAGCATGACCGGCTCGACCGCATTTCCGACGGGCTGAAACCGGACGACGCCATCAATATCCAGTTCACTTCTGGCACGACCGGCGCGCCGAAGGGCGCGACGCTGACCCACAACAACATCGTCAACAACGGCAATTTCGTCACCGCGGCGATCCGGCTTACCGTCGACGACCTGCTGTGCATCCCGGTGCCGCTCTACCACTGCTTCGGCATGTCGATGGGCACGATGGGCTGCGTCACCAAGGGCGCGACCATGGTTTTCCCGAGCGAGGGGTTCGATGCCGGCGCCACGCTGAAGGCGGTGGCAATGGAACGCTGCACCGCGCTTTACGGCGTGCCGACCATGTTCGTCGGCCTGCTCGACCACCCGGAGTTCGCCTCCTTCGATCTCACCAGCCTGCGTACCGGCATCATGGCCGGCTCGCCATGCCCGATCGAGGTGATGAAGAAGGTGGTGTCGCTGATGCATATGGCTGAGGTGACCATTGCCTACGGCATGACCGAGACCAGCCCGGTGTCGTTCCAGAGCAGCGTCGACGACCCCTTGGAAAAGCGCGTCTCGACCGTCGGCCGCGTCCATCCGCATGTCGAGGTCAAGGCCATCGACGCCGAAGGCGCCACCGTCGCGGTCGGCGCGCCGGGCGAGCTCTGCACGCGGGGCTATTCGGTGATGAAGGGCTATTGGGACGACGAGCAGAAGACCCGCGAGGCCATCGACGCGGAGGGCTGGATGCACACCGGCGACCTCGCCACCATCGACGCAGACGGCTATTGCAACATCGTCGGCCGGGTCAAGGACATGGTCATCCGCGGCGGCGAGAACGTCTATCCGCGCGAGGTCGAGGAATTCCTCTATCGCCACCCCAAGATCAAGGAGGTGCAGGTGTTCGGCATTCCCGACCCGAAATACGGCGAGGAGCTGTGCGCCTGGATCGTGCTGAAGCCCGGCCAGATCACCACCGAGCAGGAGATCAAGGCCTTCTGCGCCGGCCAGATCGCCCATTTCAAGATCCCGCGCTACATCCGCTTCCGCACCGAATTGCCGATGACGGTGACCGGCAAGCCGCAGAAATTCCTGATGCGCCAGGCGATGATCGACGAACTGGGATTGGTGACGCAGAAGACGGCTTGAGAAGGCTTGCGTCTACGCGTGACGGAGGCGTTGTTTGGACAACATATTGAGGGGGGTGTTCCATGCGGATTGGGTTAGGGGTGCTTTTCTTGGCAACGCAGCTGGCAGCCACCGCGGCGCTGGCGCAGACGGCGGCCGAGCGTGAGGCCTGCCAGGCAGATTACCAGAGATTGTGCAAAGGCGTGCTGCCGGGCGGTGGCCGCGTCGTCAAATGCCTGGCCGGTCACATGAGCGAGCTGACGCCCGAATGCACGAAGGTCGTCAAGGCCAACACGCCCGGCTAGCGTGTGAGCTTGCCTGCGGATGACATGATGTTTCGGACCAGGGGACAGGCGAGGTGTGCGGGGGCAGGAGGATTCTTGCGAAGAGGACCCCCACCCCTGACCCTCCCCACAAGGGGGAGGGGGACTTTCGGTGGCGCCGACCTTTGCAAATTGCCTGCGTTTCGTCGCCAAAAGGAAAGCAAGGGCGCGCGGCAGCGTTCCCTCCCCCTTGTGGGGAGGGTTAGGGTGGGGGTCCATTTTCGCAAGACTCCAAATGCGATTGCCCTTCCCCTTGAAGGGTGGGGTACGCTGCGATTGAGCTCGTCATGACCTGTCATATGCGATTCCTCTGGATGGTCGCGGTGCGCAACAGTGGTTGCAAATCGCCCTTCCACGGGATTCGCGGGAAGGCAAAACGGTGACAATGAGTGGTTTCGCAAGATCGGCGATTTCCTACGGCATGCCGTTGGCCGCGCTGGCGATGGCTGTCGCGGTCAGGGTCAGCGGGGTGTCGGTGGACGAAGGGTCGCTGGGCACCAGGATATTTATCGGCGCGCTGTCGAGCGCGATCATGTTCATCACCATTTTCGTGGTGCTCGACCACGCCGAGGCGGTGGCCCGGCGGGTAGGCGAGCCGTACGGCACGTTGGTGCTGACCATCGCCGTGACGGCAATCGAAGTGTCGATCATCGTTTCCATCATGCTGCACGGCGCGAACAACCCGACGCTTGCACGCGAATCCGTGTTCTCGACGGTGATGATCACCTCCACCGGTGTTGTCGGCATGTGCCTGACGTTTGGCGGCTGGCGCCATCGCAAGCAGGCAATCGTGCGCCAAGGCACAAGCGCCTATCTGGCGGTTCTGGTCGCGCTGAGCGTCATGACGCTCATTCTGCCGACCTACACGCGAACCACCGATCCCGGCACGTTCTCGGCGGCGCAGCTTGGCTTCGTCAGCGTGCTGTCAGTGCTGCTGTATGCCGGTTTTCTGTTCGCGCAGACTGTCCGCCACCGCGACGATTTCATCGACGCACAAGCACACGGCGCCACAGTGCGAACCGACGCTCACGAAAGCCTCGCCGCCGGCGCTATTCTCCTGCTGATCGGGCTGATCGGCATTGTCATGCTGGCCGAGCAAGTCGCGGCAAGCGTCGAAGATGCGCTCATTGCCTATGAGGTGCCGCAGGCCGACGCCATTGTCGGCGCGATGATCGCCGGGCTGGTGTTGATGCCGGAGGCGATTTCGGCGGTCCGTGCCGCACTCAGCAACGAACTGCAGCGCGGCCTGAACGTCGCCATGGGTTCGGCCTGCGCGACGATCGGCCTGACAATACCGGGCATAGCCGCCGCCAGCCTGCTCACCGGAAGAGGGCTGACCCTGGGGCTGCCGGCGACCGACACGGTGCTTTTGGTCCTGGCGCTTTTCATCTGCAATGTGAGCTTTAGCACGGAGAGAACGACGTTCCTGACCGGGCTGGTGCACCTTGTGGTGTTTTTTACCTGGGTGTTTTTGATATTTGTGCCGTGAGGGGTGGGAGGCGCAGATGGGCTAGACTAGTTTAGAAGCTCGAAGGCGAGGTCGCCCGAAATGCCGCCGAGCCGAGATGGGATAGCGGCGATCATGAAGGTCAGCGTGCCCTCACCTCCGGCGCCACCGCCGAAGAACGCCGCCTTGTAGATGGCGAAGCGGATCGTCCCTCTGTCGACGTGCAGCCCCGTCAATCAGGCTTGGTGCTATATTATTGCAGTGACCCTGCCCGACGCATCGAGGCGACAACTGACTTGCGCCTGCCGGACTTCGATGCCGTCTTCTCTTGCGTAGTCTATTCGCACCTCGATCGGCGCCGTGATTGCACCCCGACGTTGATGCAAGGCGCCTGCGCTTACCGCGTGGACACGGACGGCGCCCAGCGGCGTTGCAGCGGCCATGATCGCCGCGCGGCAGGTTCGCACGACCGCAATCGGCGTACCGGGTTTCGGTGTCAGTGGCCCCAGAGGTCCAAACGGATACCCCTTGGTGGAGTCACCCTCACCGGCTTTGGAAGGCCTGAGGACGGGTGGCAGGACGATGGATTGCCTGGCCGTCTTGGCAGAGGCAGGGGCCGTCGCTGCAGTCGAACTGTCGGGTGCGGTAGCCGCCTCGTTTTCGGCGGACGGATCGTCGCCCACACTGGCACTTGTGCTTGTGTCACCAACGTTGCCGCCGGCACCAACGCCTGCGTCGACTGACCCGTCATCTGCACCGACCGAAGTTCCAACATTTGCTCCGCCTACGCCGTCGACGCTCGTGCCCGCCCCGACAGATACGCCTTGCGAACCGGCGCTCACTCCAGCACCGACTCCGACACCGCCGGCGCTACCGCCCACGCCTGCTTCAAGTGCCGAGGCAGGCCCAATTGTAGTCCCGATCACCAACGCAGCTGCGACATACTTGTTCATAGTCGTCTCCCCTGCGGCTTTCGCTCACTAGTCTTCACTCGCGCGGCTCGAGCTTTTTGATGGCCGTGTTGGAAGCAATGCTGCGGGAAGAGGTATGGTTGCCAGCAGAGCAGTTTGCGGCGACTTTTGGACCTTCACTCTCTGTTTTTCCGGCAAGCCCGGTTTACGGGCTGGTTTGGCGCCCGAACGCGATAACCTACTTGCAAGTGCACTCGCGGGGGTACGTGTTTTCGGCGCGCGCTCCACAGCCGCAGTCCGACGCTTACCCTTGACAGTATCAATTGCCTCACGCGCCGCACTGAGGCTGCGGGCCAGGCCGATAGCCCTTTCACGCTCTTGGTCGAGCGCCGCACTCAATGCTACCGAATTCTGCTTTAAAGCATCGCGCTCCTGGCGAACAATATCGAGGTCACGTACAGCTGAATCTGCTCGTTCGCGTCCCCGTTCGAGTCTTTCTCGAACCTGCTTTAGAGCGGCCTCGGCCACCTGTCGGTCCCTTATGGCGGTGGCCTGCTCGACGGCTGCCAGATTTGCGCCTGTCTTAAGAGCATCGATAGTTTGGCGAGCCGTGGCAAGTTCTTGTTCCAGGAACTCAACCTTGTGCCGCTCGTCATCAAGCGCTCGCTTCGCAGCAAGCTGGGAGGCTTCCATAGAGGGGTGCGCGCCAAGCGCGGCAGCCTTCTCGCTGTTCCAGAGACTGGCTTCAGCCCTGTAGCTTTCGATAACGCGCTGCGCCGTCTCCAGATCGAGCGCGAGCGCTTCGTCTGTTCGCTGCTGCTCTTTTAGGGCTTGTGCTTGCTGAGCCACCGTGTCTGCCAGCACGTGTGCTTGGGCGCTTAGCTCACGTATGCTGCGCTGCATGACGAGTAGCTCCGCTCGTGCTGCGGCCAATTCGCGGCGTAAAGCCACTTCATGCTCGCCCAGGCGCGTTTGCGCACCCTCCTTGAGTGCCTGTGTTTCGCTGAGCACCAGCTCTCTAGATAGACAGGATCCGAGCGCGCTCGGTTGTGGCTTGCACGGTTCTTTGTCGACCTTGGTATGTTCGGAAACCACGACCGACGAGCTGTCGTTAGCTATGGCAACCGCTGGCGCTTCGGGCGCCAACTGACCATTTGCCGGAGATGCCAACAGTAGAACGAGGCATAACGGAATGAGGGACGGCGCGCCGTTACGCCCCCTGCCGCTTATCTGGTGAGGTAAAATCAAGGGCCGTCGTTTAATAAAGGTGAAGTCAGAGCGGAGACATTTTGACCTGGTACTCTGCACATGATTCATCACTGAACCTCACCGATCGCAGCCCTCACCGCTATTGTATTCTCCACTTACTGCACGCCGCGGCGCCGTGGATGCCGCACCAAAAAGATCAATGCTAGTGAAGCACCCTCGGCAACGCCAAAGCACGGAATTGCGCGCAAAGGCTGTTTCCTAATTTCCTTAGTTGTCATCATTCGAACAAACGGAACTTTCGGCTTTTTGGGATGACCATCTTCTCTACCCAACGGCTGTGATGCGGCGCAAAGCAGCCATTCAGGCTGCGAAGGTCGACTTCGGGTCACACCAGACTTTCCGTTTCACGGTACGGCGCATCTCGCCCTCCAATGCCGCCGCCTCCGACCGACGAATATTTGTTGCCAGTTCCACACCTCGTCGTGCTGGATCTTGTCGCGACGCCAAGCACCGTCCATGACTGCCGCACCGTTCGCAGATCTCTGCCGCCAGCGGAACCGACCGCCATCCAACCGGTTAATCGGCATGAAGCTTCCACCAACCCCAAGGGCCCACCATGAGCATTCTGCAAACCACGAAGAAAGCCGTCGAGCAGGTCACTGGTATCGCCAGACCGGACAGGCGAGAGGTTGCCGACCTCCTGAGGCCGCGCAAACCAAACGCGTTTCGGTTCAGCGATGATGGCCTGGTGCCCAACCATCCGTTCTGGCCGCTTGTCGTCTATCGCGGCGCTGTGAAGCTGCCCGAAGACTTCGATCCGGCGGCCGTCATGGAGGCGCTTTTCGAAGCAAATGGCTGGGGCGATAGCTGGCGCAACGGCATCTACGGTTACGTCCACTACCATTCGCGCATCCACGAGGTGCTGGGCGTTGCGCGCGGCACGGCCAAGGTCCGCTTTGGCGGCAGCAAGGGGCGAACGCTGTCGCTGAAGGCCGGCGACGTCGCGGTGCTTCCGGCCGGCACCGGGCACCAGCGTCTTTCCGCATCCGACGATTTTCTGGTCGTCGGCGCCTATCCTCCATCCGGCACCTATGACCTGTGTACGACCGCTGCCGATCATGACAGGGCGGTCGTCACGATCCCCAGGGTCGGCCGGCCGCGCAAGGACCCTGTCTACGGAAGCAAAGGCCCGTTGCTCGCAGCCTGGGAAAAAGGTTGAAGTCGTCCCTTTCGAAGGGGGCCTGCGGGTCCGCTTCGGGCTAACCGGATCCAACATCCGCCGCTCTACGCCGCCAGCACCGCCGCATCCAGCCCGCGGATGATCTTGGCCAGTTCGACGCATTCGTCGTGGCGCACCTTGTTGCGCCGCCAAGCGAGGCAGATCGTGCGCTGCGGCATCGGCTCCTGGAACGGCACGATCTTCAGGTCGCGCATGGCGCTCGCCGGCCCTGCCGCCATTTCCGGGATGAGCGTGACGCCGAGCCCGTGCGCCACCATCTGTAAGAGCGTCGTCAGGCTGGTCGCGCCGTAGCTTGCCATCGCCACCGGCCGCACGCTGCCGCAGACGGCGAGCGCCTGTTCGCGCAGGCAATGGCCTTCCTCCAGCAGCATCAGCCTTTCCAGCGCGGGGCTTTCCGGCGGCACCGGCGGTGAGGCGAAGGCGGGGTCGCCGGCCGGCACGGCAAGGAAGAACCGGTCCGAGAAAAGTTCTTCGGTGACCAGGCCCGGGTAATCGATGGGCAGTGCCGCGACGAAGGCGTCGAGCTTTCCCGAGCTGGTGTCGTCGACCAGCGACGCGGTAACCGCCTCGCGCAGTTCCAGCTGTAAGGCCGGGAAATGCCGTTTCAGCTCCGGCAGCACATGCGGCAGCAGATAGGGCGCCACCGTCGGGATGATGCCGAGCCGGAAGCGGCCTTCCAGCGCCGGGCGGCCGCGCCGGGCCGTCGCCTCGATGTCGCGGACGTCGGCAAGGATGCGCTCGATGCGCGGCAGCAAGCCCTGCGCCTCGTCCGTCATCCGCACCGCCTTGCCGCCGCGCTCGAACAGACGACAATTGAGCCGCAGCTCCATCTCGGCGATCTGCGAAGACAGCGCCGGCTGGCTGACGCCAGCGAGCTTGGCGGCGCGGCCGAAATGCAGCGTCTGCGCCAGCGCCTCGAAATAATGCATCTGCCGGACGGTCAAACCGATCATAAGAAAAACCTATCAGAATAAACAGCAAAGGCAATTTGTGTTTATCGGCCGGGCAGGCTAGTCTGGAACTATTCCAGGATGGCGCGGCTCGCTGGCCCTGCCCGGAAAATCAACAAAATCCCGGAAAATCAACAAATCGGAGGCAAAGATGGACGCGAAAACCGACGACAACAGCGCCGGCAAATGCCCGGTCCCACATGGATCGGCAAGGAGGAGCAACCGTGACTGGTGGCCAAACCAGCTCGACCTTGGCGTCCTCCACCAGCAGTCCAGCCTCTCGGATCCGATGGACGAGGACTTCGACTACGCCAAGGAATTCAAGAGCCTCGATCTCGATGCGGTGATCGGGGATCTGCACCAGGTGATGACCGATTCGCAGGATTGGTGGCCGGCCGATTTCGGCCATTACGGCCCGCTCTTCATCCGCATGGCCTGGCACAGCGCCGGCACCTATCGCATCGGCGACGGCCGTGGCGGCGCCGGCGCCGGTCAGCAGCGTTTCGCGCCGCTCAACAGCTGGCCGGACAACGCCAATCTCGACAAGGCGCGCCGGCTGCTGTGGCCGGTCAAGCAGAAATACGGCAGGAAGATCTCCTGGGCCGACCTGTTGATCCTCACCGGCAACGTCGCGCTGGAATCGATGGGCTTCAAGACCTTCGGCTTCGCCGGCGGCCGCGCCGATGTCTGGGAGCCCGAGCAGGACGTGGACTGGGGATCGGAAACCAAGTGGCTCGCCGACGAGCGCTATTCCGGCGACCGCGAACTTCACGGCCATCTCGGCGCCGTGCAGATGGGGCTGATCTACGTCAACCCGGAAGGGCCGAACGGCACGCCCGATCCATTGGCCGCGGCGCGCGACATCCGCGAAACCTTCGCTCGCATGGCCATGAACGATGAGGAAACCGTGGCGCTCATCGCCGGCGGTCACACCTTCGGCAAGACCCACGGCGCCGGTGATGCATCGCTGGTCGGCCCGGAGCCGGAAGGCGCCGGCATCGAGGCGCAGGGCCTCGGCTGGTCGAGCAAGCACGCTACCGGCATTGCCGGCGACGCCATCACCTCGGGCCTCGAGGTGACCTGGACCACGACGCCGACCAAATGGAGCAACAACTTCTTCGACAATCTGTTCAACTACGAATGGCAGCTGACCAAGAGCCCGGCCGGCGCCCATCAGTGGACCCCGAAGGGCGGCGCCGGTGCAGGCACTGTGCCGGACGCGCACGATCCGTCGAAGCGTCGCGCCCCGGCGATGCTGACCACCGATCTCGCTTTGCGCGTCGACCCGGGCTATGAGAAGATCTCGCGGCGCTTCCATCAGAATCCTGATCAGTTCGCCGATGCCTTCGCCCGCGCCTGGTTCAAGCTGACCCATCGCGACATGGGTCCGGCCGTCCGCTATCTTGGCCCGCTCGTGCCGAAGGAAGAGCTGATCTGGCAGGATCCGATACCGGCAGTCGACCACGAACTGGTCAGCGAGCAGGATATCGCCTCGCTGAAGGCGAAGATCCTGGCCTCCGGCCTGTCCGTCTCAGAACTGGTCTCGACCGCCTGGGCCTCGGCCTCGACTTTCCGCGGCTCCGACAAGCGTGGCGGCGCCAATGGCGCACGCATCCGCCTGGCGCCGCAGAAGGATTGGGAGGTCAACCAGCCGGCGCAACTGGCCAAGGTGCTCGAAAAGCTCGAAGGCATCCAGAGCGAGTTCAACGCAGCGCAGTTCGGCGGCAAGAAGATCTCGCTTGCCGACCTCATCGTTCTCGGCGGCGTGGCCGCGGTCGAGAAGGCGGCGAAAGACGGCGGCCATGACGTGGGGGTGCCGTTCACGCCAGGCCGCATGGACGCCTCGCAGGAACAGACGGATGTCCAGTCCTTCGCCGCGCTCGAGCCGAAAATCGATGGCTTCCGCAATTATGTCAGGGGCAAGCCGCCGATGTCGGTCGAAGCGATGCTGGTCGACCGGGCGCAGCTGCTGACCTTGACGGCGCCGGAGATGACGGTGCTCGTTGGCGGGTTGCGGGTGCTCGGCGCCAACACCGGTCAGTCGAAGCACGGGGTGTTCACCGACAGGCCGGGCACGTTGACCAACGATTTCTTCGTCAACCTGCTCTCCATGAACACTGTCTGGGATCCGGCGGCCGGCTCCGATGAAGTCTACGAAGCGCGCGACCGCAAGACCAGGGCGGTCAAGTGGACCGGCACCCGCGCGGACCTGATCTTCGGCTCGCATGCGCAGCTGCGGGCGCTGGCCGAGGTCTACGGGTCGGCGGACGCCGGGCAGAAGTTCGTCAGGGATTTCGTCGCCGCGTGGACCAAGGTGATGAACGCCGACCGTTTTGACCTGGCGGCCTGATCCGGGCATACGAATTTCTCGACGCAACAAAAAAAGGCGCGGGCCTCGACCCGCGCCTTTGTTCGTTGGGCTTCCGAAAAGTCAGTCCTTCTCGAAGATACCGGCCTTGGCAACCACGCCGGCAATGGCGCCGCCGATCAGCGGCGCGACGATGAACAGCCACAGCTGGCCGATCGCCGCAGTTCCCGAAAACAGCGCCGGTCCGATCGAACGGGCCGGGTTGAGCGATGTGCCGGTCACCGGGATGATGGCGAAGTGCAGGCCGGCCAGCGTCAGGCCGATTACGAGGCCGGCGAACGCCGTGGTGTGCTTGGCGTTGGTGACGCCGAGGATCACCGTGACGAAGGTGAAAGTGCCGATCAGCTCCCACAGCAAGGCCGAGCTGACGCCCCATTTCGTCACATCCCAGCCATTGGCGCCGAAGCCGCCGGTGTGGCCGCCCACCTGTCCGGAGACGATGATCCACAGTGCCAGCGACGCGATGATGGCGCCGATGACCTGCGCGATCCAATAGGGAATGACATCCCTGGCCGGCATCCGCCCGGCGAGGAATACACCGAGCGTCACCGCCGGATTGAGGTGCGCGCCCGAAATCGGGCCGATCGCATAGGCCGCCGCGATCAGGCCGATGCCGAACGCCAGACCGATACCTTCCTGGCCAAGCGGCAGCGCGCCGCCGAAGCCGCCCGTCACCACCGAAGCCGTGCCGATGAACACCAATAGGAACGTGCCTAGAACTTCCGCCAGATAAGTCTTCATTGCCCTCTCCTCGTATCGACCCGCGGCTCCGCCTTTTCTGCGACGCGAATCACCGCGCAAAGAGTATTCGCAACCGGAAAACTTGGAAAGCAGAGCAGTTTCGCAAGCCGCTATGCTTGTGAGCGCCAGACATGCACATTAGAGACTTGTAATATATTAATGAATTGTTTGGTTACGCATGCCGGCGCCCGCTTGGTGGCGGCGGCTCGCGATGCACCAACCCACCCTCGTCACCCCTTGCATGGATTGTCTCGCCGTCGGGGAAACAGAACTGTTTCAATCAGGACACGAAAAGCTCTAAGAGCAGGGCCGGATTTTGTTTTGCTGAGTAATGGAAGACGACAATGAGACTGGGCGGGCGGCTGGCGGCAGCCATTGAAGTGCTTGACGACATTGGCCGGCGCCACCGGCCGGTGGCTGATGCGCTGAAGGACTGGGGCCTGTCGCACCGCTTCGCCGGTGGCGGCGACCGCGCCGCGATCGGCAACATCGTCTATGACGCGCTGCGCCGCAAGCGCTCGGCCGGCTGGCTGCTCGGCGAGGACACGCCGCGCGCCATCGGCTTCGGCGCGCTGCTGCTCGAATGGGGCCAGACGGCGCAGTCGCTGAACGAGGCGCTCGAGGGCGACAAGTTCGCGCCGCCGCTGCTTACCGCCGACGAACTGACAACGCTCGGCGGTCGCCGGCTCGCCGATGCGCCGCCGGCTATCAGGGCAGATATCCCCGACTGGTGCATGCCGCTGTTCGAGCGCGCGTTCGGCACGGCCTGGGTGGAAGAGGGTGCCGCGCTGGCGACACGCCCGCCGCTCGACCTCAGGGTCAATACGCTCAAGGCCGATCGCGGCAAGGTGCTGGCCGAGTTGGCGGAGACCGGCGCCAAGCCTGCGCGGATCGCGCCGCACGGCATCCGCATCCCGCCGATCGAAGGCGACGGCAGGCACCCGAACGTGCAGGCCGAGCCGGCCTTCCAGAAAGGCTGGTTCGAGGTTCAGGACGAGGGTTCGCAGATTGCGGCCGAACTGGCCGGCGCCGAACCTGGAATGCAGGTGCTCGATTTTTGCGCCGGCGCCGGCGGCAAGACGCTGGCGCTGTCCGCGGCGATGGACAATCGCGGCCAGATCTTCGCTCACGACGCCGAGAAGGCCAGGCTGGCGCCGATCTTCGACCGCATCCGCCGCTCGGAAAACCGCAATGTGCAGATCGTCACCAGGCCGGCCGAACTCGCGCCGCTCGGCAGGCATATGGACATCGTCCTGATCGATGCGCCCTGCACCGGCAGCGGCACGTGGCGGCGCCGGCCGGATGCCAAATGGCGGCTGACACAGAGGCAGCTCGACGCGCGCAAGGGCGAGCAGGAGACGATACTCGATGCCGCCAGCGACTTCGTCAAACCCGGCGGCCTGCTGGTCTACATCACCTGTTCGGTGTTCGACGAGGAAAATGGCGACCAGGTTTCGGCGTTCCGGGACCGCCATCCCGGTTTTGTCCCTGTCGATCACCGCCAGCTTTGGGACAGCCGTTTTGCGGGCCACGAAGCGGCCATGCGGATAGGCGCTGCGGGCGGCATTTCGCTGTCACCGTTGCTGAGCGGCACCGACGGTTTCTATTTCTGTGCGCTGCGCCGCGCCGGCTGAACCATTGTCATGGAAACAGAGCCGGGGCCGAATGCTGCAGTGCAGCATTTGCGATTGCCTGCCGCCCACCCCTCTGCGATAAATGACTTTGCAATAAGATTTGCCGAGAAATGAAGGGCGACGGCCATGGCAGCAAAGATCGTTCCTGCTCCCGACTATGAGGACCGCGTCAGGACGTCCTTTGCGCGCCAGAACGCGATGATGACGATTGGCGCCGAGCTGACGCTGGTGACGCCCGGCATCATCGAGATCGAAATGCCCTATTCGGCGGCTCTGACGCAGCAGCATGGCTTTCTCCATGCCGGCGTCATTTCGACGGCTCTCGACTCGGCCTGCGGCTATGCGGCATTCTCGCTGATGCCGGAAAATTCCGGCGTGCTGACCATCGAGTTCAAGGTCAATCTGCTAGCGCCGGGCCGGGGCGAGCGTTTCCTGTTCCGCGGCTCGGTGACCAAGCCCGGCCGCACCATCATCGTCGCCGACGGACAAGCCTATGCGTTCGCTGTCGATGGCGAGGCCAAGCTGATCGCCACGATGACCGGAACGATGATGACAGTGCTCGGCCGCGACGGCATCGAAGGCTGAGGAACGGGCAGGGGAGGATCGACGATCATGGCCGGCAAGGCACCTGGTGAGCTCACCCCGATCTCCGGCAAGTCCGTTCTCTTCGTCATGGCGGCCGAGGCCGAATACGGTCCACACCTGCAGCGGCTGTTCACGCCGCTGATGACCGGCGTCGGACCGGTCGAGGCCGGCGTCGGACTCAGCGCCGAACTGTCCCGGCTGCATGCCGGGGTGGCGCTGCCCGATCTCGTCGTGTCGCTCGGTTCGGCGGGCAGCCGGACGCTGGAGCAGACGGAAATCTACCAGGCCGTTTCAGTCGCCTACCGCGACATGGACGCCTCGCCCCTGGGGTTCGAGAAGGGCGCCACGCCGTTCCTCGATCTGCCTGTCAGCGTGCCGCTGCCGTTCAGAGTTCCAGGCATCGGGCAAGCGACGCTGTCGACCGGTGCGGCAATCGTCACCGGCGCCGCCTACGACGCGATCGCCGCCGACATGGTCGATATGGAGACCTTCGCCTGCCTGCGCGCCTGCCAACTGTTCGACGTGCCGCTTATCGGCCTGCGAGGCATTTCCGACGGGGCAGCCGATCTGAGGCATGTCGGCGACTGGACCGAATATCTGCACGTCATCGACGAGAAGCTGGCCGCGGCGGTGCAACTGCTGGAACAGGCGATCGCCTCCGGCGCAATCGAGTTTGATCTGTCGCGTGAAGATGCGGAATCGGAATGAGAGAGAGGCCTCGCAACCCATTGCGCCGACTCGTTTCTTTCTCTAAACGCTCGCCATGAAAACAGCCAATCATCCCGACACCGTCCTGATTGTCGATTTCGGCAGCCAGTTTACCCAGCTGATCGCCCGCCGCATCCGCGAGGCCGGCGTCTTTTCCGAGATCGTGCCCTTCCAGTCGGCCGAGGCGGCGTTCAAGCGCATCGATCCGAGGGCGGTAATCCTGTCCGGCGGCCCGGCCTCGACCGCCGATATCGGCAGTCCGCGCGCGCCGCAGATCGTCTTCGACGCCGGCGTGCCGGTGCTCGGCATCTGCTATGGCCAGATGGCGATGTGCGTGCAGATGGGCGGCGTCGCCGAAAGCTCCGATCATCGCGAATTCGGCCGCGCCTTCGTCGAGATCGCCAAGGACAGCCCGTTGTTCGAGGGCCTGTGGGCGCCCGGCCAGCGCCACCAGGTGTGGATGAGCCATGGCGACCGCGTCATCTCCCTGCCCAAGGGGTTCGAGGTGCTCGGAAAATCGGAGGGCTCGCCCTTCGCCATCTTCGGCAATGTCGAGCGCAAGATGTACGGCCTCATGTTCCACCCCGAAGTGGTGCATACGCCGGACGGCGCCAGGCTGCTCCAAAACTTCGTCCACAATATCGCCGGTATTGAGGGCGACTGGACGATGCGCGCTTACCGCGAGCACGCGGTCGAGACGATCCGTAAGCAGGTCGGCAAGGGCAAGGTGATCTGCGCGCTTTCAGGCGGCGTCGATTCCTCTGTCGCAGCACTCCTGATCCACGAGGCGGTCGGCGACCAGCTTACCTGCATCCTCGTCGACCATGGGCTGATGCGCAAGGACGAGGCATCAGGCGTGGTGGAGATGTTTCGCCAGCATTACAATCTGCCCCTCATCCTGGTCGACGCTGCGGACCGTTTCATCGGCGCGCTCGAGGGCGAGTCGGACCCCGAGAAGAAGCGCAAGACCATCGGGCGGCTGTTCATCGAGGTGTTCGAGGAGGAGGCCGAGAAGCTCGGCGGCGCCGATTTTCTGGCGCAAGGCACCCTCTATCCCGACGTCATCGAAAGCGTCTCCTTCAGCGGTGGCCCGTCGGTGACGATCAAGTCGCACCATAATGTCGGCGGCCTGCCCGAACGCATGAACATGCAGCTCGTCGAGCCGCTGCGCGAATTGTTCAAGGACGAGGTGAGGGCGCTCGGCAAGGAGCTCGGCCTGCCCGACAGCTTCATCGGCCGGCATCCGTTCCCCGGTCCCGGTCTTGCCATCCGCTGCCCGGGCGGCATCACCCGCGAAAAGCTGGAGATCCTGCGCGAGGCCGACGCCATCTATCTCGACGAGATCCGCAAGGCCGGCCTCTACGACGCCATCTGGCAGGCTTTCGCCGTGCTGCTGCCGGTGCAGACCGTCGGCGTGATGGGCGACGGCCGCACATACGAGTTCGTCTGCGCGCTGCGCGCCGTCACCTCGGTCGACGGCATGACAGCGGATTTCTACCACTACGACATGGCCTTCCTCGGTGCCGCCGCTACGCGCATCATCAACGAAGTGCGCGGCATCAACCGCGTCGTCTACGACGTGACGAGCAAGCCCCCAGGTACAATCGAGTGGGAGTGATGGGGCGTACTGCGGAGTAGAAGAGGATAGAGCAGCATGTTTAAAGCGATGTTGGCTCGGCGATAATAGTCAATAGTCCCAGCCCCCGGCCACCCGGCGACGGCATAGACGAAGCATCTGGCCGATCGGCGAATGTCTGGAACGAACGTCCCACAGAGAAGGGTGGAGCAGCCTAGCCTTGCTGGGTTTGACACCCGGGGTCCGCGGCAACGGCCACCGGCGAGGCGTTGCATCTGCCGGCCACGTATCCGCTGGGTTCATCCGTCTTAGCTGTTCATGGGCACGGTCATCCTTGACATCGCCCTCCTGGACGAATTGGAGCGTGACAAATGAACAGCAAGCAGAGCCTAGCGAACAAGATACACTACGAAACGCTCGCGGAGGCTTTCCGCAGCGGTCGAGAGTCGCCACAGGAAGCATCCGAGTGGTCCGTTTTGACGGCAGAACCGGGCGGCGTCGATTACGTCGAGACGAACGTCGGCGACAAGACCGCGCTGTGGATTCAGCCAAAAACGGCAGCCAAAGACCGGGTCATGCTTTACCTGCACGGCGGTGGCTATGTCGGCGGATCGATCTGGACCCATCGCAAGATGGTCGTTTTCCAGAGCAAGTTTCCGCGCCAAATCGAGCAGGCCGTGACCGCGTTCGAATGGCTCGCCGAGCAGGGTGTCGCGCCGAAGCACACCATAGCTGCAGGCGATTCCGCTGGTGCTGGCCTGATCGTTGCGGCGACGATGAAACTCCGCGATGCGGGACGGCCGCTGCCGGCCGCGATCCTCAGCATCTCTGGCTGGTATGATCTGTCGGCGAGCGGGCACTCCTACGAAAGCAACCGCGAGAAGGACGCCTTCTTCCAGAAGGCGGTCGTGGATATGCTGGTATCGCAAGTCCTTGCAGGGACCGATCCCCGGCATCCACTCGCCAGCCCCATCTTTGCCGATCTGAAGGGCCTGCCGCCGATCTATCTGCAAGTGGGCGGAGACGAAACCCTGCTCGACGACAGCCGAGCGCTCGCCGACCGCGCGAAAGCCGCCGGCGTCGAGGTGCGCATAGACGTATTTCCGGGGATGCTGCACTCGTTCCAGATGATGGCCGGCCGCGCTCCCGAAGCCGACGACGCGATCGCGCGGTTGGCACAATGGGTTCGCCCCAAGCTTGGTCTGGCCGCAACCGCGGAAACACGCGCGGAAGGTCAGGAGGTCGCATGACTGGCAAATTGAAACCCAGATGTGGCAGCTGAAGGACATGCCCGAGCGACCGACCGGCCTGTTCGATGCGCGATATCGCGCCTTCGTCGAGACGGTGTCAGGCGTCCGCGCCCAACTGCATCGCTACTGCGCCCGCATGACGGCCTCACGCCTCCACGGTGAGGATCTCGTGCAGGAGACGCTGTTCGAGGCCTATACGAACATTGAGACCCTCGACGATGCCCGCCGGCTGAAGCCCTGGCTGTTTCGCATCGCTCACAATCGCTGCATCGACTTTCTGAGGCGACGCGATGTGCGCGAGCGCGCGGAGCACGCCTATTCGGACGACATCGGCGTTGTCTCTGCAGAGCCGGCAGCGACCGATGCACGCCGCGCCATCGAACGGCTGGTTGGCCACTTGCCGCCCAAGGAGCGCGCCTGCATCCTCCTGAAGGACGTGTTCGACTATTCGCTGGAAGAGACCGCAGAACTCGTGGACTCGACGGTTGGGGGCGTCAAATCCGCGCTCTCCCGCGGACGGGCGAAGCTCGCCGACTTGCCCCCTGAACCTGCCGGTGAACCGAACCGTCCGCTTGATCCCGACACCGCGGGGCTCTTGCAGCGCTATGTTGACCTCTTCAACCGCCATGACTGGGATGGCGTGCGGAGCCTCACCAGCGCCGATGCTCGGTTGCGGGTCGCCGACTGCTTCGACGGCCTGCTCAGAAGTTCTCCCTATTTCGTCGAATACGAGCGAAACCCGGAGACGTGGACCATGGAGTTGGGGGCGATCGACGGAGAGCCTGTCCTGATCGTGCTCTTCCAGCGAGGCGACCGGTGGCAGGTCGCGTGGCCGGTTCGTGTCCATGTCGCCGGTCGCGTCATCGATCGCATCGAAGATTATTATGCCTGTCCATGGATGTTGGAAAACGCCGCGGAAACCGACCTGAATCTCATGACTGGGCCAGCCATTTTGGGAAGAGCATAAGGCGACGATTTCTCACTTCTGGCCTGGCGGAGTTACGATGGTGCGTCCTCAACGAAAAATCGTGGCGTGCAGCTTTGGCTGCGGTACCGATCGGTGTTCCGGACCTGATCGCATATCGTCGGATGGCACCGTCGCATCACCTATCAAATGTTGTCCCGACTGCTGCCGGATCTGCGATGGAGAGAAGCGTCGACCGCATCCAGCCGGGAGCTTGGACCGCGGTAGATGCGAGCGTCTTTTATCGTTGGGAGAAAGATGAGGTGCCGCGATCTGTGCAAGCTCGGCCGCGCGCGCCGGCCCAATATGACGAAGCGCCTGGACGACGGTCCCGGCCAAGCTGCCCGGAGCAATCAAATGCTTATCCGCCCGCGTGGTCGTTGCCACCGTGCGCGGCGATGAACATGGCGACGGCCGACCGGCAATAAGATTCGATTTCGTTGTCGTCCTCTGCTCTCGCCTCATCGAAGCGTGCGACAATCGGGAGATCGGATCCTTTGAAAAGCGCGGCAAACAAGCGGGCGGACCGGAGAGGATCGGGCACGTTCAGAACCGCCTTCGCGTGCAACTGACGCAACAGGGCCTCGATTTGGGCGATGACATGGGCGGGGCCGGCTTCGTAATGGAGCTTGCTTAACGACTTTTGATTCGTCTTGTCGGCCATGATCATGGCTTCGACACTGCGGACGTCCGAGCTCAACAGCGTGCGAAGCAGGGATGATCCCACCGCCATGAGCTGATCTTCAGCCGAACCGTCGAGGCCTCCAAAAAGGGCCTGTGGTGCAAACTGATGGCAGCGGGTCGCGATGGCCGCGCTGAACAGCGCCTCCTTGTTCTCGAAGTGCCGATAGATGCTGAGCTTGGATATCTTCGCCCGCTGGGCGACCTTGTCCAATGTCGTCGCTTGAAAACCCAATTCCACAAAGAGTTCGCACGCGGCGTCGACTATCGTTTGGCCAAGCGCCTCGTTGGCGGGCCGGCCGCGCCGACCCTGGCTGTTTTCGGTCACGACAATTCCAGTACTTGACAGTATCCTAATTCTTGCATTACGATACCATGTAGTATCTGAAATGTGCAAGCCAATGGGTAGGTTTCAACCTGTCCTCCAAATCAAGTTTCCCTGGGCCGCCCGGCGATATCGAATGCGGCATTGTCCGGCCGGTCAACACAGTGATGGGCGACTTTCTCGTCGATGCCGAAGCCCTGCTCGCTGCCCGTCTCGAGCGCGTATCGCTGGACGATATTTTGCGCCAGGCCCAGCCCAACCCCCTCCATCCACAACACGGAGTTTATCACCATGGATGACGTCATCATCATCGGCGGCAGCTTTGCCGGTCTCGCCGCTGCGCTTCAGCTCGGCCGTGCCCGCCGCAAGGTCACCGTTCTCGATACCGGCCTGCCGCGCAATCGCTTCGCCGGCCACTCGCATGGCCTGCTCGGTCACGATCACAAGCCACCGCTGGACATCCTGGCCGAGGCGCGGCAGCAGCTGGCGCGTTATCCCACGATCAGACTGGTCAGTGCCCGGGCCGACAGCGTCTCCGGCGCCATCGACGATTTCTCCGTCCTCACTGGCGATGGCGAAAGCCTTGCGGCGCGCCGCCTGATCCTGAGCTATGGCGTCGCCGACCAGATGCCTGATGTTCGGGGCTTTGCCGAAGGCTGGGGCACGTCCATCGTGCCCTGTCCCTATTGCGACGGCTTTGAAGTCGCCGGCCAGCATTGGGGCCTTGTCTGGTCCGGCCCGCAGTCGCACAATCAGGTAAGGCTGTTCCACGATTGGACCGACAGGTTGACGCTCTTCGCCGATGGTCACGACATTCCACCCGATATCCGGGCCGATCTGGCGCGCCGCAACATACCTGTCGTCGATGGCCGGATCACCGAGATCGCCCATCACGGGGGCCATATTGCCACCGTCAGTCTCGATACCGGCCGCAATGTCGCAGTCGACATCCTGTTCGCCCATCCGCGCAACAAGCCGTCTGCAAGCCTGCATGAATCACTGGGCCTCGCCACGGTCGATACGCCCCTCGGCATCGCCCTCAAGGTCGACGAGCGCCGCGAAACCAGCATGCCCGGCATCTACGCCGCCGGCGACCTCGCCAACCCCCTCATGGCCTCGGTCACCACGGCATCATCGCACGGCGCGATGGCGGGTATCTTCGCCCAGCAGTCGATGCTGGTTTGAGGGCACAGATACCCTTCTCCGGTTGCCGCGGGCCATCATATTATGAAGGTTGCGGGCCGGTGCCACGGAAACGCGGGGCCCATCTCCCCTGAGGGGCGTCTTTGGCCGGTCAGCTGCGTCAGATCATCACGAAAGAGGATGCCGCTGACCTTCGACGCCTCACGGCTCTTCGAAATCCACTTTCGCACTATCGGAACATCAATGATCCGGTAAATCTATCGCGACGCGTCTTGGACTCGCAGCGCCCGGCAGAGCACCATCTACTGCGCGATGCCAGCTTTGCAATCAGCATGGCGGTCAGGCTTCTGGCGCTACTACCGTTCCGACTGTGCGGCCGAACTATCCTCGACGAGGACATTTGATTGCGGCCCACCGCGCACGTCGGCCTCAGAATGCGTTTCCGAATGCGGTAGTGCTCCAGCGTAGAATGGCGCGCAAAAAGGTGGTTGAGGCGGACGCGCACGACGAGACACCTCGGTTGGTCGTATTGTCAATGAGGTTGATGATGGTCTCGTAGGTCCGCAGAGGGCGGCGACGACCTCGTCGGGGTTCTCTTCCGCGTAGTGAAGAGCCAAGCGGCCGACCGCGAGATCGACGACTTCATGACCGTCCCACGCGCGCGCCCAGGGTGATAAGAAGCTCGTCCAGTTGCTCGAACGTCTCGACCATTGCATCCGCCGCCCCGGTGCCGGCAGCGTCGAGAACTTCCTTCGAGGGATAGAGCTCGTGCAGGACCAGCAGCGTCTTGCCACCTTTTTCCTCGAAGGTCACCGTGGTCACGGGCCCACCCTCACCATCTTCCTCATTGGTCCAGACGAGGCGCGAGTGCGCTGTCACTTCGAGGTACGTGCCGAAGAACACCATAGCATCGGGTTCGAACTCGAGACGGTACTTGCCCCCGACACGAACATCCATTTCGCAGGAACGCAGGAGCATGCCCATCGACTTCGGCACCCACCACTGCTTGAACAGCTCGGGCTTGGTCCACGCCTCGAACACGATGCGCGCCGGGGCGTCAAAGGTACGCGTAACGACTAGCTCACGCTCGGACTTCCGTTCCACCGTCGTGCGGTTCTTCATGGGGGTAGGCTCACTCTCACTTCCTGCGTCCATCGACCTTCTCCTTCTGTTTCAGTTCCTCGATAACCTTATCCAACTCGTCGAAGCGTGCGTCCCAGAGCTGGTTGTACCTCTCGATCCATGCCGCCTCTTCCTCTAGTCGGCGCAGGCCGAGCTTGCAGGTCCGCACGCGTCCGACCTTCTCCGTGGTCACGAGCCCCGCCTGCTCCAAGACGCCGACATGCTTTTTCATGCCCGTGAGGGTCATGTGGAACTTTTCGGCAAGGTCCGTGATCGAAGCGTCTGCACGTCCGAGATGCTCCAGAACGCCGCGTCGGGTGGCGTCCGAGAGCGCGGCGAACGAGGCATCGAAGCGGATCCGAGCATACTGAACCATGTGGTTCAGTATGTAACACACGGATTAGCGGCATTCAAGGGGAGACCGAGCGCGCTCTGCGTTGGTTCTCCATTGAGTGTAGAAAAAATTGCGCCGTTAGATCAATGCGTTGCCATACTCAAGAAACAATCGAGTGGGAGTGAGGGGCGTGCTGTGGAGTAAAGTAGGATAGGATATCGCGCTGTAGGCGATACCAGCACAGCAAAAGTAGCCGAGAGTTCTCAATTCGCGATGACTGGGATCAGCCGGCATTAGCGTCGGCTCCGATGATACAAACCCTCGACTGCAGAGGTCACGTTCCGAGGGTTTGTATCAAATCCGGCTGTGCCTGGTGTGGGGCGGTCGCGACCAGCATTCCTTGTCGAGCGCCTTCGACTATGGCTAGTTCCGCGATGCCTTCTTTGGTTTCGCGGCCAAGTCCGGGACGCTTCGTGAAAGAGATCGCCGATGTCGTGTCGCCCTAACGCAGCAATAACCGAGCACAGCGCACCGCACCCGGCCAGAGTTCTTTGGAGCTGCCCTTGTCGCCGTGGGCGGGACTCTCGCCACGGTCAATCAGAAGGCATATGCAATGACAACAACATCTCAAGCTAGTCGTTATTCGCGCGGTCTTGAAATCTTACGGCAGATTGGCGGAGAGAATTTCGACGCGCCGATTAATAGTCTTGCCGAGACATCCGTCGACCTTTCTCGTTTCACCGTAGAATACCCATACGGAGACATTCTATCGCGGCCAGGTCTCGACCTCCCATTGCGTCAGCTGTGCACTATTTCAATGCTGCTTGCCGACGGAAGCGCCCAGCCGCAGTTGGAGTTTCATATGGCGGGCTTCCTCAACGCCGGCGGCGAGCCGAAGGCGCTCATCGAACTCATGTTTATATCTGTAGCGCTCCTCGGCTTCCCGCCAACGGTAAATGCGATCGGCCTTATTCGTGCGGTGTTCGCTGAGCGCAAGCTCGCTTTTGAACCCATCGAGCCCTCCGCAGGCGATGGATCGACACGCCGACAGGCCGGGTTGGAGGCGCTCGACCGGCTCTCTGGAGGCGATGTGCAGGCATATTTCGATGGCTTTGCTGCCGGTTCGCCTGACCTCGGGCAACTCTCCATCGAGTTCGCCTTTGGTGAAATGCTGGCGCGCGACGGCCTCGACCAAAAAGCCAAACTGTTAGCAATCATCTCGATGCTTGCTGCCAGCGGCAATCGTGCGGCGGCGCTCCGTCTTCATCTCGCCGGCGCGCTTGCCCATGGCGTGACGCGAGAGGAAATCATCGAGGTGCTGATCCAGCTCAGCGTCTATCGGGGTTTTCCGGCAGCGCTCAACGCTTTCGCCGTCGCCAAGGATATCTTCGCTGCCGGGTCGCCAACGATTGCGGCAAACGTGCCCCCACCCGCCGTGGTCGAGAGCCGCGCAGACCGGTTGGAACGCGGGCGTGCTACGCTTGCAGAGACGTCCGGTTCATCGGGCGATGCCGTGGTCCGCAGTTTCGATGATGTCGCACCTGATCTCGGTCGAATGATCGTCGAGCATTCTTATGGTGAGGTGTTCTCGCGGAGCGGAATCGACATGAAGTCTCGGGAACTCAGCGCCTGCGCTGCTCTGGCAGCCGTTGGGTCTGCCACGGCAGAGATTCCGCTTCGCGTGCACATCAACGCCGCGTTGAACGTTGGCGCGACGCGGGAAGAAATCCTGGAAACGCTCATAAACCTCACTCCTTACAGCGGCTATCCCGCGACACAGCAGGCGGTTCGTATCGCAGCCGAGGAATTCTCTAAGCGCGGTTAGTCCCAAAAGGGCAGATCACCTCAGGGGCTTTCAAAACGGCTGACGACGGCCGATAACGGCGGAGCGGACGTAGGAGAGGCCGTCGCGAAACGGTCTCTCTCGCCCATGCGCTTTACTGCTGACGGTCTTTTATCAGGCGCTATGCCGAATGTGCGTGTGCCTGCGAAGCGAAAAATCGACCAATTGATGTCGATAGTCACTCCTTCTTGAACAAATCCTGGAAGATAAGCTGGCCCCAAGTACGGCCGCGTGCGTGCACCAGCGCGCCACCCTCGTTGAGCTTTCCCAGCTTGACGGGTGCGAACCCGAGTTGTTTGGCCAAGGCCGCCACGGGAGCGATCGCGTCCTCGTCGTCGCTCGACAGAAAGACGACCCGGTGGCCGCCCTCGACGATCGGATCGGCAGCCAGGGTGGCCGCAATCAGGTGATTGAACCCTTTCACGAACTTGGCGCCGGTGAACGCCTTCGCGACGAAAGCGGAGGACGGGAGACCGTCCAGCTCTTCAGGGACCGGAAAGAGGTTCATCGCGTCGATGACCGTCTTGCCTTCCCAGCTCGGCAGGGCTTTCGCAACCTCGCGGTGCTCCCCGAACGGGACCGCCAGGATGATCGTGTCGGCCTCGAGTGCTTCCCGCAACGACTTGGTGACGATCGTGGGTCCAATCGCCCGAGCCTGCGGCGCCAACGCCTCGGGCGGCCGGCGGCTCGCGACGGTCACGTCGATGTTTTTACGGGCAAAGGCGTGGGCGAGGGCCTGGCCAATCTTACCGAATCCTACAATTGCGTAGCTCATAATCTTCTCCGATTTGTGTTGGTATTGATTCCCCGGCCTTCAACGGCGCTGGGTTAGCGCGTCAGAGTTGCGCAAGACCGCCGTCAACGGCGACCTCGCTGGCAGTCATGAAGCTGCTGTCCGACGACGCGAGAAAGGCCGCCGCCGCCCCGATCTCCGCCGGATCGGCCATGCGCTGGAGCGGAGTCATCGAGGCGAAGACCTTCTGGCCCTCCTCGCCCAGCGCTTCCTTCGCTAGCTCGGTCGCAGTGGCCCCGGGCGACAGCACGTTTACCCGGATGCCGGTGCCCTTTAGGTCCTCCGCCCAGGTCCGCGCGAGGTTGCGCACTGCCGCCTTGCTCGCGCTGTAGGCGCTCATCCCCGGGGCGCCAGTGGTGCCAGCGCTCGATCCGGTCAGGATTATCGAACCGCCCTCGCTCATCAGCGGCAGCGCCTTCTGGATCGTGAAGATCGTACCCTTCACATTGGTGTCGAAGGTTTCGTCAATGTGCTCGGCGGTGATCTCGCCGAGCCGAAGCTGGCTTCCCGCCCCGGCATTGGCAAAGACGATGTCGAGGGTTCCACGCTCGGCCTTCACCGCAGCGTAAAGTCGGTCGAGGTCGGTCAGATCGGAGACCGAGCCCTTCACCGCGCGGGCATTGGGCCCGAGGTCGGCCACAGCGGCGTCGAGCGCTTCCTGCCGGCGGCCGAAGATGAAAACGAAGGCGCCCTCCTCGATGAAGCGCTTTGCTGCGGCGCGGCCGATGCCGGTAGCGCCGCCGGTGATGACTGCAACCTTCCCTTCAAGCTTTCCCATGACTTATCCTTCCAGGCCTTCGCCTTTGGTTGTGCGGGGACACCCCCGAGAACCTCGAAATAGGTCCGCCGGCGTCAGGTGTTGAGTGCGGAAGCGCGCACATCGGTGGTGCAAAATCGATCCGGCGGGACGCCAGCCGCGACGATCGATGTCCGCCGTTCGGAATTGGGCCGCGCTCGTCGACATAAGCTATGATTGACCGCCCGTACTGCTGTTCGATGTGTTAGATACGGGCTTTGGAAGGCGCACCGTGCGGTGCCGGATTGCACCATGATCGACTGGGATGACGTTCGCTATTTTCTTGCCGTCGCGCGCGGAGGCTCGGTGCGGGCCGCCGCCGAGCGCGTCGGGGTGAATCACTCGACCGTGCTGCGGCGCATCGCCCAGCTCGAGGAACGCCTCGGGGCGCACATGTTCGAAAAGCTGCCTTCGGGCTACCGCCTGACGGCTGCGGGCGAGGAGGTCCTCGAGCTCGCGAACCAGATGGAAGCGTCGTCGCACCAGCTGGAGACGCGCGTCTTCGGGCGCGACCAGAGCGTGCGCGGGCTTCTGCGGGTGACGCTGGCACCGCCCCTCGCGACACACCTGCTCATGCCGGATTTCGCCGATTTCGCGCGTCTGCATCCGGACATCGAGATGGAAATCTTGTCGTCCGGCGAGCTGGCAAATCTGACCAACCGGGAGGCCGACGTCGCGATCCGCGTCGTCTACGACCGCAAAACCCTGCCGCTCAATCTTCTCGGCCTGAAGGGACCGGAGCTGTTCGGCGGCGTCTACATGTCTCGCGATCGACTAGCCGCGTGGCGTGCGGGCGCGCCTGATCCCATCCGGTGGATCGTCATAAGCATTCATGGCATCCCGGATTGGGCCAGCGAGGGTGAGGTTCGTACCACGGGGGTTCCGTTCAGGACCACGGACGGCGAGGCGCAGATCGTTGCAGTACGGCAAGGGCTCGGGATGACGACACTGCCGTGCTTCGTCGGAGATGCCGACCCCCTACTGGTGAGGGTGCCGGGCACCGACCTGCACATGTACGGAACGCTCTGGCTTCTCACACAGGGGGAGACACGCAAGACGAAGCGAGTGCGGCTCTTCACCGAGTTCGTATCCCGCACGCTCGCCGCGTACGCGCCGCTTCTCGCGGGACGGTCCTTATCGCGTGACTGACGCGCGGCAGGTAGCCGATGGCGCTGTCTCGAGCGTACCGCTGTATCAACTTACGCAGCCCGATGTAAATCTCGGGAGGGACTCTGGTTGTAGACTGCCTCGTGACCGTCTTTTTCGTCTTAACGGTTGAAGATAGAAGAGTATCCCTGCCACGGGGGATGCGCGGAAAGCGACGCTGTGACCGGCAGGTGTCACAGCTTTCCTACTCCGGTGTGCTGGCTTTTTTTCTGCGCCGAATAGTGTGCGACTGCGCAACGGCCATTTTCAACTCGGGTGTGATCTCCAACGGCGCATTCTCTGCCCCATGTGGGTTCTGTAGCCCCTGGACCTGGACGGTCGGAAATGGGAGTTCGATGCCCTGCTCTTTGAAGACTTGGCGGAGGCGTACATAGAATTTGCGCTTCATACCGAAGGCGCCTCCCGGTTTGGTTGTGGCCTTGACCCTCAATACGATGCCGTATTCCCCGAACTCCTGCACGCCCTGCATCTTGATCGGGTCGAGCACCCAGTGTTTGAACTCGGGATCTTCCGCCAGTTCGAGGCCGATCCGCTTGATCAGCTTGCGAGCGAAGTCGATATCGGTGTCATAACCAACGGTGATGTTGAATTTGTCGATAACCCAGTCACGGCTCTGGTTCTGGACTGCCCCGAGTTCACCGAAAGGTATCGTGAACAGCGGACCACGATGGTGGCGCAGCTTCACCGAGCGCAGCGAGAAGCTTTCCACAGTACCCTTGTAATTGCCCGATGAAATGTATTCGCCGACACGGAACGCATCATCGAGCAGGAAAAACACGCCTGAAATGACGTCCTTGACGATGGTTTGTGCGCCAAAGCCCACGGCGACGCCGACGACGCCGGCGCCGGCGATCAATGGGCCGATCTGGATTCCCAGCGAGGCGAGCATCATAAGCACCGCCATCACGATGATCGATGCGAGCAGAATGTTCTGGAGGATCGGCAAGAGCGTGTGCAGCCGCGCCTGCTGCGGATCGAGGACCGGAACGTCCTCGTCGCTGATCACAGGGTGCGGTGTTTCGATGCCGAGCTTTCGTTCAATCAAAGCTTTGATGATCGACCAGCCGAAGTCGGCGGCGAGGGCAATCACCACGACATTGATCAAGCCGCGCAATATGAACGTCGTCGTCGTATCGCTGTCCCGCACGGATTGCATGTCCAGACCCCAGACACGTGCGAGAAGGTAAGCCGCCGCCAGGATGAAAATCATTCGGATTCCGCGATCGATGACAGCGATCGTCACCGCCGGGATCGTGGGCCGGCCGACATCTTCCGAACCTGGCCGCAGAACGAAATTAACCCCGCGCTGCGTCACCACGATCGCCAAAGGCAGGAAGAATGCGGCGAAGGTGAACCAGAAGTATGTATTAAGGCCGGCGATACGCTGCAGGAACAGGACGACGAAATAAGCAGTCAATAGCCATGTCGCTTCCGTGTGACCGATGTGGCTCGCACCGTCTCGCTGCGTTCTTGGCCGACGCCAAATGGCAAGCAGCAGGAGCAACAGCAGCACGAAATCGGCGCCCAGTGACAGGACCATCATTCCGTCCTGATCGATGCCGAGACCTGGCAAGAGGATAAACGCGGCGCCGAAGAAGGCGAAGACGCCGACGATCCGGGGTAGCCAATAGGACCAATGGTCAGCCGCGTCGTTGGTGATCGGCAAAGCACGAACCTCGACGGCGTTCTCGACGTTCATGAAGGAAGGGACGAGCATGGCCATGACGTACATGCGCACACCCCATGTAACGACTGCCGCCATCAGAAATGTCAGTACAATCTCGCGGATAAGCATCGGCCAGTCGAACAACATGAATGCGCCGGCGCTGCCCAGTGCGAAAGAGACTATCAGCAGGCTGGAATAAAGCAGGCGGCCACCAATCTTCTTGGCTCGCCCAACGGGCGTATCCTTCGGTTGCGCGATAATCCAGAGACGAAATGGGCGGGTGAGCTTGTACGTTGCCCAAGTGAGCGCCAGGCCGGCAGCGATGAACATTGCAATCAGCACAAATACGCCGGCAGGCCCCTTGCTGGACATATCCTCCATTGTCTCTGCCCGAACGCGCGCGAACTGGCTTGGCAGCAAGGGCAAAGTTCGCACGATTCTTTCGATATGATGCCTGATCCCATCGAGCGTCGAGGATGCCATCGTATTCATCGGGCCTGGTGCGGCCACGGCGCCGGACGATGCGTCGGTCGGCGAAGCCCCTGGCTCGGCAGGCGCTCCCGTTGACCCGGCGTCCTGATTTCGCTGTTCGGCCACCCAGGCCTTCACTGACGGATCGTCGAGAAGCTCGAACAGCCGTTTGACCCTTTCAGGCGGGACCGTCGCCGGCGCCTGCGCCTGTGCCTGACCAGCCAACAAAAGGGCGATCCCAAAGACGAGCGGCCTGGCAATCAAGGCAAGCATCGCAGTCAGGTCTCCGAGACGCCGTGCCGGGCACGCCAGATTCCTGGCCCCCAATCGTCGAGTGATGCGTGGCATCGTGCTGTAACCTTCCGGTCAAATCGGCAAGCAACGACATCTATGTCCGTTGTTGCCTTACCTTGAAGAAACCGATGTTGCGGTGCAAGACGTCATCGTTCCGAGCCGGACCTTGCGCCGGGTACTTGGCGGTGTTTATTTAGCCGCGGGGGCAGGGCATTCCGACCTCGGCCCAGGTCTCCGGCCGTTCTATAAACTGGGCATCGACGTTAAACCTCAGGAACTGATTTCCTGAACTGACTAGGACAGACCTTTGGCGGTCGCTCGGTGGTCAACTGCTTCGCGCACCGCTGCGGACATTGGAAACCATGATGTTGCTTGAGATGCAATGCGCTTCCGAGTCGGCGCTGCCATGCGGCAAATCAGGCCGGGAGCCGCCACATTCGCACACGACCTGTACCACGCAATTCCGTTTCCTCGAGTGGGTCGCAAGCAAAATTTGGTCCAAGCAGTTGATGAGTTGCATCCGAAATGCGGATTTCATCGGGCTCCGCGGACGTTTGGATACGTGCGGCGAGATTAACGGTGTCGCCCCATAGGTCATAGGCAAACCGCCTTTTGCCTATGACGCCCGCCACGATTGGTCCTGAGTGAATTCCAATTCTGAGTCTTATCGGTTCTCCTGCGAAGCGTTCGCGCTTGACCTCGTTGCGCAGTTCAAGTGCATAGTGCGCAAGGGCTTCCGCATGATCGGATCGCGCGGCGGGCAGGCCAGCGACCACCATTACACAATCGCCGATTGTCTTGATCTTTTCGCAGCCGTATTGCTCCGAGAGCAGATCCGCCGCCTTGAAGAAGTAATTTAAAATAGCGAGCGTCGTTACGGCTCCGACGCTCCGCGCTCTTTCCGTAAAACCGACGATGTCGGCAAAAAGCACACTCACGTCAGCATGGTTGTCTGCAATTTGTTCGTCCGCTTTTAAGCGCTCCGCGATCGACGCCGGAAGAATGTTGAGGAGTAGGGCTTCGGCGCGTTGGTATTCACGCGACAATCCCTCTTGGCTCGCCCTCAACGCCTCGTTCATCGATTGTAATTTCTCGTTGAGTTGACGCTCCCTCTCTTGCAGAAGCGTCATTTCATAAGCCTTCTGTTGAAGCCGCTGCCTATTGTCGCGTTCGGCAGCGGCGTCAAGAAAGAGCAGCCACACGCAGGCATTGTCAGCAAAAAGATGGAGGTCCGCGACACGCCCGCCGGGCAGTTCGACCATGTCCATATCAAATGGAAGCTCCGGGCAGGGCAACAAACCTTCCATGAATTCAAGCTGCTCGGCAACAGGCTTACCTATGCGAACTGACGAGAGTCCGTAATGTTTAACGTTACCGCCCTTCGCAGCTACGCAAAGCTGGGCGTCGATTTTTAGATATGCGACCGAGCGCTCGTTGTAGAAGAAATCGTAAATCCAGCTTCTAACTTCTCTTGGCAAGACATGCATGGTTTATTTGCTGACCATCGAAGCAAGTTGACGAAACGCATCATCAACATGTTCACCCGAAAGCGCACTTGTTAGATAGATTTGCCATCCAAGTTGCCTCAGTTCGTCAATTTCACTATCCGATATTGCCCACCGATCGGCCAGATCGGATTTGTTGAACAGCAATACAAACGGCATAGCGCCGAATTCAGCCTCGGCCCGCTCGCGCAACGTGAGCGCCACGGCAAGAGTAGCAGCGCGTGTTCCATCGACGACAAGCACGAGCCCACTCGCACCTCGCACATAGCTGACGCGGAATGAGCCGATATCGTCTTCGCCGGCCAAGTCCCACAAAATCAGATCCACGGTTTTGTCCGGGAATGCGACACTCTTCTTGTCGATTTTCACTCCCACCGTGGTCAAGTAGGTTTCTGAAAAGATGCTTTGCACAAACCTGCGAACCAGACTCGTCTTTCCGACAGCGAACCCGCCCAACATGCAGATCTTCTTTTGCAATATCCTGGGCTCCGCCTAGTGGAAGTTTACCGTAACCGAAACTCTGCGGTTCGCGGAGCTCCCGGTTCGGCTATTTTCAGTCTCCGCTGGCTCAAAGGTGCCCGCGCCGCGAACCAAGAGCAATTCCGGATCGACGCCGCGTTTCTTGAGAAGCGCACGAACTGTTTCCGCGCGCGCCGCGCTGATCGACAACTTGGCCGTTTCACGGCCCGTCTCGTCCGAATGGCCGGTCAACATGAATTGTGCTGTTACCCCTGCCTTGCGGGCGTCCGTGGCCAATTCCTTCAACTGACTCGCCAATTTGTCGAGAACCGGCAGTTGCTCTGGTCCCGGTACAGCCTTGCCAGAATCGAAGAAAATGCTGACCGTTTGAATAGCCTCCCTCAAATGAGTCAGTTCCGGAGGGGTCAACTCACGCAGCTCGGAGAGTTCTAGAGAGAGTCCGTCCGCGGACAGCTGTTGGGCGGCGACCCGCGCCCGATCTATCCAGGCGGCAGGAGCCTCACCCTGGGCAACGATGCGATCCTTGATGATCGAAAGCCGTACTGAATCCGGCGGAGTCAGCGACGCCATCAGCCGCTTCACCACGAACTTCGGATGAAGGCTTTGATAGAATTGCCATTGCGAATGAACGCGGGCAGGATCGACCCCTGTTCCGGACAGCAGAACCTGCGGGTCGGCGGCCTGCGGGTCTCTCAGGCCGGAAATATAGAAATGTCCGCCCCTCGCCGTTTGCTGGGCGACGATGATTCCCGCTTGGGCCTCCAGTCGTGACACATAGGCCTGCCAGTGCTCCGCCGCGCGTGCTTCGGGGCTCACATCACGAACTTTGGAGATGTCGAATTCCGGTCCGCCTGCCGAAAGCTGTCGGGCCGCTGCGCGCGCCCGATCTATCCAGGTGTCGGGAGCCTCACCCTCGGCAACGATGCGATCCTCGACGATCGAAAGCCGAACCGATTTCGGCGGGTTAAGCGACGCTGTCAGCCGCTTCAGCACGAACTCCGGCTCAAGGCTCTGATAGAATTGCCACTGCGAATGAACGCGGGCGGGATCGACCTGCGTACCGGCCAACAGCGACTGCGGGTCGGCGGCAAGAGGGTCTCTCAGGCCGGCAATATAGAATTGGCCATCGCGCACCTTTTGTTCGGCAACGATAATACCCGGCTGGGCCTCCAGTCGCGACACATAAGTCTGCCAGCGCTCCGCCGCGCGTGCTTCGGGGCTCACATCACGAACCCTGGAGATATCGAATTCCGGTCCACCTGCCGAAAGTTGCTGGGCTGCTGCGCGCGCCCGATCTATCCAGGTGTCGGGAGCCTCCCCCTCGGCAACGATGCGATCATTGACGATCGAAAGTCGTACTGAATCCGGCGGAACCAGCGACGCCGTCAGCCGCTTCAACACGAACTCCGGCTCAAGACTCTGATAGAATTGCCAGTGTGAATGAACGCGGGCGGGATCGACCTGCGTTCCGGCCAACAGCGACTGCGGGTCGGCGGCAAGAGGGTCTCTCAGGCCGGTAATATAGAATTGGCCATCGCGCACCTTTTGGTCGGCAACGATGATGCCCGGCTGGATCCCCAGTCGCGACACATACGCCTGCCAGCGCTGCCCGGATTGCCAGGAAAGAAAGAACCAACCGCCTGCGGGAATCAAAACCAGCAGGACTGCAGCCAGGACCAGCCACGGAAATCCCTGGTTTGATTCCTCCTGCTTCAGATCAACGCAGGTCTGCAACTGCGTCTCGACGCCGGCCAACTGCGAACTGTCGCCGTCAAACTGCTCCAGGGCCTGTGAGCATTCATCATGGATGCGAAGCAATACATCGCGAATTATTTCATGTAATTCCTCCGGCGGATTTCCCCGGATCACCGCAACCAAGGTCGCAAACGGCCCAACTTCCGACCAGAGACGAAGCTCCCCGAAACGGATAGTGTCCAGGCCACTCTGTTCTTTCTCGTTAAATGAGTCTTTTACAAAATCCTGAATTGCACTAAGCATCGAGGAAATCAGTTGAGGATCTTCGCTGGTTGCGTTTTCGGCAGTTACATGCTTGATCAAAAGCCCGGAATTGCGGTGAATGAGAAAGACATGTTCTACACGATAGACAAGAGAATGCCTAAGAACAACTTCTGAGAAGCTTGCCCCCGTTCTCCAAGCTTCAAATCTCCACTTGAGCCCATGCCAAGTAAATATGTGTCTTAAGGTTTCATTCAGCGACTGAAAGGTTTGGTCGATCTTTTCGCCGATCGACTTGCGAATAGCCGGCAGAAACACCGGGTATAATATATCCGTCAGCGTGCGCGGGCTTTTCTGGATGGACCGTTGCACAGCCCTCTCGACAACTGGCGCAAGGGCCTCGCCGAGTTGCGCATGAGACGCGCGTGCGGCTGCACCGGGGAGGACGCCCCCCACTGCCGCCGCAAGCTGCTCAGGTTCGTCGAGCAGGTGGGTAACTCGTGAAAGCTCCGAAATTTCGCGGCCGACCAGCAACTGGCGAAGCGTTTCCATGCGAGGATCGGCGGTTGGGATTCCGTCGAGACGCGCACGATAGTCCGGATCAACGTTCCGGGCAATTTCGATCAAAAGGCGAGCCAGAGCCTCGCGATCAATCTCTGTATCGTTCGAAGCCGCTCTTTTAGGGAGGCTGATTGGGTCGACAGTCGACGTCAAGTTCCCATCAACTCACTTTCCAGGTACGCTCCGAGTTGTTCTTGCTGCCGACGGGATCCTGATTTAGACATTTTGCAACCTCGACAAACAGGCCAGCCAAAAGATTTCGGTCAGTCTTGACATTGCCAAGATCGGAAAACATTTTCTCCATCAGCATCTGAATGCTTTCATTCTTTTGCTTGATTTCCTCACGCAGCAAATGATCGTTTCGATTTATCCGGTCCGCAACTTCCCGCTCAAGCTCGCTCAACTGATCCGACAACGCGCGCACCTGCTTTTCGAGCGCCTGATTTTGCTCGCGAAGATTCCGATCAATCTCTTTATCGGCGTCGGCTCGCGCGTCTTTTTCGTTCCGCAATTGCGCCGCAAGCGAGTCGACCTGCTTCTTTGCATTTGACTCGTACATTTCAAGATTGCGCTTGGCCTCGGATTCGACATCCTTGAAGCGCTGCAAGACCCGTTCTTCAAGCTTGGAAAAGCGGCGGTCATAGTCCTGCATCTGGTTGCCGAACAGCAGATCACGTATCTTGTCGACACCTACAGCGTCGCCGGGAGGCCCGCTCTCGCGAGCCTGGCCCGCCATGAAGTTCAGCCCGCTTCCGTCTGCATTACTTGTCAGATTTGCGTCCGCTTTATTTGCCGAAGAAGCGGTACTCGAAGATTCCTTGGCCATCCCATGCCCCTTCTTTTGACATTGCCACAGCGCTAATTTAGAAACTGATAAACATGTCAGCAAAATAGCCGACCCGCAAGCCGGAATTTTCTCGGCTCAAGTCGGTTCGTGCGTCCCCATTCGGATAGATTTCGACATGCGGCTCGATCCGGATCAGCTTGCGCTCGTGTCTTCGCCCGCGATCATCTTTTTGCCGATGAAATGCGAGAGCGGAGATGCCCTGGCGCATCGACCTCAGCTCCAAGCCGTCGGGCATGCGCGCTGCCATTCAGCCTGTGTTCAAGTCTTTTTTGCCCGCCTCTAATTTGCCCCGATCTTGACAGCGCAGTGCTGCCATCCGATGCCGTCATCCGGTTTTGACATTCGCCGACTCTTGCCGAAGAAAACGAAAGCTCGATGATCCAGGACAATGCTACCGCAAGGCGGTATGGTACCGATTTTCAATGCCGAGCAAACCGTCGGCACAACGCTTGCCGGCAGGCAGACCTACCGGATACTGGATATAGGGGTGATGGACGATGGGTCGACGGACTGATCGGCGTGGATTGTGACGACCTACGCCAAGAAAGATCAACGCGTCTTGTTGTGCGTTCGAACCGGGCGCGGGTAAGACGGCGTGGCGCGTGATCCCTTGGTTTCAATCGTGGTTCCTGCGCACAACGCGGAGGTAACGCTCGCGCGCGCACTCGATTGCCTTCTCGATCAGGAAATAGTGGATTGGGAGGCGATCATCGTCGACGACGCCTCCATGGACCGCACCCCCTCGATCATCGCCGGTTATGTAGAGCACGATGCCCGATTTCGGACGTTGAGGTCTTGCGCGTATAGCGCCGCCGGCGCGCGCAATAGCGGGATTTCGACAGCGCGCGGCCGCTGGCTCATGTTTCTGGATGCCGACGATTGGGTGGATGCCAGCTTCCTCGCAAAAATGCTGGCCGCACTGAAATCCGTTCCCGATGCAGTGGCCGCCTATTGCGGTTCCCGGCGCGAGATGCCCGATGGCGAACTCACCCCGTCGAGCATCGCAACGGAGGTTGCGATTCAGCCCTTCGAGACATTCGCCCGCAGACGTGCCATCGCCATTCACGCGCTGCTGGTCGACCGGGAGACAATTGTCGAGTTGGGCGGTTTCGATGTGTCGCTGCGCACCTGCGAGGACTGGGACCTGTGGCAGCGCCTCGCACGTCTGGGCAAAAATTGGGTGATGGTCGATGAGCCGCTCGCTTTCTATCGGACCAGCCCCAACGCGCTCAGCCGCAGTTCGACGCAGATGCTGGCAGATGCTGAAATCGTGATCGCCCGCGGCTTTTCCGCCGATCCCAGGGTCAAACACCCGGCGTCGGCTCACGCCAATGGAGCGATCGAGGCGAACGGCGGTACCGCCTCCGAGGCACTCGCGTGGTTCGCGTTGTGGAACGCCGCGTCGGATTGCGGCAGCGGCTCGCGCTCGATCAACCCGCAGTCCCTGCGCGCCCTCCCGCCAGGACGCAAAGGGGCGCGAGAGATCGCCAAGGTGATCTTCGATGGCCTAGCGGTCGGAAGCCTGTCGGTGCCAGCGCAATTGGCTGCCAGGTGGGACAGGTTCGGCGGCTCCCTCACCGAGTTGATCATCGAACTCGGCAAGGTCTGGAACAATCCCGACGCGGCTCGCCGCGTCCAGTATCATCTTGAGCAAATGCTGCTCGACGTCGACGATCTCGCCGCGCCGCGCAGGCTGGCGCGGACACTTGGAATTCGTGTCGACGCGCGAAATCCGACCACGGTCGAACTTCCGCAAGGAATCGATCAAATTTATGCCTATCTGATGATGGATGGCCAGATCGAGGCTGTCGTGCAATTCGGCGTACTTGGGACAGTGACAAGGGATTATTGGATCGAATTGATCCTGAATGTCGTGTCCCCCGAGCGGCTTGAAGGCCGGTCCGATCCGGACAGTCACTTCGGCAAACTCGCCCAATTGGCCGAGCAAGCGCGGGAGCTGGTTCGGTCGAGCACCGAACCTGCAGAGCCTCCCCCGGCGCTGCGCCGCGCACGGGCCAGGCACGACAAGGATCGCACGTCGTTCTGGAATGGCTATTTCGCGACCGAGGATCCCTGGAATTACGGTTCGTCCTATGAGCAGGAGAAATATGAGCGGCAGCTCGAAATTCTGCCTGCCGGTCCCATTGGACGGGCGCTTGAGCTGGCCTGTGCGGAAGGCCACTTCACGCGGCAACTGGCGCCGCGCGTGAGCCATTTGACCGCAACTGACATCTCCGCCATAGCCATCGAGCGGGCGCGCGCGCGATGCAGCGATCAGCCGAACGTTGAGTTCGGCGTACTGGATTTCATGGCGGATACGCTGCCGGGTGAGATGGATCTGATCTTCTGTTCGGAAGTGCTCTACTACCTGGATGATCTCGCCGAGTTGCAACGCTTCGCCAAGAAAGTCGTTGAGGCATTGGCGCCTGGCGGCAGCTTCATCAGCGCACACGCATTCGTGCTACGTGACAATCCTGAGAGGACGGGCTTCGACTGGAACACATTCGGTGCACAAGCGATCTCGGAGACGCTGGCAGGGACCGAAGGTCTTGTCCTCGAGCAATCGATCCAGACCGAGCTCTATCGCATAGACCGCTTCCGCCGCCTGTCACCAGGCGACGTGGCGACGGAACCAGTCATTGATCATGTGCCAATCCGCGCGCGCATCGATATGGGGGTCGCGCGAAAAATCGTCTGGGGCGGGGCGCGGGCCTTGCGCCGCGACGTCGCACGTAGCGAGCGGCGGCAGCGTATCCCTGTCCTCATGTATCACAGCGTCTCCGATGAAGGTCCGGCCGCGCTCGCCCGTTTTCGGCTCACGCCCGCCGCATTCGCCAGCCAAATGACATGGCTGCGCGCCAATGGCTTTCACGCGATTAGCTCCGAGCAGCTGGAATGGTTCATCGCCAACCGTCAGCCTTTCGTTGGCCGCCCAGTGCTCATCACCTTCGATGACGGCTTCCAGAACTTTGCCGACCATGCCTGGCCGATCCTGCGCGCGAACGACCTCACCGCGGAAGTGTTCCTGGTGACGGACTTGGTGGGTGAAAGTGCACAGTGGGACGCCTACAGCGGCCCGCCGACGCAGCTTATGGACGCCGGGACGGTGCGACGCCTCGCCGGCGAAGGCGCCTTCTTCGGAAGCCATCTGGCGACGCATCGCGCGATCGATGGTCTGTCGAGCTCTGACTTGGCCGCCGAGCTTCTGCGCTCTCGTATGTTCATCGAACGGTGGACCGGTCGGCCAACCGCGGCGTTCGCGGCACCCTTCTCAGTCACCGACCGACGGCTTGGCAGGCTGGCCAAGGAGTGCGGCTATCGAATCGGCTTCGGCGGCAGACACGGGCCGGCGGACCTCGATTGCGATCCCATCGACCTTCCGCGCATCGAGATTCGTGGGGATCGTTCGCTCGATGACTTTGTTGCGGTTGTCGAGGCCGTGCTCGCATGAACCGTGAACTTGTCAGTGTCTAGATTTGTAACAAGTTGGTTCCGCGTTTTGTTCAGCGTCCCGCTCCGCTTACCTCGTTCGCAAGTCTATTGGGCGACTTGGGACACGGCTGACATCAGCTCCTGCGGGCTTGGCGCCCCAAACATGTATCGCCCGCCCTCTGGAACCTCCGTGAAGCTCCAGCGGACGATCCCTTGCCGGTCCAGCAGGAACTGACCGATCAATTGTCCGTGTCCCGTTGCTATCATCTGCTCGTCGGCTTCGGTCAGTTCGTAATGGTCCTTCTTGTTGAGGATTTCGCTGGCCTCAAGAGGATCCATAGGACCGGGCAACTCGCCTGGTATGTCGACCCGCATATCCTTTGCCGCTGCCATCGAGACCTTGTACGGCCAGTTCGTCTCGTTTTGGGTGAATTCGAGATTGGGCAGTCCAAAAGCACGATGTGAAGCGCGTTCAGGGTCGGAGGCCGCAAGCAGATTCGGCATCGGATGGTAGCGGAAATAGAGACGCGCCCGTTCGATCGGCGTGTTGACCACCGTCAGGCTCTCCACGCCCTTTTCGCGCAGCTCCGGATCAAGCCGCGCCTGGGCGGCGATATGGCGCCGGCAAAACGCACAATGCAGACCTCGAAACAGGCCGACCAGCACCGGTTTTTGTCCGCGAAAGTCGTCAAGCGCGATCTTGCCTTCCTGGGTAATGGCGTCGAGTACCACGTTCGGCGCACGGTCGCCCGGTTGAAGCGGCACCAAGTCACTACGCGCGGACATTTCCAACCTCCAACCCCGGCTAGTCGAGAAAAGGCAGCACCACGAGCGCTTCCGGGTCGAGCCCGTGCTGGGCGCAAATACCCTGCGCCAGGGAAAAGTAGCGTTCGGCCTCGGCCAGGTTGTCGAGGTCGAGATTAAGCGTTGCAAGACCATCATAGCACGGAAACAGCAGTTGGGGTTCGCCCGTTTCGCGGGCTACGTCCAGTGCTTCGTGGAACAAACCAACGGCCAGGTCCGGACGGCCGTTGCACTGGTGGATCTGCCCAAGCACGATCAACGGCACCGGCAGGTGCTCGCGCTGGTCGAGCGCCCTGTCGATCTCGATGGCCTTCTCGGCAGCAGGTATGCCCTCCGTTGGACAGCGATCCGTGAAAGTACAACAAGCGACCGCCAGATTGGCGAGGAGGCGCGCCTGGAAACCCAAATCACCAATACGGCGCGCCACTTCAAGACCGCGCCGACAGACCTCCATCGCCTGTGCCGGATCGATGGTCGTGTATAGCACGCCGAGATTGGTGTAGCCGCGGCAGGCCGCGCCCAGCAGACCGGCGGCTTCGGCCAATTCAATGCTACGCTCAACCTGACGCACGGCCTCACGGTTTCGCCCGAGGCGAGCCAGCGCGACAGCCTTGGTATTGAGTGCCTCGGCGGTCACAAGAGTGGCATCACACCCAACCTCGGAGACATGCTCCGTTGTCAGATTGCGTACGCAATCCAGCGCCGCGTCTGCCCATTTTGCCGCGAGAGCGTGATCTCCGCTACGGAACGCCTGTCGGCCACGTTCTTGCCACAGATGCGCCTGCTCGATCGGGGCATCCGCCCCATCGAGGAGCGCTGCCGCCTCAGCATAGCAGGGTTCTGCCTTGTCCCGCTTGCCGACGTCCCAGAGCAGCCGACCGATCTTACGCAAAACTCGCGCCGAGGCGACGTGATTGGCCGCTTCGCGATATGCCTGCAACACGGTCTCGTAGTGGTGGTGCGCGATCTCGCGGCGGCCTGCCGGGCCGCTCAAATCGGCAATGCGCTCTGCAATTGCCAGTTTGAGCGGTGTTTGCCCGATCGCGTCCAATGCTGTCAGTGCTCGCTCGTAGAAACGAAGGGCGTCGTCGTTGGCGTATATCATGCGAGCGCGATCGCCTGCCGCCCGCAGGTAATGCGCGCCCTTCTCCCGCTCGGCGCTCTGTGCGAAATGATGACCGAGCACGGTCAAATCCTCGAGCCGTTCCGGCTGGTCGCCGCACAGTTGCTCCAAGGCAGCACCGACCCGCCCGTGGATGTCGGTCCGGCGTTGCAGGAGCAGATTCTGGTAGATCACGTCCTGCAGCAATGTTTGCGTAAAGCGGTAGCTTTGCGACAAGACCGAGCCTGATCCGGCAACTTCCTCGATGATTTCCGCATCGCAAAGCAGTTCGCAGCCGGCTTCAAGCCGGCCGGGGTCGGCCGTCACGGATTTCAGAAGTGTGGCATCGAAACGCGGGCCAATTACCGCGGCCTCCTGAGCCAACCGGCGCACCTCTGGGGGCAGCCGGTCGACGCGGGCAAGCAACATCGCCTGGATAGTGGCGGGGATGCCGGTTGCGACTTCGCCGGCCACAGTCCGCCATCGCTGGCCCTCTCGCATCAGTACACCGCGATCGATAAGGCCGCGAACAATCTCCTCTACAAAAAGGGGGTTGCCGCCCGCGCGCTCGAGGATCTGATCGAGAAGCCCTCCTGCGGAGTTTACCCAGCTCTCGCCGAAAAGCGCCGCGAGCAGCCTGCGTCCGTCATCACCATTGAGCGGCGGAAGCCTGAGCGCTGTGTGACTGACCCGACTTGAGTCGAGCTGGTCGTTGTCCGGCGCCGGACGATGCGTGACCAGCAACATCAACCGCGTGCGTTCTAACCTGTCCATCACGAAACGTAGTGCCTCGAGCGACACGGCGTCGGCCCAGTGCAGGTCTTCGACGACGATCAACAGCGGCGACAACGCAAGCCGCCGTTCGATGATTGTGCGGACTGCGTAGAGAATTTGCCGCCGCAACTGCTCAGGCTCGACATGCTGCAAGGTGGCATCGGGGTCGCCAAGGCCGAGCACATGATAGAGCAAAGGCATCAGCCGCTTCGCCTCCTCGCCCTGCAGGCCGAGATCGGCAAGCAAGCCTGCGAGCTTCCCCCGCATTTCGTCCCCATTGTCGTTTTGCATCATCCCGGCAGCGCTGCGCACCACGGCGCCCAAGGCGCCAAAAGATTGTTCGCCCAGCGGTGAGCACGTGGCCTGCCGCACGACGACGTTGCGAAAACGCTCCTCGTCGCCGACGCGGGCGACGAACTCCTTCACCAGCCGCGATTTCCCGATGCCGGCTTCTCCGACGAGGCGGACAAGTTGGGCCGAGCCGCCGCACGCCTGGTCAAGGCTCGCCATCATTCTATTGAGCTCCGCACCACGACCTATTAGTGGCGCACTGAGGCCGAGCGCCTCGAGCCCGCGCGCTGGGCGCGGCACCGCTAGCGGTGCGTCCAGTCGATGGACGAGCACGCTGCCAGCCTTGCCGCGAAACACGACATCACCCAGTGACTCGTAAGAGAAGGCATGCCGGGTCAGCCTGTGAGTGAGCTCGCCTACCAGCACCTCACCCGGTGCGGCCAGCGATTGCAGGCGTTGCGCCGTATTCACTGTGTCGCCGGTCACCGAATAGGATCTGGCGGTGCCGATGCCCAATCCGCCAGTAACGACCGGACCAGTGTTTATGCCGATGTGGAGTAACAGAGGCGAGCCGGAGTGGGGGGTGCTTTCGCCGAGCCGCGCCGTCCGGGCGATCATGTCGAGAGCGGCGCGAAGCGCACGTTCCGGATCGTCCTCATGCGCGACCGGCGCACCGAACAAAGCGAGCAGTGCATCGCCGATGAATTTGTCGACGAAACCACCAAAGTTTCGCACGGCCGCCGTCAATTCCTTGAACAGTTTATTCTGCAGCGCTTGCATGACCTCGGGGTCGAGCTGCTCGCTGAGTGTCGTGAAGCCGCAAAGGTCGGCGAACAGGACCGTTACCGTCCGGCGATCGGCGTCGGAGACGGGATGCAGCCCTTCTTCGCTTTCGATGTTCGGAAGCAGCGACGGAGTTCGAGAAGGCGGCACAATGGTCCGGCTTGGTGCCGGAGCAGGCCGTTCGACGGCTTTTGCGGGCGCACCGACGCTTGCCCCACATTTCGGACAGAACTCGAAATCAGGTGCGCAGGCGTAGCCGCAACTGGCGCATGGCACGGGCTGGCGCCTGCCACACCTCGGACAGAAGGCGTAACCGCCCTCAATCTCGAAACCGCAGCCCGAGCAGTCCATCGAACAAGACCTCACTAGTGGCCGTGACGGCGTGATCTCGCCCGCACTGCACGGCCAGGCTATTCACAAGGATGCACCGATAGCCGTCGACGAGCAAGCGGCAGCGCAAATGGGCATCGAGCCATCCGTGTGGGTCCGGTGGCAGAGCGCTACGCATGACCTCTTGATGCAACGGCTGGCTCGCTGTCAGCTTGCGGTTGTGACTTAGGCTCAGGTCGGCTTGATCTCTGCCTGGCCGATCTTGCGCCATCTGGCGTTTTCGCGAACCAGTTTTAGGTCGTCGGTCGTCTCGGCAAATGTCCGCAATCGGTATTGCCGGAGCAGGTCCGGGAAGAGCGCTCCTTCCGGCAGGCCGGCAAGCTGCTCGCGGACTGAGATCTTTTCATCGATGACCCGCATGCCCCAGGCATTTTCCCGAACCTGCAGCTCCGCAGCCAGATCGCGCTCTTCCGGCGCGTTTTCGTCTAGCGCGGCCAGAAGGATCGAGTGGAAAAGCGCTACATAGCCAATCTGTCTCAGGCCCCCCACGACCCGCGCGCGCGGCAATATGGCAAGGACGAGGAACGTCAGGAACAAGTTCGGCAGCAGCACGCCGTCCAGCAGCGCCTGCCTGAGATACGGCCGCTCGAACGGGATGGAAAGACCTTGCGGCCTGTCGGGCTCGATCAGGTGCCCGTTCTCGAGAACGAGTTTGCGCACGCGCTCCTCGCGAATGCCCCAGAAATAGTCCGTGGCATTGGGCAGGAATCTGCCAAATGGGCTCGATGCGGCCTCTTGCCAGGCACGTTCGAGACGCTGGCGTCTTGCGGGTTCAATGAGCAGTCTGGAAAGAAGGCCGCCGTCATATTCCAGATGCCGCGCCATGGCAGCCGCGGCGGCCCGATCATCGATGAAAACCGGCAGGGCCATGCCGGCACGATCCCAATTGGCGACCAGATCGTGGTTCAGGGCAGTCAGCGCATCGGCGGCGGTTTCAAACACCTTGTCCTGGCTGGCAAGCAGTGTGCCCAGCCAGCGGCTGGCATCCGTTTCATCGCCCACCGCTTCGAGCGCGCGCTTGTTGAGGGAGACGGGACCGGCCACGCAGGCGCTTTTGCGGCACAGTTTGTGGCGCCCCATGCCGAACAGGTTGACCTTGTCGTCGCCGACATCGAGCCATCCCGGCCCCTCCCGGCCAACTGTCTCCATGGTCATCGTCGTTCCCATGAAGCCGACGAAGGCCGACAGCCCGTTTTCGACCGCGCCGAGCCAGGCAAGCAGGAGGGCATCGAAGGTGATCCGGTCCATCAGAAGCAGGCAGTGCAGGCCGGACTGAATCACCGGTCTGTGCTCGAACTCGTCGAGGGCTTTGCCGATCTCCTCAGGCCGCATGATCCTATCGAGGCGCTGATGCAGGACTTCGCGCAGGATCGAGCGGGCAGCGATCGCCGGGCCCGATGCAGGCCTTGCCACCGGCCGCCACAGATGGCGGGCGTAATCGGAAACCGGTGCATTCCAGTTCTGCTCGATGTCGCGCACGACCTCCGGGCAGAGCAGCGACAGCACAGCCAGAATTTCCAGCGGAGGGGTAGGGGTTGGATCAAAGACGGCGGTCATTGGTCCCGTCTAGCCGCTTGCGGTGTAAACGCCAAGCGAGACCAGACTTGCTGGATGCAGCCCTGTTCGCTGACTCGGCACAAATTGTCAGATTGGCTAAACAGCCAAGGCAAACAGCGGATCTTAGAACCGCAGCCGGGCCATGCTCAGGAGGTCGTGGTACTGCCCGTCGGTAAAGCCGGCCTTCACATGCCGGCCTTCGATCTCAAAGCCGTGGCTCTTGTAGAGACGGAGGGCCGGTTCGTTGTCGGCATAGACGGTCAATTCGACTCGCTTCAGGGCGCGCCAGTTGTCGGCCACGTCAAGCAGCGCGCCAAGTATGGCAGAGCCGATACCTTTGCCAACAAAGGCATCGTCAAGGCCGATATTGATCTCGCCGATGTGCGAACGGCGCGGTGAACCCTGCACGACCAGGCTGCCATGGCCGACGACCTTGCCGTCCAGCTCGGCAACGATCCAGGTGGTTTCCGGGCCGGACTTGGCGATGCGCCGCGCCACCTGCTCCACCATCTCGAAAGGCATCCTGAGCGTGCCCTGGCGGAAGCCCGGCATGTTGAAAATAGCGCAAAGCGCCTCCGCATCGCTTGGCCGGACGGACCGGAGCAGCGGCTGGCTTTTCTCGGAGGGTGGCGACGTCGTGCTGGTCATGGCGTTCCCGGCGAAGGCAATCGGACCGGTACGATGCACCGGACGCCACCTGAAAATCCAGCCGTCTCTCAACCTATGATGCCGATTGCGAGCTGAAATACCGGGAGGCGGCGTAGAGTTTGAAGACGCCGCTGATGCCGATCCAGCCGAAAAGCGTGAGCCAGCACAATGTCCCGATCGCCGTCCAGTCGATCCGGTGCACCGCAGCGTCGGTGATGACGACGCCGAGGATGGCAAGCAGGCCAACCAGAAACTGTGCCAACCCGAGCACCAGCAGTTCCTCGCGCGGCGCGCTTCTCCAGACGAGATATATACCGCCCGCACCGGCGAGGAAGATTGCGCTGTAGACCTGAGCGTGGAAGGCATCGATCGGCCATGGCCAGATGCCACTGAATGTCAGGGGAAACAGCAACAGGCCGACGCCATAGAGCCCAAGGATCGCGGATTCCACCGGCATGTAGCCGCGCCATGCGGGATTTAAGGTCACGCCTTTCGCAGAAGGACGGGCTCTGGCCCGCCACAGGAACAGCCCGGATACCGCGACCGAAGCAAGATAGACCAAAAACCACAGCCAGGGCGCTTTGCGCTCGAAGTTGAAATAGCCGAGATTGATGAACGAAGCCACCGACACGATGAAGGTGAAGATGAAGGCCATGACGAGCACGAGCCTGCCGGGCGACCAGCGATTCCAGGCCAGCAGCGCCGCCATCACGACCATTTCGGCGGTGTAGAAGCCGCCGAGAAAGCGCGCATTGAACGGCGTGACGGCCCAAGGCCAGCCCGGTTTGACCAGAACAGGCACGAAAAACAGGCCGGCGCCTACGATCAGGACGATGATGACGACCGCAGAGAAAAGGCGCAGGGTCGCGGGAAATGGCGGATTGTCGGATGTCGGCATGGGAGAAAATCCCAAAGATGAAGGCTCCATGGACCATCATAATGCTGCTTGCGGCCGGTTAAAATCGGCCTAAGTGAACGGTCACCAGGCTTATCCATTCGAATGGCCGCACGGTTCGTTTCGAAGTAAGATGGAGCATTCGGACCAAAGACCGGTTCGGTCAAAACGCCACGGGGTGCATTTTCCGGAGCCTGCACGATGAACGAAGCTCAGGATCTGTTCTCACTTCTGCGACAATCGGCCGATGTCGATCCACAGGCGATCGACGCGATCAAGCGAACCATCGCGGAGGGCGAGGACCGCGAACTTTGCCGCATCAATGCGCCAGCCTTCGCCAGCAAGCATGGCCTCGACGAGGAGCGCGCAATAGGCGCCTTTCTCCATGCCGCGCGGGTGGGCATCTTCGACATTTCCTGGAATGTTCTGTGCCCCGGCTGTGGCGGCGTGCTCGACACCAACGCCACGCTGAAAACCCTGCAAAAGGACGAATACACCTGCGCGCTGTGCTCCGAGGGCTATTCACCGACCCTCGACGAGATGGTCGAGGTGACATTCACCGTCAGTCCCCGCGTGCGCAGGATTGCCGCCCACAATCCACACGAACTGCCGGTGGCGGAATATTTCCGCCAGATCTACTGGGCGTCCGGCGTCGATCTGCCGGAAGAGCATTTCGCGGAAAAGATGGAAGCGTTCTCGCTGGAGGATATCGAGCTTGCGCCCGGTGAAAAGGCGGTTCTGCCCATACAGCTTCCGTCCGAATTCATCATCGTCTTCGAGCCGGTCACCCACTCGGCGCAGTTCATCGACGGGAAGGGCGAACCAACAAAGGAGCGCCGAAGCCTCTCTTTGGCCTTCGACCGCGACCATGTTCAGAACCAGACGCTGGAGATGCAACCCGGCCCGTTGCGCATTTCGCTGGAAAACCGGACCGACACCCGCGTGCTGCCGACGGTCTTCATCGCCGGCCAGGCATTGCATGATTTCCTGGGAAAACGCCGGCCCTTCCTGACCGCCAAGCGCCTGCTCACCAACCAGACGTTCCGCGATCTCTATCGCACGGATACACTCGACATCAACCAGCGCCTGAAGATCACCAGCCTGACGTTCCTGTTCACCGACCTGCGCGGATCGACCGAGCTTTACGAGCGGGTGGGCGACCTTTCAGCCTTCGATCTCGTGCGCGAGCATTTCCAGGTTCTGCACGAGATCGTCACGGCGGAGGCAGGCGCGGTGGTGAAGACGATCGGTGATGCGGTGATGGCGACCTTCGCGACGCCCGATCGTGCGATTGCTGCAGCCCTCAGGATGCGCGATGCCATGCGTACGCTCAACGACAAGAGCGGGCGCGAGGATCTGCTGCTCAAGATCGGAGTCCATGCCGGCCCTTGCATCGCCGTGTCTATGAATGAGCGACAGGACTATTTCGGCCAGACGGTCAACATTGCTTCGCGGGTCCAGAACCTTGCCAACGCACAGGCGATCTTCGCCACTCGATCGGTGGTCGACGACAATCTCACCGCCGATCTCTTACACAGGAACGCGCTGACGCCCGTGCCCCACGAGGTCTCGCTGCGCGGCATTGACCGGGAGATAGCAGTATACACGATCCCCTGAAGGCTTGGCCCTGAAGATTTGGCTCGTCCCGGCCCCTCACACTCGCCTACAGATAAAATAACGATCGGCGGGAACCGAAGGTGGCGGCGGGAGGCGTTGCAACTGCGGGTGATCGAGCGGCGTGCCGCTGACCGCGATGCCGCCGACGCGAAGTAGGCGCGCGGTCAGATCGGGAAGCCAGGTAGAGATCACTGCATCGCGATCTTCATAGCCGGTGCCGATGTCGGCATGAACAAGGGCGGCGTCGATGCCAATGAACCTGCTCGCCGTCTCGCGTATTTCGCCGAGCACGAGGTTTTCAGCTTCGGGAATTGAGCTGGCGTGTGCGGCAAGTGCGCGGTCGAACGCTATGATCCGGCGTCCGGGCAGGCGCTCGCGCAGATGGTGGAACGTCCGGCCATTACCGAGGCCGAGCTCGAGCACGGGGCCCTCTATCTTCGCCACCTCGGCGCAGACATGATCGAGTATGTCGCGCTGTGCGGTCATCCTCCGGATGAAACTGTCGAGGCGACTCATGCGCGATTGTATCTCCTGAACAAGTCCACGAAATCAACTGCCCCCGACCAGAGCGTTTCGCGGCTGAAACCAGAGGCGACGTGTTAAACCCCGATCGAGTCTTGCCGCGTGTAGAGGCGAACGATGAACACTGCAACAAGCGAACAGGCTGCCGACAAGGATCATACCGGGTGGAGTCGGCGGCGCGGCGCGCGGCGGAATAGCGATGTCACTTGTAGGGGTCCGCGGCGTCCCGCAACCCGTCGCCGAGGAAGTTGAACGCCAAGATGACGAGAACGACGGGGAGCATCGGCAAAAGCAGCCATGGATAGAACGCGATCACGCTGACGCTGCGCGCCTCGGTGAGCAGGATGCCCCAGCTGGTTATCGGCGCCCTCAGGCCGAGCCCGAGGAAGCTCAGCGCCGTCTCGCCCAGGATCATGCCGGGTATGGAGATCGTTGCCGTCGCGATCAGATGCGACATAAACCCGGGAATGAGGTGTCGGCGGATAATGCGGCTGCTTCTGGCGCCCATCAATTGCGCGGCCAGAACGTAATCCTCCTCGCGCAAGGCTAGAAGCTTCGAACGCACGGCCCGCGCCAGTCCGGTCCAGTCGAGCAGCCCGAGGATGACGGTGATGCCGAAATAGATCAGGATCGGACTCCAGGTTATCGGCATGATCGCCGCCAGAGCCAGCCATAGCGGAATACTGGGGATCGATTGCAGAACTTCGATTATCCGTTGAACGATCAGATCGAAGATACCGCCGTGATAGCCGGCCAGTCCGCCGATGACAATGCCGAGCAGGAAGCTGAAACTGATGCCGACGAGGCCTATTGTCAGTGAAATGCGTGCGCCATAGATGATGCGCGAGAGCACATCGCGCCCCAGCCTGTCAGTGCCGGCCAGAAAGAGCTGGCCGTTTTCGGCGGGGCAGACAAAATGCCTGTCACCTTCGATCAGGCCCCAGAACCGGTACTTGTCGCCCTTGCAGAAGAAACGGATCCGCTGAACATCATCCTGTTGCTCGATGTAGTTTCGCTTGAGCGTGTCCATATCCAGCGTCATCTGGCGGCCATAGACGAACGGCCCGACGAACTGGCCGTTGTGGAACAGGTGCACCCGCTGCGGCGGCGAATAGATGTAGTCCATGTTGCGCGTGTGCAGATCGTAGGGCGCCAGGAACTCGCAGATCAGTATCCCGAAATAAAGCGTTGCCAGGAATATGCCGGATACAAGGGCAAGCCGGTGCCGGCGGAATTTCCACCACATCAGCCGCAGCTGCGACGCCTGAAAGACCTTCTCCTGCTCCGGCGTCATCGCCTCGACCGACTGCAGGTCAAAGGGCTCGATGGAAACGTAGTGTTGCAGTGGGGCACCCGGAGCGGGCAGCGGCGATTGCGTGTTCATTTGGTGCTGCCGCCTTGCAAACGAATTCGCGGATCAAGTAGCGCCAGCGCTAGGTCGGAAATCAGGACGCCGATGACCGTCAGGAAGGCGAGGAACATCAGGAACGACCCTGCGAGATACATGTCCTGGCTTTGCAGCGCCTTGATCAGCATCGGCCCGGTCGTTTCCAAAGACAGCACGATCGCCGTGATTTCGGCACCGGAGATGATGGCCGGCAGGATAGAGCCGATATCCGAAATGAAGAAATTGAGCGCCATGCGCAGCGGATATTTGACCAGCGCCCTGAAGGGATGAAGGCCTTTGGCGCGCGCGGTCACGACATATTGCTTATGCAATTCATCGAGCAGATTGGCGCGCAGCCGCCGGATCATGCTTGCCGTGCCCCCGGTGCCGATGATCAAGACCGGAATCCAGAGATGGGCGAGGATCGACTTCGCCTTGGCCCAGCTCATCGGCTCGCCGAGATATTGCTGGTCCATGAGATGGCCGATGGACGTGCCGAACCAGATGTTGGCGAAATACATCAGGATCAGCGCCAGCATGAAGTTCGGAATCGCAAGGCCGAGAAGGCCGAAGAAAGTCAGGCCGTAGTCGCCCCAGCTGTATTGATGCGTGGCGGAGTACATGCCGATCGGAAAGGCAATGAGCCAGGTGAAGATGATCGTGACGAAGGAAACCAGCACCGTCAGCCACATTCGGTCCCCCACGACGTCGCGAACCGGCAGCTCATATTCGAAGGAATAGCCGAAATCGCCGTGCAGCATCCCGCCGACCCAGTAGAAGTAGCGAATGACCGGTGGCTTATCGAAACCATATTCCTTGCGCATCATCTCGATGCGATCGGAATCCACCGCTTCGCCCTGAGCCCGAAGCTCGGCAACATAGCTGTCGAAATAGTCGCCTGGGGGAAGTTCGATGATCGTGAACACCAGTGCCGATATGACCAGCAGCGTTGGAACCATCACGGCGATGCGCCAGACCAAATATCGAAGCACGCTCAGGACTCTCCAAGCCAGAATGTATCCGGCATATAGACACCGAAATAGGCGGTCGGGTCGTAGCCGTAAAGCGCCTTGTCGGGCAGATTGCGCAGCCGCGAGGATGCCAGAACCGGCTGATGCGTTCCGTTCACCGTGCCGATCGAAAACACCTGATCGGTATAGATCGACAGCATTGAATTCCAGATCTCGGCGCGCTCCGTGGCTTCAGTCGATGCGTTCCAGCGCTTGAGTAAATCCATCAACTCGACCACGGGCGGAAGATCGGGCGCTTCGCCGACCTTGCCACGGGACAAGTAGTGAGCACCCCAGAGCGGCCATTGCAGCTGGTCGTCGACGGTGGGGGCCAGTTGGTAGGGGTTCATGTCGGCGGTCGGCACGCCATTGTCGATGCCCGACCACATCGACATCATGATCTGGCCACCAAGCGCGCGGCTGCGGAAGATGTCGCGCTGCGAAGTCCGGATGAACAGAGCGATGCCGATCTTGCGCCAGTGATCAGTGATGAGCTCGAGCGCGTCGGTTTCCAGCGTGCTTTCGCCGGCAGTTTCCACTACGAGCTGCGCCGGGCGTCCGTCGGGAAGTATCCGCAGGCCGTCATCGTCACGCGCCTGAAGCCCGACCTCGTCGAGCAGGGCATTAGCCTGGTCGGGATCATGGGCGACCCAGGCTTTCGCGAATTCCGGCCGGTAGAGCGGGCTCTCCGGCAGGACCGTATCGGCACTTTCCTGCGCCAATCCGTAGAACACGGCCAAATTGATCTCGCGCCTGTCCACAGCGAGCGAAAGTGCGCGGCGCACGCGCACGTCACGAAAAAGGCCGCGCCACACCTGGTCGGCACAATTCAGATTGGGCAGCAGCGCCAGCCGCGAACCTTGTGTGCGTTTCCAGAGATGCATCTTCACTGGGTAGCGCTTCTCCGCATCCTTCAGGAAGGCGTAATCGGTGAAGTCAATTCCCATGCCTTGCAGGTCGCTCTCGCCCGCACCGGTCTTGGCGGAAATGATCGCCGACGAGCTGACGTTCATGACTATCCGGTCGACATAGGGCAGTTGCCGGCCATTCTCGTCTATTCGATGAAAGAACGGGTTCCGCTCGAAGACGAACTGCTCAGCCGGCGGCTTGGTCCGGTTCTGCCAGGGATCGAGCGTCGGCAGTTCCGGGTTCTCCGGGCGATATTGCCGCGACATGCGGATATGCAAGAGCGTCCATTTCTTGGCCCGGTTCTCCTTCATTAGGCCGGCGAGCCGGAATGGATCCTGGTATTTCTTGTGGAACTGCTTGAGATAGGCGGCCGGCAGAACAAGCGATAGGGGCGAAGCAGCGGCGAGCTTGGGCAGGAAGTCGGGATTGGGCGCATCCCAACTGTAGCGGACCGTCAACGGATCGACGATCTCGAAGCGTGGCGGCTTGCCATCCGCCAGCAGGGCCGGGGCGAGCCCGCCTTGCGAAAGCTCATCGTTCAGCCAGACATCTTCCCAGCAATAGCGAAAATCCTCCGACGTCAGCAGGCTACCGTCAGACCATTTATGTCCTTCTCGTATCTTGAAAGTGAAGACACGATCATCCGCTACATCGAAACTTTCGAGAATGTCGGCTTGCAGGTTAAGCTTTTCGTCATAGCCGACCAGGCGAGCATACCCGTAGATCGTCATCATCCGGATATCTTTCTGGCTGCCGATGATCGTGCGCAGCGTGCCGCCATATTGGCCGGGCTGCCGGCCCATCGCAGCGAGATTCAACGCGCGCGGACGCTTGGGCAGGCGTTCGGCCAGGGCCGGCAGCGCCCTGGCCTTCATCTGCGGCTGAAGAAATTCCGGCTCCAGGTCGCCGGCGCGCAACGTGCCCGGCAGAAATGCCGAAGCCATGAGTCCAAGGACGGTGCGCCGGCTGATCAATGGCGTAGCTCGCTGACATCGGCCGAACGTCGCGCCAGCACGAGGTGGCCGCCGCCAAGGTCGAGCGGCGACAGCATGTCCTCGTCGCCCTCGTCACGGAATTGCGGTCCCCATGCGCTGGTGTCGGAAGCGCCGCTGAGCTTCAGAGTCTTGAAATCCATCGGCCTGTCGAGATCGGGGAAAGGGACTGCGGCGACCAGTGAGCGCGTGTAGGGGTGGACCGGTTTCCTAAGCAGAATTTCGCGCGGCGCTAGCTCGACGATACGCCCGCCGCACATCACCGCGATGCGGTCGGCCATGTAGTCCACCACCGCCAGGTTGTGGGATATGAACAGGTAGGTCAGGCCCAGTTCCTTCTGCAGGTCCTTCAGAAGATTCAGGATCTGCGCCTGGACAGAGACATCGAGTGCCGAAACTGGCTCGTCGCAGATCAGGAGTTCAGGCCCCAGTGCCAACGCGCGCGCGATGCCGATACGCTGACGCTGTCCGCCGGAGAAACTGTGCGGATAACGCTTTATGAAACGCGGGTCGAGTCCGATTGCCTGCATCAGGTTCTTGACCGTGGCGAGTCGGGACGCGGCATTGCCACGTTGATGGATTTCCAGCGGCTCGCTCAAAATGTTCTCCACCGTCATGCGAGGTGAAAGCGACGAAACCGGATCCTGGAAGACCATCTGGATTTTCGCGCGCAGCATGCGCAGAGCGTCTCCCTCGGCTTTCAAGACGTCGATCGGACCATCGCGGCCGTTGAAGATCACAGAGCCGCCGCTAGGGGTGACAGCCCGCATGAGGACCTTGCTGACGGTGGTTTTGCCGGAGCCGCTTTCGCCGACAAGACCCAGGCACTCGCCCCGCCTGATATCAAAGCTCACGCCGTCCACGGCGCGAACAGAGGTTTGATGACCTCCGCCGAACCATCCGGACTTGCGGATCGTGAAGGTCTTTGTCATATCCCTGACCGACAGCAGGAGGTCGTCCGGCCCCTTCGATGCTGGCGCCGTCTGCTTGCCGAGCAGGTTCCCGACATTCACCGGCACCTCGCGGAGCGCTTTTAGCCTTTCGCCGGGCTTCAGGTCGAAATGCGGAACGGCTGCCATCAGGCCCTTCAGGTAAGGGTGGCCCGGCCGGCGGAATATCGCCTCCACAGGTCCCGCTTCCATGATCTCGCCATGGTACATGACCACCACCTCGTCGGCGACATTGGCGACTACGCCAAGGTCGTGCGTGATCAGCAGCATCGCCATGTTCAGCTTCGTCTGAAGCTCGCGCAGCAATTGCAGGATTTGCGCCTGGATGGTGACGTCCAACGCCGTTGTCGGCTCGTCGGCGATCAACAGGGCGGGCCGGCAGATAAGCGCCATGGCGATCATGGCGCGTTGACGCAATCCTCCCGAAAGTTCAAAGGGATACATGTCATAGGCGCGCTTGGGGTTGGGAAAGCCGACAAGTCCGAGCATTTCCTCGGTCCGCGCCTTGCGCTCCACCCGAGCCGTGGGCGTATGAATCTGCAGGGATTCGCTGACCTGATTGCCGATCGTATGCAGCGGCGACAGTGATGTCATCGGCTCTTGAAATATTTTGCCGATGCGGCTGCCTCTCAACGCCCGGATTTCGGGTCCGTCACGCGGCATCTGCAGGATATCCTGCGTCGTGCCGGGCTTTTCAGGATCGGAAAACAGGATACGGCCGCGAACATGGGCTGTGTTCGGCAAAATGCCCATCACAGCCTGGCTGAGAACCGATTTTCCGGAACCGGACTCGCCCACAAGCGCGGTAACCTTGCCGGGCAAGACGCGAAGATTCGCACGCCTGACGGCATGCAACGGTCCCCCTATAATGGCAAAAGAGATGCCAACATCCTCGATCCGCAGCAGATCAACGCCCAAATTCATTCTCACACCAGCCCCCACTCTGGCCGCTCCAGAAGGCGAGACTAGCGCATTGCCAGCCTAGAGCAACTTGGATTCGAACAGTCGCCAGTTCCCTGGCGGAACCGGGGATCGGACTGCATACCAAACGCGTTCGGATCAGATCGTGGCGGTTTACTGGAGCTTCCTCGGGTCGCCCGCGGACGGCCGCGCGGCATTGCGATGAAGCAGCATGACCTGCTCGGCGTCCGATATTCGGTCGTAAATCGGCTCCACCGCACCGTCTTCGTCGAACGAGAGAGCACCCGACAAATCGGGTGAAAGCACCGTTAGCTTCTGCCTGATGCCCGCCAGTTCCTCCATACCGAGCGCCAGCCAGTTGTTGGCGCCGCAATAGCTCGCGAAGTCTTTGCTGGCGAGAACGCTGTGCGGATATTTCTTGGTCAGGGTCTGGAGGCGCTGGACCTCGTTTACAGCCGAGCCGAAGACGGAGAATGTGAGCCGGTCGGTAAGCCCGACATTGCCGAACATCACATTGCCGACATGCAGGCCGATACCATAGTTTATGTCGCTCAATCCCTGCTGCTTTCTGCGCAGATTGAGATCCATCATGCGCGCGGTGGCCTTGTGCGCTGCTGCAAGAGCGGCCTGGCAGGCGATCTCGGACTGTGAACGGTGCCTTGCGCAAGGGTAAACGGCAATGAAGCCATCCCCTATGAAACTCATGATCTGCCCGCCCTTGCGATTGAAAGGCGCAGCAGCGGCGTCGAAAAACTGGTTCAGCGTATCGATATAGACTTCGCGGCCGGAGGTTTCGGCAAGTCTTGACGACCCGCGCATGTCGCCCATGACCAGTGCCGCCCGGATTGTATCACCCTCGCCGCGCTTGATCTGACCGTCGAGCACGCGCCTGCCGGCGTCGCCGCCGAGATAAGTGGTCATCATGTTGTCGGCAAGCTTGGTGAGCACGGCCATCTTGGTTGCGATAGCGAGATGGTTCTGGATGCGCAGCAGCGCCGCAATCATGCTGTCGCTGAAGCCTGCGGCACTGTCGGTGGACCAAGACCCGATCATGCCCTGACTGGTGTTGCCGCTGAAGGGATGGACGAAAGCCATGTAATCGGTGACGCCCATCAGCTTGAGGTCATCGAAGACAGGAAATTCCGACGGCACCGACGGGTCGAGCCGGCGCCGCAGATGGTCGAGCTTGTGGCTGAGCAGATGGTAGTATGGGCTGGTCAGGAATCTGTCGGAATGAACGCCGTTCTCCTTGCGGAAGCCTTCCACTTCCAGGCCCTGGCCGCGGAGCCAGGTGAAGCCGAGCGCGTCATAAAGCGGATGAAGCATCGAAAAGCTCAAATGCACCCGCTTCAACGGCAGGCCGGCAGCAGCCAGCCGTTCACAAAAGCCCCTTACCAATGTTTCCAGGTCGTCGCCCGCCAACGCCGATTGCGTCAGCCAATCGGCAACCTTATCCATGAGAATGGCAGAAATTTCTGCTTGCGCTGTGCTCATGCTATCTCGAAATCTCCTTGATCCGCCACAAATTCGCCGGCTCGGACGCCGTCAGGCCTTCACCACCGTCTCTCGGGCTAGCCCGAGGCGGCCAAAAATATTGCGTGTGTCAACGATCAGTAGAGCGTGATCCGCGATCGCCTGATAGTCGATCGCGTCGTGGTCGGTTGCAACGACGACAGCGTCGAAATCCTTCAGGGCCACCTCGGTCAATTCGACCGAGCGACGCCCCTTGATCGCCATATGCTCCCGTGTGGTCGGGATTTCGGTAACATGCGGATCGTGGAATTCCGCCTTGCCGCCCCATTCCTCGATGAGTTCAATGAGCCGCAATGAGGGGCTTTCGCGGATGTCGGGCACATTCTTCTTATAGGCGAGCCCGATGATGAGAATGCGCGAGCGGCTGAGCGCCTTGCCGCAGCGCCGGTCCAGCGCCTTCGCCAGTTCATCGACCACATGACGCGGCATGGCCGTGTTGATCTCTGCCGCCAGCTCGATGAAGCGGGTCGGCAGTTCGTATTCGCGCGCCTTCCACGTCAGGTAGAAAGGATCGATCGGAACGCAGTGCCCGCCAAGTCCAGGGCCAGGATAGAAAGGCATATAGCCGAACGGCTTGGTCTTTGCCGCCTCGATCACCTCCCAGATGTCGATTCCCATCGCACCGAGCACGACCTTCAACTCGTTGACGAGGGCTATGTTGACCGAGCGGAAGATGTTTTCCGTCAGCTTGACCGCCTCGGCGGTTGCCGTGGTGGAAACCGGAACGACGGTCTCGACCACGCCATGGTAGAAAGCCTGCACGAGCATCGCCGCTTCAGTGCCGTCACCTGCCACGACCTTGGGGATCGTCGCGACTTCAAAGCTGCGGTTGCCGGGATCCTCGCGTTCGGGCGAGAAGCCGAGGAAGAAATCTATCCTCGACCGCAAGCCGGTTTTTTCCAGGATGGGCTTGATCACGTCGTCGGTGGTGCCGGGATAGGTGGTCGATTCCAGCACGATCAGCTGGCCGAGACGCAGATGCTTCGCGATGGTGCCTGCCGTGTTCCTGACAAAGGAGAGATCCGGCTCGCGGTGTTTCGTCAGTGGTGTCGGAACGCAGATGATGATGACATCGCAGACGGCCAGTTCGGCAAAATCCGCAGTGGCGCGGAACCGTCCGCTCGCCACCTGGCCGGCAAGGGCTGTCGACGTCACCGCCTCGATGTAGGATTGGCCGTTGTTCAGGCTCTCGACCTTTTGGGCTTCGATGTCGAAGCCGGAAACGGGGAAGCCGGCGCGTGCGATCGCAACCGCCAGCGGCAACCCGACATAGCCCAGTCCGATCACGCCGACTTGCGCGGCACGCGTCGAAATCCGGTTCAGAAGACGGTCATATGTCGATCGTGAGGCGTCCAAAAATGTGCTTCCCGTCAATTCGGACAGGCCGTCCGCTTCCATGGTGAGGCTCACCGGTCACCGAGGCATATTGCGGAAAATCGATGTCCGCAAGCCGTCAGACCGGCACCTTCGCCTTAAGGCTTGCGGCAGCCATCGCATAGCCGCCGGCGGCGCCATCGATGAAATGAACGTGATCGCGCTGCAGCGGCGATGCGACGAGGCATGTCATCAAGGCCGATTTCTGGCGGTGCAGGCCATAGTTGCAGATGCCCGCCTCTTCCGCCTGTTTCAGCCGGTTCTCGATCCGTTGCAACACATCCGCGTCAACGTCGATGGTCATCTTCAAGCCATCGTCAAACTTCCGGAAATCCGAATTGCTGGCCACTTCGCGTTTGTAGATCTTCGGATCGAATCTGCCGATCGTCCAGCCATATCTATCCGTAACAGCCGTAAGCGTCATCAGGAACACTATCCACAGCTTCGACAGCCACCGCCGTCCTGCCGGCGCCATGGCCCGCGCCTCGATATCGAGGCCGGCGGGCAGCAAACTGTAGTTCGGCCCGTTCACTGGCACCGGGTGGCCATCGCGTTCCTGCCTGCCGGCTAGGGCGATAATGTCGGAAACCAGAAACTGAAAACCGCGCAAGTCGCGCGACGCCCCCGGTATGGCTATGATCGAGACAATTTCGCCATGCCGGGCTTCGATTGGGTTCCAGCGGCAGGAGAGGCCGGTCAGATCCGGCCGCGCGCCGGCCGGCGCAGGATCGATGCGGTAGCGCCCCGCTTTCATCTCGGCTTCCGCCCAACTGCCGCCACCTCCGGCGAACATGGCATAGAAGACTGCATCGGAGGCCTGGAACCTCGCCACGCGAACGTCGAGGCCTTGCGCTCTTATATCCTTTATCGGCACGATTGCGGCACGCAAGGTCAGATCCAGTTCGTCCGCCACCCATCTCTGGACAGCCGCCAGCGCGTTGCGGGTGATCTCCAGCGCCGAGCCGGGAAACGCCACGAGCGCGCCGTCGCCGCCGAAGACAAAGGGAAGATCTTGCCTACCCAGCGCATTGAGCAGCGCCGAAATGACGCTGGCACCGGCCATATTGACGGTTTTATAGCGCCCCGCCTCGATCGCCTTGGTAGAGCCGACGATATCTGCGGTGGCCAGCGCCCAGCCATCGGGGAGAGGCCGATAGTTATCGATATCGGCAACGCTTTCGAACCTGGCGAAGACCGGTAGGGAAGCGACAAACGGGTCGGACGCGGCAGCTGTTTCCATGAGCATCAGATAGCACATTCCAGTGCTTGAGGGTGAAGTCGATCATGCTTCGAAATTGACTTGCGCAGGCTTTCCGATGATAGGGTCCGGCGATGCGAATTGCCTTCTACGCGCCGCTGAAGTCGCCCAATCATCCCGTTGCCTCAGGCGACCGTCAGATGGCACGGATGCTGGTCAAGGCGCTGGAGCATGGAGGGCACAGCGTCGAACTGGCATCTGAATTGCGCTTCTATCTACGCGAACCGGATTCGAAAAGTTTCGATGCGCTCAAGGTCGAGGCCCGGGAGGAAGCCGCGCGGCTGGCAGGGCTTTGGGATCGTGACGGCAAGCCCGATCTGTGGTTCACCTATCATCCCTATTACAAGGCGCCCGACCTGATCGGGCCCGAACTGGCGTTGGCCTTTGGTGTTCCCTATGTGACAGCGGAAGCCTCCTATTCGAGGCGGCGCAACACCGGTTTGTGGGCCGATACGCAAGCGTTGGTGGCGCGAGCCGTCGAACAGGCGGCGCTGAACATCTGCTTCACGCAAAGGGATCTTCAGGGACTGGCAGATGCGATACCCGACGCCGCTTTCGGCATGCTTTCGCCCTTCATCGACACATCGCTATTCCGGGAAACACCGGCACGGGGTTGTCCGACGCGCCTCGTTACCGTCGCCATGATGCGCCCGGGCGACAAAGTCGAAAGCTATCGCATGCTGGCGCAGGCGCTCGGTTCGATCGGTCATCTGACCTGGACCATGTCGATCGTCGGGGACGGACCTGCCCGCGAGGAGATCAAAGCGCAATTCGCCGGCTTGCCCGCCGAGCGTATCGAATGGCTTGGCGCGCTTGAGCCAGCCGCCGTGCCGGATGTCCTCTACAGTGGGGGAATTTACGTCTGGCCGGGTTTCGGCGAGGCCTATGGCGTTGCCTATCTTGAAGCACAGGCCGCCGGCCTTCCGGTTGTGGCTCAGGATGTCGCCGGCGTGCCGGAGGTCGTGCGGGATGGCCAGGCCGGGTTTCTCACCCCGCCGGACGATGTGGCGGCGTTCGCTTCTGCCATTGAAAGGCTTCTGACCCGTAACGACGAAAGATCCATCATGGCCGCAGAAGCCAGACGTTTCATCCTCGAAGAACGTTGTCTCGGTGCTGCGGCGGCGCGTCTGGCCGAACTTCTTGCGAAGATCCCGGTCTCATGACATCCGATCAAATCTGGCAACCCTTGGTGGAGGAGCTGGCGAACTGGCAACGGGCGGACCGTAAGGCAGAGTTCTGGCTGCGCGACGATGACGGCGTTGATCCGACGCCTGCGCTTGATCGGTTGCTCGACCTCACTGGTGAATTCGCGGTTCCGGTGACTCTGGCCGTCATTCCCGCCCTGACTGACGAGAAGCTTGTCGTTCGGCTTGACGAGGCGCCGCATGCCACGGTCGCCATCCATGGCTGGGCGCACCGAAATCATGCTCCGGAGGGCCAGAAGAAGCAGGAGCTCGGCGCGCATCGGCCACGCGAGGCGGTGCTCGATGATCTGGCCCGCGGGCTGTCGCACATGACCGGCCTGCACGGCGCACGTGCCGTTCCGATGCTGGTGCCACCCTGGAACAGGATCGACGCCGGCTTGGTATCCGACCTTGGATCGATAGGATTTTCGGCATTGTCGGTCTATGGGCCGCCAAGACCGGCTTCACTTGCGGTCATCAACAGCAATGTCGACATCATGGATTGGCATGGCACGCGCGGCTGCCGCGATCATGGCCTGTTGGTTCAAGCCATCATCGCGCAGTTGCAGCATGCATTCGATGGAGGCGAACCGGCCGGCCTGCTCACCCACCATCTCGTGCATGATGAATCGGCCTGGCTCTTCCTCGAACGGCTGTTCACAGTCACCGCACAGACTGAAGCCTGCGTATGGCTTCCGATCAGGACATTGATCGGGCGCAGCGCCGGTAAAGCAATTCCAGGAAAAGTGTGAATGGTTTTCCGTCCGGAATTGCGTCAAAACAAAGAGATAGAGGAAAACAGCTCAGCGCTTTTTGCGCAATGAGACTGGAAATTTGAGCGTCTGGCCATCCCGCGCGGCAAAAGCGCCGGTAAACCTGTCTTTGGCCAGTTTCTCGATCTCGTCCAGTTCCTCGTCGGTCCGTGTCGGATCGTGGTGAAACAGGGCAAGCCTGCGCGCACCGGCCGCCTCACAGAGCTTGACACCCTCTTGCCATGTCGAGTGCCCGTAACCGCGGCGGCGTTCCATTTCCTCCTCGGTGTAGGTGCAATCGTAAATGACGAGGTCGGCATCTTCGATCAGGCCGAGCACCGCCTGATCGAGTTTGTCCGGCTCGTGCTCAGTGTCTGTGATCATCGCCACGACGCGGCCGCCCCATTCGACCCGGTAGCCTATGCAGCCGCCCGGATGGATAAGACTGCCGGTTCGGACCACCACCCCTTCGCGCGGGCGAAGCACGTCTCCGGATACGAAATCGCGATAGTCGAGGCTTGCCTTGCAGGCTTCCAGTTTCACCGGAAACCACGGCGGCTGCATGAACTCATCGACCATCTGCCGGGTCGTCATGTGTCCTGCAAGATGCCCGGACCAAAGCGTAACCTTGGCGCCCCGATCATAGATCGGCGCAAAAGACGGCAACCCGATGATGTGATCGTAATGGCAATGGGTGAAAAGCAGGTCGAAATCGGTCACGCCCAACGCCTGAAGTGCCGCGCCGGCAGGCCGTAGGCCAGAGCCTGCGTCGAACAGAAGCGTATGCTTACCGCATCGCATTTCGACGCAGATTGAGTTGCCGCCATAGCGAGAGAATTCTGGCCCTGATACCGAAATGCTGCCGCGGACACCCCAAAACCCGACCAGGAAAACGTTGTCGTCCATGCTACCCCTTCGCCCATCATATCCAAACAACTGCTGCTAGGCGAGACAGGCTTTCTCCGGGTGATCTTCTCAGCGAGAGGACAGTGCCGTCACGACGGCGAGGATCGGGCGCCCGTCCTTCGTTATTTGGCGCTTCGTGCGTCGATCAGATCCGCGGTCGTATGGCTTAGGCGATCGGCAAGAACCCGCAATATCTCGATGGTCATTTCCGGGAACTCCCTCATAAGCCTCAGGAAATGATCCTTGCGGATTCTCAAGGCTTCCAGCGGACTTGCCGCTCTGACGGTGGCAGTGCGGGAGCTGTTGCACAATATGGCGATCTCGCCAACGATCGAATTTGGCTCCAGTTCGGCAACTTTTATCGGTCCGCTATCGGAATCGACAAGAATATCCGCTCTGCCTGAAAGGATGACATAGGCGGCGTCTCCCTCGTCGCCCTGCCTGAAAAGGATCTGGCCCGCGCTGTAGCTCACACGATCGGATGTGAACGCAAGCAGCTTGAGCTTTGTCGGCTCGATGGCAGAGAACAAGGGAACGCGTTGCAGCATTCCAACTTCATCCTTGAGCAGCATTGTCGCAAACCTTCCAAAATTCGCGTTTGCCAGACTAGAGCAAGGGACGCCCAGATGGAATCAATTCTCTTTCCGGGATGGCGAGGCAAACCCACGCGAAAGGTGGCGAGCCCGATGTCGTGCACCGGCAGAATGATCCATCTGAATGTCCGTTGCTCTATGACAACAGTTCCTTGAAGATACCGTTCCCCGCCAAGAGTGTCTCGTGTGTTCCGTCTTCCGCCAATTGACCCGAGTCGAAGACGACAACGCGATCGAACATCATCGCCATTGCCGGATTCGTCACGACCCACACAATTGCCGGCGAATGGCCGTCGCGCCTGGCTTCCTCGAGCACGTTTCGCAGCACCTTATCCTGCATGCGCTGGTCGAGCGCCGACAGCGGCCGGTTGAGAATGAGAAAATCGGGACGCTTGAGCAAGGCCCGGGCAACATCGAGCTTCTGTCGCTGTCCACCGGTCAGCCGCCTCCCGCCGGAGCCGACGTTGAAGTCCAGGCCGACATCCAGAAGTTCGCCATAAAGCCCGAGTTCGTCAAGAATGTCATAGACGATGGAGCGTATGCGGTCGGGCGCGTCGGGATGATTGTTGCCCACACGCCCGAACAGGACATTATCCATGACCGTGGCCGCGGCAATGTATTTGGCAGGATCATACCGTTCGATCGCATTGTGCAACTCGGGCGGCAGGTCTTCATAGAACCGGTTGCGTGCAGCGACGATCTTGCTCATCAGCTCGTCGCTCAGCAGGCCGAAGCGGTGCCGGGGCTCGATGTAGGCAAAGCTCAAGGTGACGATCATGGCGCGATCGTTCTCCGAAACCGCCTCGTAGGGACGGTTCTTGAGCCGTTGCAGCAAGGTTTCGTAGGCGGGTATCTCCTCCGCGCTCATGAAGGCGAGCTGCTGGAAGAACTGGTGATCGGGCGGCAGGTCGGCAAACAACTCTATCGCCTGTTTGGCGATCTCCAAGCCCATTTCGTAGAGCGTGCGGTCGAGGCCGGCTTGCCTCAGCACGGAAGCAAAATAGGGATTGGCCGCCAGCGCCCTGTCGGCCAGTTCGGGGCCGGCGGCAGCGCCGAAGAGCAGGTTTTGGCCGATCGTTGCTTCCTTGTTGTAGGCGCCCGGTTCGAAAGGAACCACCAGCCCGCTCAGCCCCTCTTGTTCCAGCCGGGTCCGCAGCGCCGCACGCAGTTCAACGATCCGCCTGGCAAGCTCCGTGTGACGCTTGAGGTCAGCTGAAGAGCGCAAGCCAAGATCCAGAATGTCACGCGACAGAACAACCGCGTCGAGCACCCGGCGCACGGCTTCAAAGAGGTCGTGCGGGCCGGTAGCGCCAGCGGAAGCATAGTTGATCCAGTCGCCGTGGATATCAAGATCCGGATTGCCCGACCGGCGCGCCTCGTGAATGTTCCAGCGGTGCTGATCTGCCGCAGCACCGTCATAAGGCACCGATGTCAGCGGCGCATGCTTCAACCCGTAGAGCAGGTTGTCGCGGAGGCTTGCCTGGAACAGGAAAACATCCGACGAGGCGTACGATATGCGCCGGCCGGTTACTGCTTCCGGGAGTTCAAGCAGGTCGTCGGTGCCCGAAGCGACCTTTCCGCTGTCCGGCCAGATCAGCCGCGCGAAGGCTTCTGCAAGCGCCTCCGCTCCACCTGTTGCGGTACTGACCAGTGCCACCGTCTCACCCGGCTTGACCTGGAGGGAGATACGGTTGAGGAGCATCGCACCGCCATCGTCTGCTATGGACAGATTGATCGCCGACAGCGGTTTGGTCATCGGATCGGGATCGTCGATCGTCAATGCCATGATACTCGGCGCGATGAGACCTTCGACGGTGAACTGTTCAACGACCTGTTGATATTTGACCTGGACATCCTGCCGATCCTGATCCCAGTCGATCAGTTCCTTCATCGGTCCGGGCAGGTCCTTGTAGGCGCCGATCACGGCCACGAGCTGGCCGACGTCCAGCCGCCCCTGGAGGACCAGATACCCGCCGATCATGTAGAACAGAAAGGGCGTGAGCTGCGCGAGAAAATTGTTGAGGAACTTTACCATGAATTTCCATTGGTAAAGATCGAAGCGGATCTTGAAGATGAGCCCGAGCCGGGCAGCTATGTCGGCGCGCTCGTAGTTTGATGTATCGTGGACGTGAACCGCGCCGATGCCGTCGACGATTTCGCCAACCCGGCCCGAAAGCGCGCGCGCCGTCAACTGCCGTTGGCGCCCGAGCACGATCAGCCGCCGCCGCATTCGCGGGATGAGCACGATCTGGATCGCCACGATCACGACCGCTATCATTCCGAGCCAGACGTTCTGGATCATGATGAACAGCATGGCCGTCAGCGCTTGGCCGCCGAGCAGTACCGGCTGCAGGAAGGCGTCGCCGATGAAGCCGCCCAGCGGCTCCACCTCGTCCTTCACCATGGTCGCCACTTCGGCGGATTTCACCCGCTTGAAGTAAACCGGCGGAAACCGCAGCACACGGTCGACCAGATCGAAGCGGATACGCCGCAGCATGCGTTCGCCGAGGCGGCCCTTGTAGGTGTTGATGTAGAATTTGAACAGGCCGTTGATGACGACTAGCAAGAGGAACACAAGGCTCAGGGCAAACAGGGTCTCCTCGCGGTCGAGCTGAAAACCGGAGAAGAACTGGACCTCTCCAATGAACGGCAGGTTATAGTGTAGCCTCATGAATGGCTGGGTCGCGCCCGGTTGCTCGAAGCCGCGACCTTGGATCGGTCCGTTGACGATCAGCTTCGGCAGGTCGAAAGACATGAAATATGGGATCATCGAAAGCACGACGATCATCAATATCCAGAGCTGCTGCTTCTTGGTGTGCGTCCAGATATAGCGGGCTAGGCTGGCTTCCATATGCGACTGTGGATCCTTCAGTTGGAAGCGTGCAGGATGTAAAAGCACCTGCTGGCGAATGGCGTATCGGCAATTTCTTCATCGCCAACGAGCTGGCCAAACGGTCCGCGGCTTTCGTAGGGCTTTGGCGAACAGCTGAGCAGCACGAGGCCGCAGCTGCGCGGCTGGTGCTGGCGGATGGACGCCGATGATCCGGACAGATGCAATAGGCTCTCTCCGGCACCGGGCAATAGCCAAGCGGCTTGCAGCATGATCACGTCCGCGGAATCAAACAGTCTTGCGGGAGGCAAGATTGCGTTGTGTCGCCCAGAATCCCAACATACAAGACGAATTATGATGGATGTCACGCAACCACGCAATGCCATGGACTGGCATGAGCAAGCCTTGGACCTCACACGGGGAATTGCTGCTTATGTCAACTGCCCTCTCGTGGCAGGGCTGGCGCGCGTCATCGCCAAGCATCCGAAGGCCGATATTGCCAACGCCTTCAACCACAAGCAGGTCGCCTGCAAGATGTGGGCGCTCGACAGGCTGTTCGAAAGCGGCGGCGGCCGCTTCGGGCGCATATGGGTTCTGGGTGGATGGTACGGCGTATTACCGGCAATGCTTTTCAACGATGCCCGCTTCGACATCGCGGCGATCGATAGCATCGACATCGATCCTGAAGTCGCGCCGGTCGCCCGGACCCTCAACCGGGAAGCCGGCGACCGGTTCCGGGCGCTGACGGCAGATATGTACGCACTCGACTATGCGGCCGGGCGGCCCGACCTGATGGTCAATACGAGCTGCGAACACATAGCCGATCTGCGCGCCTGGCTTGCTCTGCTTCCGCCGGGCACGAATGTACTGCTGCAATCGAACGATTATTTCAGCGAGCCGACGCACATCAACTGCGTGGCTTCGCTTGCAGCCTTCGAGGCAATGGCGGCGCTACGGGAGGTGCGGTTCTCCGGCGAACTGCCGACAAAAAATTATACGCGCTTCATGCTGATTGGAACTGTTTAATGCATTTCGCCCAAAAGTGCGTAGCGGTTTTGGGACAACGATACGCATAAAAACAGGACTTGAAGCGCGTCGTACGAATCTCACGGACGCTACGCGCGTTAGGATCTATCGTCTGTTTGATCATGAACTTTTCCGAAACCGGGCCCCACATTTAGGGACCATGTTCGATACCGCTCGCGGAGGATTTGCGCCGAGCGACGCGCGCCTTCCAGATCGAGACGATGCGCGGATGGCGTCCGTCCCACAAGCGCCTGTTCGATAGCTTGCGCCAAACCTTCAGGCGTCAGGTCCTTTTCCGTCAGCACCGTTGCAAGACCGAGTTCTTCGAGCATCAGGGCGCGAACCGTCTGTTCGGTTTCCCCGCCGGCTGCAAATGGGACGAGCAGGGAGCGACAACCCGCGCGCAGTACATCGCAGACCGTGTTGTAACCCGCCTGCGAGACTGACAGGCGGGCGCCGGTCAGCAGGCTGGCGAAATCCTCGCGGAACCGGAAGATGGACAGGCCCGGCGTGGCATCGCCTGCGATCGCGTCAAACTCGTCTTTCGGCAGGTTCGGGCCGGTGATCAAACACCATTTCCAAGCGTTGTTCGCATCCCGCGCCGCTGCGATGGTGGAGCTGACAAGGCTCTTTCCGGCAGCCCCGCCGCCAACCGACACCAGAACGTCGAAGCGCTCGGAGGCCGCGGGCGATGGCGGCGCGGCAACGAGCCCGGTGTAGGTGACCTCGGCCCTGATCGCCCCAGCCAATGGAAATGTCTTGTCGATGGTTGCGAAAGCCGGATCGCCGTGGACCATAACAAGGTCGAAATGCCTGTTGATGAGATCGACCGTTTCCTCGTTTCGGCCCGGCTTGACGCGCTCCTGGAGGATATCGCGGACGGACGTCGCCAGCAACGGTCTGGGCGACGTCGCGTCGATGGCCTCGATCAACGGCAAGAGTTCGAAACGCATCTGCCGGCGTCCAAATGGAAACGCCTCGACAATGACGATATCAGGCCTGCAATCCCGGAATGCCTGCAGCAGCATCTCTGAACGCCATTTCTTGAAATCCTCGTCGATCGGGTTGCCTTGCAGGTCGACAAGTCCCGAAAATCCTTCATCACCGGAGGTGACAGGTGGCAGGGTTACAGATTTTACCCCCAGTCCCGGAAACCCGGCGATCGGCGCTCCACCGGTCACGACGGTTACGTCAAACCCGTCATCGACCAGAGCCGCTGCAATGCGGCTGGCGCGCGCGAGATGGCCGATGCCGAGCAGGTGCTGGACATAGAAGAAAGCGCGCAGCCGCTTCATTCGGCGGCCCGCCACTCCCGCTCAAACAGTTCCTTGAGCTGTCCAATGCTTGCCATATGATCGAAATTGCCGCGCACGCGCCGCTCTGCGGCGTCGCCGAGGCGGCCGCGGAGCACGGGATCACGGATCAGGCGTTCCAGCGCCTGTGCCAGGGCAATCGGGTTTTCCGTCGGAACCAGCAAGCCGGTTTCATCCGGCGATAAAAGCTCTGGCACGCCGGAAATATCGGTCGACACGCAGGCAAGCCGCTGGCTAGCCGCCTCCACCAGAACATTCGGCAGACCGTCGCGGTCGCCATTTGCGGTGATCCTGCAGGCCAGGGCGAAGATGTCGGCGCGGCGGTAGTGCTCAAGCACCTCCTCCTGCGCAAGCGCGCCTTTCCAAGAGACGCGATCATCCACACCGAGCTTTTGCGCCAGCGCCTTGAACCGTTCCAGTTCTTCGCCGCCGCCGATATGCTCGAAACGCCACGCCAAATCGCCGGGCAACAGGGCAAGGGCCTCCAGCAACGTATCGTAACCTTTCTTTTCAACGGCGCGCCCGACACTCAGAACGACAACCGGTTCGTCCGGAGCCGAGCCGTCATGCTGCTTTCGCGCCTCATCGAAACTGCCAAAGCGATCAAGGTCGAGCCCATGATAGCTCAGATGCACACACGAGTTGCCGTTAGCGAGTTTTTTCAGACGGTCGAAGCCGGTTTTCGTGCAAGTGACCGTCCAGCGCGCCGAGGAAAGCTTGCCGGCCAGATCCCAGTCCGCCGAAGTCCAGATGTCCTTGGCATGGGCCGAGCAGGTCCAGGGCAGGCCACGAAGCTGGCTGGCATAGCGCGTCACCGATGCAGGCGTGTGCGCGAAATGGGCATGCAGCCAGCCCGCGTTTTCCGGCCATTCGGCCGCCAGCACGAGCGCTTGCCCGAAGCGGCGCGCGCGATTGCGCGTAAAGTCGCGGGGCATATCGGCAGCCAGCGATCCGAGCGCGCGCCAGAAGCCCGGACGCAGCAGATAGGCAAACAGCGAGCGAAACACGCGCAGCGGCTCTTCATGCAGATATTCCGGCAGATAATGGACGGGCGCTTTGATCTCGTCATGCACGGGGTGGCGTTTTTCGTCGGTCGGCCGCCTGAGCGCGACAAGTATCAGGTCGAACCCCGCACGCTCAAGGCCGAGCAGTTCCTGCGCGATGAAGGTTTCGGACAGCCGCGGATAACCCTTCAGAACCACGACGATCTTGCGATGTTGCAACTCAGGTCATTCCTTCAATGACTGAAAGGTGATGGCCGGCCCGCCGGTCGAGCAGTTCCGCGACGATTTCGGAAATATGAGGCAGCCCTTCCAGCGTCAGATGCGGATTGCTCTGCGATGGGCGGGGCCGGTCCGGCAGCGCCTTCAGTGCGTCGGCAAACCGCGGGGAATCCTCGGCTTCTTCCGGCAAAAGCATCTCGATGAGGCCGAGTTCGGCCGCGCGCCGTGCGCGGATCAGTTGTTCCTTTCGGGGCTCGACGCGCGGCACGATCAGCGCCGGCTTGTCGAAAGACAGTATCTCGCAATAGGTGTTGTAGCCGCCCATCGCCACTACCGCCTTGGCGCCGGCAATCAGGTCTTCCATGCGGTTGTCGAACTCGATGATCCTGATATAGGGGATCTTGGACCCCTTCTTGAGCAGCTTGTTGCGCTTGCGCGCCGGCATGTAAGGCCCAAGCACGATCAGGGCCCTATGCTGCAATTGCGGATCCTGCTGATAGGCATCGATGACGTCGTGAATCAGATCGGCGCCGTCACCGCCGCCACCGGTGGTAACGAGGATATAGTCGCCCTCGGGCCGATGGCCGGGCAACTCGTTCCGCTGCAGGCTCCGTTGCAGGAAACCGACGAACCTCATCTTTGCCCTGACAGCCGGCGGCACATCCAAGCCGGTCAACGGATCGTAGAAATCCGGCGGGCCATAGGCCCAGACCTTGTCGTAGAACAGGCCTATCTTGCGCATCACGTCCCGGCGTGCCCACTCTGCTTCGAGCAGATGCGGCGCATCCATCACCTCGCGCAGGCCAAGCACCAGCGTAGTGCCCCGCGTCTTGAGGTAGGACAGCGTGTCCTCAATCTCACCGCGCAGGCCGAGCGGTTCCTTGTCGACGATGAAGATATCCGGCCGGAAGGTCTCGGCCGTGTGGCGGATGATCGACTGGCGCATCCTTAGCGTCTCATGCAGATCGATGTCCTTTTCCAGCGAGGTGTATTCGCCGTTGCGCAGCTTGATGACGCTGGGGATCTTCACGAAGTCGACACGGGCACGGTAGTCGAAGGCGCCAGCGATAGTCGCACCCGAAATGATAAGCACCTGAAGTCCGCGGAAATCCTCAACCAGCGAATGCGCGATAGTTCGGCAGCGCTGCAAGTGGCCGAGCCCGAACGTGTCGTGGCTGTACATGAGAATTCGAGCGTTTTCTGCGTGCTGGGTCATTGTTGAACGTCTCTTAGAATTCTCGCTTTGAGGACCGTGAGCGACCCGCCGGCTTCGAAACCATCCTGGTTTTGAAACATGAGGCCGCGATTTTGAATTTGCATTACTTCTGTGGAATGCCTGTCAGATAGGGCTTTCTGATTGCCTGAGCCCGAAACTAGATGGAGTGGCGAATATCGCCTCGGCGGGAGCGGGCCGAGACTCCCCGTTGTTGTTTTGGGATGAATCGAAGGGGAAAGCGGTGTCCAAAAGATCGGCAGAAGTCATCCCTCTTGATTCCAATAAGCTCCGGTCTCTCCGAACTCGATGGTTTCGGAGCGGTGAAAGCGATTCCGCGATCCTGCCCATATAGTCAATTGCTTGATCGGTATACGAAAGGACAGGGTCGCCGGGCGTCGCACGGCACATGTTGTTGCAGAACTCGTTTCGCGCGCCATCGCTCTCGGTCTTGGGAGACCAAAGGTGCTGCCCATCAATCTCTTGACGGGCGGTCTGATTATGATTCACCGACCAGAACTGAGCCATCTATCGCCCAAGCTAGCCTGAATTTCGCCAGGAATCGAGTGGATGCCAGCGCTCACAACACACCGCCCGCAGCGGGGTGTGTGCAACACCGGTTGCTTGTCGATCGCTATGGCCTCTGGCTAATGCCTTAGCTGGGGCGGTGACGGTACTTTTTGAGACGACCTGAGCGGGCCATCGAACGTCGCGAGGTGCAAAAACCGCTCGATTGGTCCCGACAGTTGGCGAAACCTCAAAATATTTTTGCGACGACTTTAGCCTTTAGAATCAAGAGCGTAATTTTTTGACGGCGTTGAAGTCGCCGCGATCGGGGAAAAAATGCGGCATTTCTCTCCTCCCAGTCCGCCCATTGCTGCAAGCCGACGGCATCAATCGCATCCTGCTCGGCTTAGGCAGGCTGCGAAAGCGAGCGAGGTCTTCGGGCTCCATGGTGTAGACGGCAAGAAAGCGGGGTATGCGGCGGTTTTTCCTTCGTGCTGTCAGAAGCATGCTGGCTGCTTAGACTCTTGGAGGGCCCAAGTCACTGCGCAGTACCACTCTCTAAATGCCCGCCCGCTATCGGGGACGCCGCGCTCCTCAAGGTCCCGCAGTCCGCTGGTCAGTACCTTCGCCGAAGGTTATTGATTTTCTCGGCCGGGTTCTCCTTTCGTGGTGCCGAGGCGGTTAAGCAGATTGAGCGTGATCCTGCCGACATCGTTCATGGCGCCTGCGGCTGGCAGCGCGCCGCACCAGGCAACCGAGCTTGCCGAAAAGATCAAGCCGCCTGCTGCGAGCTTTCGCAGGGTCATTTCGGCGCAGCGGCGGGCGATGCGTTGCGTATCGCCGCCCTCATACCAGCGCGTCGGATCCTGGAAGAAGCTGTCCGGAAATCCCGTCGCCCGCGCGATCACGACGGTGTCAGCGGAAGTGCCGAGGGCTGGATCTGTCGCATCCACTTCGTAGCCCGCGGCACCACCCAGCACGATGCCGTCCGTGCCGAAGGTCGCATTTTCAACGCCTTCGAACAGCCATGCGAATCCTGCTTCACGGCTTTCCTCAGTGCGCGTGAAGGGGCGCGCGCCTTCGAATCCCATCAGTGAGATCGCGCCACCGATCAGCGAGAATTCGCCTCGGCCGCGCGAGCGGAGATAGCCGCCTGGTTCGTTGGTGATCGACAGCGCCTGTTCGGCGACCGGGCCCTCCCAGGTGCGGCCTGCCTCCAGCGGCGAGCGCCGCAGCTCCATCAGGTCGTCCTTGAAAGCCACAGTGGCAGCGAAGCCGTTTCCGCCGAGATAGGCGATGCTGCCGCCTTCGGCCACAAACTGCCGCAGCGCCTGCTCCATCTCGATCGACATATATTCGGGGTGACTGCCGGTGACGACGGCTTGATGTCGACGCAGACCGTCTATGCCGCATTCGTGCAAGTCGTGATCGGTCAGGACGTCAAACATGATTCCATTTCCGTGGCAGAATCGGAGGAAGTGCAGATCGACCGGCAAATTGTGTGGGCAGCCGCAGAGCGGATAGTCGTAATCGTCCCTGAGCGTCACTTTCGGCTTTTTGTAGGAACAGATGGAAACACCGCTAAGGTCGGAATGGTAGTCGTAAAGAGATTTCAGATTGTTGGCGATCGCGAAGCGATGTCCCCGGTCGTCGCCTTTCCATTCATAAAGATGATCCGGGAGATATTCGTCGGCATAAGCGAGATAGGTGGCCGTCGGCACGAGATACAACAGCGGCGACGAGACCTGTGACGAGGTGACGAAGAACACCACGCGTTCGTCGCCACCCTCCCATTCGACCTGGAACGCGTAGACGCCTGGGTGTGCGTTTTCAGGGATCGTCACGCGGTGTGATGCCGGCCACTCAAGCGGGCCGATGTCGTCGTCGTGGCAATGGATAGCGTCGTAGTGCGACGGCACCAAGCGAGGCTCGAAGCTCGATCCGTCCCAGCGTGCCGAAGTCACGCAGAAGGCTGGCTGATTGATCACATCTAGGAGCAGCGGATCTGCTCCGCCCGACGACAGGATCGGTTGCGTTGGTAACAGCGTCGGGAAATCCCAGGCAACAGTCCCCTGTGGGGTGTCGAGCCGGATCGCAGCAAATTTCGCGTTGAGGGTAGGTTCGTGGTTGGTGGCACTTGCGCCGAAATGGATGCCGTGCCCTTGGAGGTTCCACGCCGGGCTGCCAAAACCTTCACGGAGTTCGTAAGGCGCGAGAAGATCATGGGATTTGATGCGCAGACGCGATTGTTCCTGCCGCAGATCCAACTCGACAGTGAGCCACACACCGGTTGGCGCCTTCTTCTCGACAAGGGTTTCGTCACCGATTTCCACGACTAATGCGCCGTCGCGGAGGCGCAGCCCGACGGCGCCTGCCTCCAGGATCGTGCGCGCACCTTCGTTGCGCGTGAGGAACAGCTCAAAACGTATACCGTGGAGGGCTTGTACTTTGGCCAGTTCGCCGGGCCGCACGAACAGGAACGACCCCTGGTCGAAATGCCGACGCCGTGCTTCACCTATTGTTTCGATGGCCCAGGTGAGAAATTCCGGAGCCGGCTTGTCGAGCCGGCAAATTCGTGTGGCCTTTATCGGCCGATCGCATGACAGGCTGAGCTTGATCCGCTGGCCTGCTTTGGCACTCCAGGGGGTGGTATAGCCAACCACGCTCATCGCGTCGTGGTCTACTGCGCGCTTCATATATCCCTCCCGATGAACTCCAGATGGGCTGGGGCGAACCGCGTAGACCGGTCCGATGTCGGCCAATGCGCTGCCGCTCTGACAAGCAGAGTTTCGCATGGCGCACTACAGCCATGATGTACATGCTTGTATAGATAAGCTGCATTCGGATAGTCTCGACGTGATCGGTCCAAGCGCGACATTACCAAGGAGGATGACATGCGCAACGCATCTCTCTTCGATCTGTCAGGCAGGAAGGCGCTTGTAACCGGCGCAAGCCGTGGCATCGGGCGCAGCATCGCCGAGGCGCTCAGCGCGGCCGGCGCCGACGTCGCCGTCACGGCGCGCAGCGTGACCTCGCTCGAGAAGACGATGGCCGCTATCCGCACCGCCGGCGGGGTCGCGCACGCCGTCGCCCTGGACGTCACTGACGTCGACCGGTGCCGGGCGGCGACAGCCGAGGCCGGCAGCCTGCTCGGAGGTCTCGATATTCTCGTCAACAATGCAGGTACGGAAGAGGTCCGGCCTTCACTCGATGTCGACGAGGCCTTGTGGGACAGGATTGTCGATACGAATCTCAAAGGCGCCTTCTTCTGCGCCCAGGCCGCTGCGCGGCAGATGAGAGACGCCGGACGGCCCGGCGTCATTATCAATCTCTGTTCGTTAACTTCCGAGGTTGGGGTTCCCACGGCGGTGCCGTACGGCTCGTCGAAATCAGGCCTCCTCGGCATGACGCGGGCGCTTGCGGCGGAGTGGGCCGATCTTGGGATCCGGGTCAACGCCATTGCGCCTGGCTATTTCAGGACAGCGATGACAGACGTGTTGTACAGCAACCAGGCATGGCAGCAATCGATGCTCGCCAAGATTCCGCAGCGCCGTTTTGGTGATCTCCCGGACCTGCACGGAATCGCGGTGTTCCTCGCTTCGGATGCGGCAGCCTACATAACCGGCCAGTCCATTCCCGTGGATGGAGGCTTTCTCGCATCGATTTGAAGGCTTCAGGGGCTGGAGATGTGTCCCAGAAGTGATCGACAAGCGCTAACCGTAATTGCGTCCTAAGAAAAGGAGCCGCCATGTCTGACGTCAGCTTCCACCGCCTGTCATCCCTCAGTGTCGATCAGCGGTCCAGTTTACTGAAACGCGCAGAAGGAGATCTGTCTTCCTTCATCGAAAAGGTCCGTCCAATCATCAAGGCCGTCAAGGATGAAGGTGACACGGCCTTGCTCCGGTTTGCGCGCGAACTCGACAAAGCCGATGTTGCCGAGGGTGGGCTGAAAGTTTCGGAAGCGGAGTTCGACGCGGCATTCGACAAGGTCGACAAGGATGTCGTGGAGAGTATCCGGTTCGGCATTGAGAACATAAGGCATTTCCACGAGGAGCAGCGCCCGGAAACGATGTGGCTCAAGGAAGTTCGGCCGGGCGCCTATGCGGGTGACCGATACACACCGATTGCTTCCGTTGCGCTTTATGTTCCGCGCGGCAAAGGCGCCTTCCCCTCGGTGACGATGATGACCTCGGTTCCGGCGGTGATTGCCGGGGTTCCCCAGATCGCGATCGTGACGCCTGCGACTTCGGATGGTTCCGTCGACGCCGCGACGCTGGTTGCTGCCCGCATTGCCGGCGTGGAGACCGTGTACAAGTGCGGCGGCGCCCATGCGGTCGCCGCCGTCGCCTATGGAACCGAGACCGTGAAGCCTGCCGTGAAGATCGTCGGGCCGGGGAGCCCGTGGGTGGTGGCGGCAAAGAGCGTGTTGTCCCCGATCATCAACACAGGCCTGCCTGCCGGCCCGTCCGAAGCGATCATCTTTGCCGATGACAGCGTCGACGGCGGCCTGGCCGCTCTTGACCTGTTGATAGAGGCCGAGCACGGCCCGGATTCGTCGGCCTATCTGGTGACGCATAGCCGCAAGGTCGCCGAAGCCGCGTTGATTGCGATACCGGAACACTGGTCCCGAATGAGCGAACAGCGTGTGGAGTTCTCGCGCGCGGTGCTGACTGGAAAGCGCGGCGGCATCGTGCTGACCGAGTCGCTGGAGGACAGCTACCGTTTCATCAACGATTATGCCCCGGAGCACCTCGAGATTCTGTCAACGGAGCCATTTGCGCACCTTGGACGTATCACAGAAGCCGCCGAGATCCTAATGGGACCGCACACGCCGGTGACCCTCGCTAACTTCGTCCTGGGACCCAATGCGGTGCTGCCGACCAGCCGGTGGGCGCGAACCTTTGGACCGCTTTCGGTGACGGATTTCGTCAAGAGATCGTCGGTCGGCTATGTGACCTCGGCGGCCTATCCGGAACTCGCGTTGCATGCCCGCAGGCTCGCCCGCTACGAAGGGTTCAGCTCGCATGAGAACGCGGTTTCGGAGATCCGCGATCGCTATCTCGCCGGCTGAGCGGAAACGATGACGATGAGGGCGGCGCGACTCCATGGACCCGGCGACCTGCGCGTCGAGGATATCGCCGCGCCAGCCGCTCCCGAGCCAGGCTGGGTGAAGCTGAGGGTCGATGCCGCAGGCATTTGCGGTTCCGATCTTCACAACTTTCGCACGGGCCAATGGATAAGCCGGGCGCCCTCGACGGCTGGCCATGAGCTGACAGGCACGGTGATCGCTATCGGCGAGGGCGTGGACATCGTCGCTGTTGGCGACCGCGTGGTCGCCGATTCCCGTTTCTGGTGTGGAGAATGCGCGCAATGCCATGCAGGCAGGCGGCACCTTTGCACGTCGCTGGGCTTTGTCGGCGAGATATGCGACGGCGGATTTGCCGAACAGGCGGTCCTGCCCGCACGCCTGCTGCACGTCGTCGATGCCGCGCTTGACGAACGGGTCGCTGCGATGGCCGAGCCGCTGGCTGTAGCGTTGCACGCAGTGCGGCGTCTGCCGAAAACGGCCGGCTCCGTTCTTGTGGTCGGCTGCGGGACTATTGGCGGGCTTGCCGCACTGCTGCTTTCCCGGACATTCGCAGGTACCGTGCTCGTCGCCGATCGCAACCCTGGCCGATGCGCCCGGGTGGCGCGGGTGACCGGCGCCAGCATCGTCGACTTGAACCGGGACGCCATTGCCGCCGCCACCGCGGATGCCCCCCTGCTTGCTGCCGTCGAAGCGACCGGCAGCATCGCAGCACTCAGCCAGTTGCTCGGCGTTCTCGATGCCGGTGGCACCGTTGCGATGGTCGGCATATTCCATGGGCGCCTCGACATCGATCCCAACATCCTGGTTGAACGCGAAATCGCATTGCTGGGATGCCACGCCTTTGCCGATGAGCTTCCCGACGCCATTCGGATGCTCGGCGAATTGACCGAGCCCATGGTCGAACTGATCGACCGCGAGATCGGCCTGGATGATGTTCCCGCAGCCTATGAGCGGCTGTTGGCGGGGCAGGGCGATGGTTTGAAAACAATCATCCGGATGCGGTCTTCCGGGCGCGTGTGATTTCCGAACGTTGCCGGAAAGGATTTTGAAATGATCACTTTGCCCGATACCGCCAGCCCTCTTTACGAGAAGGTCAAGGACTACATCCTGACGAACATCGGAATGGGCCAATGGAGCAAGGACCGGAAGCTGCCGTCCGAAAATGAATTCGTGGCGACACTCGGCGTGTCTCGTATGACGGTCCATCGTGCCTTGCGGGAGTTGACCTCTGCGGGTTTTCTGATCCGGCTCCAGGGCGTCGGCACATTCATCGCGCCACCTCGACCGCAATCAGCACTGATCGAGATCAACAACATCGCGGCGGAAATTGTCGCGCGGGGAAACAGGCATCGCTCCGAGGTTATCGTGCTCGAAAAGATCACGCCGACAAAGGAGCTCGCGCTTTCCTTCGAGTTCGCAAAACGCGCGCCGGTCTATCATTCCATCGTCGTCAACTTCGAGAACGACCTGCCTGTGCAACTGGAAGAGCGTTTCGTGAACCCGGGCCTGATACCCGACTATGACAAGCAGGACTTTTCCAAGACAGCAACCTACGACTACCTCATGCAGAAAACCCCGGTGACGGAGGTCGAGCACATCATCTCGGCGACCCCTGCCGATGCCGAGACGGCGCGGCATCTGGGCATCGATGTCGGCAGCTGCTGCCTGTTTCTGCATCGCCGGACATGGACGGGCGCCATCGTTGCCACGATCAGCAAGCTGACTTACGTTGGCAGCCGCTACTCGCTTGGCAGCCGGTATTCTCCGTCTAAAAAAACTTGATCGCAGTGAAGCGAATCAGACTCGGAAGGAGGGGTCTAACTTGTATATGCATGTATGTATTTAGCCTTGACATCCGCTATTGCTAACGTTGAAGTGTCGTCGCACTTTCGTTGAACGGGCAGCTAAGATGCCGAGGCACGGTGCCGCAAGAGCAGACGCCGGCATTCTCACCAGGCCGGAGTTTGGTTCAAAAAAGCGGCGTGATCATCAAGGGGAACAAGATGATGCGTAATCTAGCAGGACAATTTCGGGCGCTCGTTATGGCTGCTGCTGTCGGGTTTGCCCCGGCGGCCTACGCGGCCGACACGACAATTCCGGCGACGCCTGAGGCAGGAACGTTCAAGATCGGCATCGAGCCATGGCTGGGCTACGGCCAGTGGCACGTCGCCGAGGCCAAGGGCCTGTTCAAGGCAAGCGGGCTGTCCGACGTGCAGATCGTGAACTTCGCGGAGGACAAGGATATCAACGCCGCCCTGGCGAGCGGCCAGCTCGATGCCGCCAACATCGCGACGCACACGGCTATGGGAATGGTTGCGGCCGGCCTGCCGGTGAAGATCGTGCTTCTGCTCGACGTCAGCATGACGGCAGACGCCATGATCGCCGGCAAGGACATCGCCACCGTCGCCGACCTCAAGGGCAAACAGGTTGCTTTTGAGGAAGGCACGACGAGCGACATCCTGCTCAAATACGCGCTCGCCAAGAACGGCATGTCGATCGCCGATGTCCAGCCGGTTCCAATGCCGGCGGCGGATGCCGGCAGCGCCTTGATCGCCGGCCAGGTTCCAGTCGCAGTCACCTATGAGCCTTATCTGACCGCGGCAAGAGCGCAGAACAAAGACCTCAAGCTGCTCTTCACCGCGGGCGAAGATCCCGGCCTGATCAGTGACGTATTCGTGGTGCGCGACGAGGTGATCAAGTCGCGTCCCGGCCAGGTGCTTGCCATGATCAAGACCTGGGATGCGGCCCTGAAGGCCTACAACGCCGACACGCCCGACGGCCGGGCGATCATCTCCAAGGCGGTCGGGTCGAGCGTCGAAGACCTCAACACCGCCTTTGATGGCGTGCGTTACTATACTCTCGCCGAAAACAAGGATGCGCTGACCGGGGAGTTCTCCACCAAGACATTTGCGGATGTAGAGGCGGCCGCCAAGAACGCCGGGCTGCTGCAGGCGGACGTGACGCCGGAACAGATGATCGACCCGTCATTCGTCAAGGCCGCGAAATGACGAGGGCCGGCTCGCGGTGGTGACGCAAATGTCCGAGCAGCGTGCGACCGAGCCAAGCCCGTCTCACGCAGCGCCGGGGCCGGCGATCAAACAGCCGATGCGCCGTCGCCGATCCTCCGGGATCGGCGCGCCCATCGCACGCTCGCGCTTCCTGATGATAGCAGTGGCCGTCTTTGCCGGCCTCGGCCTCGCCTGGTGGGCGGCAACGGGGCTGGGACTGGTAAAGCCAATTTTCCTGCCGTCGCCGGGAAGCGTGGTGACCCAGCTCGGCAAGCTCTCGGGTGACGGCACGCTATGGCTGGATCTCAGGACCTCGATATACCGTATTTCTGTTGGCTTTCTCATCGCCTCCGCATTGGCGATTCCGATCGGCGTGCTGATCGGCAGCTTCAGAACCTGGGAAGCGGCGATCGAGCCACTTGTGGATTTCATCCGCTACATGCCGGTGGTCGCTTTCGTGCCTCTCTCCATCCTGTGGTCGGGGACGGGCGATGCCCAGAAATTCCTGATCATCTTCATAGGCACCTTCTTCCAGCAGGTGCTGATGATCATGGACAATGTGAAGCGGGTTCCCGCTGATTTCATCGGCCTTGGCAGGACGCTCGGCCTGCCGGATCGCAAGATCCTGACGCGCATCGTCGTTCCCAGCGCCTTGCCAGGCATCTGGGATACGTTGCGCATAAGTCTCGGCTGGGCATGGACCTGGCTGGTGTTGGCGGAACTTGTCGCGGCGACATCAGGCCTCGGCTACCGCATCACCGTGTCCCAGCGCTATTTCCAGACAAACACCATCATCGGCTACATCCTGCTGCTGGGCGTGCTTGGCCTCATTACCGACCAGGTCATGAAGGCACTGGGAAAAGTGCTGTTCCGGCAGGAGGGCCACGTGCAATGAGGCCGGGCCGATGAGTTTGCCCAAACTGCGGATCGAAGGCCTCCACAAAAGCTTCGGCACGGGCGCACGGCGCACGGAAGTGCTGCGCGATATCAATCTCGATCTTGCCGACAACGAGTTCGTCTCGCTGGTGGGCACGTCGGGTTGCGGCAAGAGCACGCTGCTGTCGATCGTTGCCGGACTGCAGGATTTCGACGCGGGAGATCTTGCTATCGATGGTGCGCCCATCCTGCGGCCGGGCCTCGACCGCGGCGTCGTCTTTCAGTCCTACACCCTGCTTCCCTGGCTGACGGCGCAGCAGAACATCGAGTTCGCGCTCAAGGCCGCGGGTCATGACCGCGCGACCTGCCGCAGGATAGCGCGCGAGCATCTCGATCTGGTCAAGCTCCCTCATAGCGCCAATCGCTATCCATCTGAGCTTTCTGGCGGCATGAAGCAGCGCGTGGCCATAGCGCGTGCCCTTTCCTATCGACCCAAAATGCTTCTGATGGACGAGCCCTTTGGCGCGCTCGATGCCTTGACCAGGCATCAGATGCAGGAACTCCTGACGCAGATCTGGGAGGAGCACAGGCTCACCGTGCTCTTCGTCACCCATGATGTGGAAGAAGCCGTCTACCTGTCGGACCGCATCGTCGTGATGGGGATCGGGCCGGGACGCATCATGCAGACCTTCAATGTCGATATCGAGCGCCCGCGCCGGGAAGAGGTCATGGAAACTCCGGCCTTCATGGATTTGCAGCGCCGCGTGCACAAGGCGATCCGCGAGGCTTCTAAACGTCCCGAAATGGTTTAGGCAGGCCACTCATGCGTGTCGGGTCCAAGAGCGGAACCAACGCGGCTGGACGCGGAGGACTTTAGCGTAGAATTACTTACAATCCGCGACCAGCGTAGCGCCCAATCTCGATATCGCGCCATCGCGACCCCTGACCAGGGGAGCAGCCATCGGCATCTTTCTCTTCAAGCTCGAAAAAAAATCTGCAGGACAATGTCGATTTCCTAAACTCCGTTCGTCGTTTCGCTGCCGGTCGGTGAGGCCGGCTCAAACAAGGAGACAGACGATGCGTGTGATGGTGCTCGTGAAGGCTACCGAGGACAGCGAAAAGGGCTTTCTCCCGACGCCCGAGGCGAAAGAGGCGATGGAGGCGATGGGCAGATTTAACGACGAGCTGCGCAATGCCGGCATCTTGCTCGACGCCGACGGCCTCAAGCCCTCCTCGCAGGGCAAGCGCGTTGCGTTCGATGGTCCCCGCCGGACGGTCATCGACGGGCCTTTCGCCGAGACCCGCGAACTGGTCGCCGGTTTTTGGCTCTGGGAAGTCAAGGACATGGACGAGGCGGTCGCCTGGGTGAAGCGCTGCCCCAATCCCATGCCGGGACCGAGCGAGATCGAAATCCGGCCGCTGTACGAGATGGCTGATTGGCAATGGGAATCTGACGCCGGAGGTCACGGAAATCCGTGACCGGACGCGCGAGAAGCGCAGCGGCAACTGAACCTGTCGGCCGCAACCTGCTTGCCTCCATTGTGGCTTTGGCCGACAAGGCGGCATGACCGCAGGCGAGACGCACCAGGCGATCGAGGCGATTTTTCGCATTGAACGGGCCCGGCTCATTGCGGGCCTGGCCCGCCTCGTGCGCAATGTCGACCTTGCAGAGGAACTGGTGCAGGACGCCCTGGTCATAGCCCTCTCCGAATGGTCCAGGACCGGCGTTCCGGCCAATCCCGGCGCTTGGCTGATGACGGTCGCCAAACGCCGCGCCATCGACGCGATCCGTCGCGACAAGATGCGCGAGCGCAAGCATGAGGAGATCGCCCGGGAGCTGGACGGCGAGTGCGACCGTACGGCCGAGGGAAACGAAATGGCCATGAACGACGATCTTGGCGACGAGCTGCTGGGCCTCATCTTCACAGCCTGCCACCCGATACTTTCGGCCGACGCTCGCGCAGCGCTCACGCTGCGTGTCATCGGCGGCCTGACGACGGACGAGATCGCCCGTGCTTTCCTGTCGAGCGAGGTGACGATCGCCCAGCGCATCGTCCGCGCGAAGAGGACGATCGGAAAGGCGGGGCTTAGCTTCGAGGTGCCGCGCGGTGCCGAGCGTGCAGTGCGTCTTTCCTCGGTGCTGGAGGTCATCTACCTCATCTTCAATGAAGGCTATGCTGCCACGGCCGGCGACGACCTTGTCCGGCCGGGCCTGTGCCTGGAGGCACAACGGCTGGGCCGCATGCTGGCGGGTCTGATGGCCGAGGATGCCGAGGTGTTCGGTCTGCTGGCTCTGATGGAAATCCAGGCATCGCGCCTGCCCGCACGCATCGGGCCGGACGGCGCCCTCTCGACCCTGACTGAGCAAAACCGCGCACGCTGGGACCAACTGTTGATCCGCCGGGGCCTTGACGCGCTGGCCCGTGCCGAAGCTCTCGGGGGCGATGGCCCCTATGTGTTGCAGGCCGCGCTTGCAGCCTGTCACGCGCGGGCGCGCAGTCTGGCCGATACCGACTGGCCCCGCATCGCAGCGCTCTACGACCGGCTACGAGCAGTGATGCCCTCGCCGGTGGTCGATCTCAATCGAGCGGTCGCCCACAGCATGGCCTTCGGGCCTGAAGCGGGCCTGCGGCTGGTGGACGAGATTGCCGACGCCGCCGCCTTGCGCAATTATGCGCCATTGCCGGCGGCGAGGGGCGATTTTCTGTTTCGGGCCGGCCGGCTGGCCGAGGCCCGCGCCGAGTTCGAGGCTGCGGCCAAGCTCACCCGCAACGCGCGCGAAGCGGCCTTTCTCCTCGCCCGTGCAGACGCTTGTGGTTGACAGCATCGCTCTGCGTGCCCGACGCGCCGCTAGGGCAACATCGAAAGCCGCCAGTTCGCTCCCGGCCAGCTCCCTTCAATGAGCGTGATCAACTCGCAACGCAGCTTGGGTATATTCATTTTGGAGGAGAGGCCCTGATCATGCCAGCAACTGCGTCGGTACGCCGAGAATCGGTCCTGCCTCGGCGAGCCGCTGGTCGAGGGTCCACACTGTGGCGCCATGCTCCGATGCCGTCGCGAGGTGCAGGGCGTCGCCAGCACGAAGCCCGAGCATATGCTGATCGGCGAATTTCGCGGCGACCTGAAAATGCCCGCCCGTCACCGGCAGCACGGTGAAGCTCTCAGCGACCAGCTTATTGAACATCGCGAGCGCAGCCGCGCGCTGCTCCAAGTCGATCTGTCCGGTCCGAAGCTTGATCGCCATGGCGGAGGACATCTCGGTGATGGTCCAGTCGCTGATCACAAGTTGCGCTGGGTCCTGCTCCGCCAGCCAGCCCTGAACGCGCGCGGTCATGGCTTCGTTGGATAGCGCCGCGACGATCAGCGAAGTATCGAGATAGGACATCAATAGCGATCGCCATCTCGCATCGATCGCACCAGATCGGCGGCAGCCTGAGCCTGCAGAGGCATGGTTGCGGTCAGGGATTGGAGCAGGACGGCGTCGATCCGTTTGCGAGGGCGGGCCACGGCCGTGAGCCTGGCGACCGGCTTGCCACGCCGGGTTATGTCGATCGAGTCTCCAGCCTCGACCCGGTCGATGAGCTCACTCAGATGTGCCTTGGCGTCCGCCAGATTGACCGCGCCCATGTCAGCTCCTGACCATGTAGATGGTCATATAGCGCATTACGTGTGACAATTCCAGTGCACGGCGAATGAGCAACTGGCTGCGTGAGCGAAGCAAGTGACCGCTCCTGCAACGAGAATTATGCCGCTTCCCGCTTGACTCACACATATCCCGGTGGTTATGCATCGATCAATAGCCGAAGGGTTATCTATCCCAATGCCAAACGCTCACGATGTGCTCTTCAGAACGCTTGCCGATCCGACTCGGCGCGCTATTTTTGAGCGACTGTGTCGCGAGGGAGAGCAGACAGTCGGCGCGCTGACGGCTCAGGCCGGGATCTCGCAACCGGCCGTGTCGAAACATCTCGGGGTTTTGCGGCGGGCGGGGCTGGTGCGCGACCGCCATGCGGGACGGCAGACCCATTATAGCGCGCAGCTTGCGGCGCTTGCCCCCTTGATCGACTGGACAAGTCAGATGACCGGGTTCTAGCAGAGCCGGTTCGACGACCTCGAGGACCTGCTCAAAAGGATGGACCAGTGAACGAAATAGCGACCGAAACGCTCTCCGTCATTGTCGAACGGGAAATCGCTTATCCGCCCGAGAAGATCTGGCGCGCGCTCACGCAACCACACTTGATCGAGGAGTGGCTCATGAAAAACGACTTCAAACCTGTCGCGGACCACCGTTTCAACCTTCACGCGGCCTGGGGCTCTGTCGAATGTCAGGTCCAGACGGTCGAGCCTAACAGAACGCTGACTTACACGTGGGATACCAAGGATCTCAAGAGTGTCGTCTCCTGGACGATCACCCCCACGAGCATCGGCGCCCGCTTGCGTATGGAACAGTCGGGCTTCCGGCCGGATCAGCAGCCTTACTTCCGGGGTGCCAAAGTCGGCTGGCCGAGGTTCTTTGACGATCTGGAGCAGGTTCTTGCGCGAACGGACTGAGATCCGCCTGCGCTATTCAAGCAAGGGCTCTGTTACAGGGCGGCAGATGGCGGAGCGATAATGGAGGCAAGCCAATGAAGATCAAGTTGACCAAAGTATACGTGGATGACCAGGAAAAGGCTCTGGGTTTCTACACCGAAACGCTCGGCTTTACCAAGAAGGCCGATTTCAGCAATGGGCCGTTTCGCTGGCTGACCGTCGCATCACCCGACGAGCCGGACGGTGCCGAGCTGCAACTCGCGCTCAATGACAACCCCGCTGCAAAGACCTACCAGCAAGCTATTTTCCAGCAGGGCCAGCCCGCGGTCATGTTCTTCACCGATAACGTCAAGGAGGACTACGAGCGCATCAAAGCGCGCGGCGCCAAGTTCACCATGCCGCCGACCGAAGTAACCGGCTCGATCATAGCCCAGCTGAACGACAACTGCGGCAATCTCATTCAAATCACACAGCTGGCGCGCTGGTAAGGCACGCATTCAGTGGCGTGGCTGCCCGGCGGGAGCCGCCAAACGGGCCGCCCGATCCGCTCGGTTCGTCTTCAGAGGAGGTCTCAATGGATTGGAACAAATGGGTTCGGCAGATCCACCGCTGGCTGTCGATCATCTTTGCGGCGGTCGTCGCCGCCATCTTCATCAGCCTGGGAGTAGGCAAGGAACCCTCCTACTGGGTATACCTCATGCCGCTGTTTCCACTCGGCTTGCTCCTGCTTACCGGACTGTACATGTTCGTGCTGCCTTACGCGCCCAAGCGGCGCAGCGCGGGGGGCACCGGCGCATTGGAGTGAATGCATGGCCAACAAGACGTCCATCAAGTCATCGGCGGTCGCGAAGAAGTCCGCCGCCAAGCCTGCAGCCGCCAAGCCGGTCCTCCTCGCAGGCGGCAACCCGCAGATCCCGAAGGGTGATGGTGACGCTCCTGTGCAGGCCTACATCGCGGCCATGCCGGGCTGGAAACGCGACGTCGGGCGTCGCCTCGACGCGCTCATCGTGCGCAACGTCCCTGACGTGCGCAAGGCCGTCAAATGGAACTCGCCCTTCTACGGCGTAGAGGGTCAGGGGTGGTTCCTCAACTTCCATTGCTTCACAAAGTACATCAAGCTGGCTTTCTTCCGCGGCGCGTCGCTGCGTCCCGTCCCACCCGGTGAGTCCAAGCACAAGGACGTGCGCTACCTCGATATCTACGAGGACGACCTGCTCGACGAAGCTCAACTCGCCGACTGGATAAAGCAAGCCAGCCAATTGCCAGGCGAGCGAATGTGAGTGGAATGCCAGTCATCCCGGCAAATCCGGTGCCGACTAGCGGTATTCATGTGACGGGCGAGCGGCAACAACCAAGGGAAAGCGACAATGATGATGAAGAGTGACTCAATGGAAAGAAGTGCAGACAACTCTCCCTCTCAGCTGATCGATGCGAGGATCAGCGAGCTGGGCGATTGGCGAGGCAAGACGCTTTCCCATGTCCGCGCCCTCATCAAGCAGGCCGACCCGGAAGTGGTCGAGGAGTGGAAGTGGCGAGGCGTTCCGGTGTGGTCGCACGCCGGAATAATCTGCACTGGCGAGACCTACAAGAACGTCGTGAAAGTGACCTTCGCAAAGGGCGCCTCGCTGCAGGACCCTTCCGGCCTGTTCAACTCCAGCCTCGAAGGCAACACCAGGCGCGCCATCGATATCCGTGAGGGCGAAGACATAGATGAGAATGCGTTCAAGGCGCTGATACGCGCTGCTGCCGCCCTGAACACGGCCCGATAGTCAGCTCCGGCCGATATGGTCGGCTAGCGGGCCGAGAGCGGCGAGCACGGCTTCGCCGGTGGCTTGCGTCGCGTTCTCATGCGGCGCGCGCAGATTCAGCCAGCGTCTGTCGCCGGACCGTACCGCCAGCACTGCCTTCATCGCAGTGATGAGGCCGGCGTCCTGGATGATTTTGCGGAACGCCCTGATGGCGGCATCCGCGTCCGTAGTGTCCTCTCCCGCCAGCACTGCGTCGTAGAGGGCCCGGATCGCTGCGGCATTCAGATTGACTGTCGCCGAGATGCAGCCGGCAGCACCGTTGGCGAGGCCTTTCGTCAGCTGTGCTTCCGAACTCGGGAACACCGCGACCCTTGGGGCTGCCGCAATGACCGCCGCGGTGTTGTTCCAGTCGCCGGCGCTGTCCTTGTAAGCCACCACGACATCGGGAAACGCTTCGCTCAATCGGGCGGTCAGCGCCGGGCTCACCGCTACGCCGGAATTTTGCGGGATGTGGTAGAGGATCATCCTCATCGCCGGGTTCGCCACCCGTTCGATCAGCTCGCCATAATAACGGGCCTGACCGGTGTCGCCGGCGGCCGTATAGAAGAACGACGGCAGCACCATCACCCCGGCACAGCCGAGCCCGACGGCATGCGCGGTCAGCTCGACAGTCTCGGCAAGTGCTGTGACACCGGTGCCGGGCATAAGCCGGCTTGGCGAAATGCCGGCCTCGACCAGCCACTCCAGCGCCTGCATGCGCTCGCGCAACGAGACGGACAACGCCTCGCCCGTGGTGCCGAACGGCGACAGGAAATGCGCTCCCTGATCCAGCACCCACTTGGCGTGTGATATCCAGAGGTCGCGGGCAATGCAGCCGTCGTTTTCGAACGGCGTCAGGATCGGTGCGATGGTTCCTTGTGGGCGGATCATGTGCGTCCTTCTACGGGTGAAAATCTGTGCTGTGCTCAAAGCCGGCATCAAAATGTCGAGCAAGCTACAGGAAGCAGTGTTGCTGAGTACCGGCCGTTCGACCTCGAAAGCAAGCGGCTCGCGCATAAGCGCGCGATTGTGATCGGGCGGCGGTTCTGAGGCTCTCGAGGTAAGCACTTGTCACGGGACAACCGCGTCCGGCCGAAAGGGGGGTGACAAACGAGTTCTGCTGTTTCATCAATGCCGCCTTTTGAGGAGAGGCCCATGCGGAGGATCGGTGTCGGCATTATCGGCTGCGGCAACATTTCGGATGCCTATCTGAAGGCATCGCCGCAATTCCCGGTGCTCGACATTATCGGCGTCGCCGACATCAACCGGGCGGCAGCCGAGGCCAAGGCAGCGGCCTACGGCCTGGCTGCGATGCCGGTCGACGCGCTGTTGGCCGATCCGCGCGTCGAGATCGTGCTCAATCTGACGACGCCGCAGCATCATGTGCCGGTCGGCCTGCAGGCTGTCGGGCAAGGCAAGCACGTCTATTCCGAGAAGCCGCTGGCAACGACGCTCAGCGACGCCGAGCGGCTGGTCGCGGCCGCGCGCGAACAGGGCGTGCGCGTCGGCTGCGCACCCGACACTTTTCTTGGCGGCTCCCACCAGACGGCGCGGCGCCTGGTCGATGAGGATGCGGTTGGAACCATCGTCGCCGGCTCTGCCTTCATGCAGGTGCCCGGCCACGAGCTCTGGCATCCCAATCCGAATTTCTACTATCAGCCCGGCGGTGGGCCGATGCTCGACATGGGACCGTACTATCTGACCTGCCTAGTCAATCTCCTGGGTCCGGTAAAATCCGTGACCGGACAGGCGAAGTCATCCTATCCCACCCGCATCATCGGTTCCGGACCGCGCCAGGGCGAAACCATCCGGGTCGAGGTGCCGACCCATATTTCCGGCCTGCTCGCATTCGAGAACGGCGCGGCGGTTTCGATCACCACCAGCTTCGACGTCTGGAAGCATGAACACAATCACATCGAACTTTACGGGACCACCGGCTCGATGATCGTCTCTGATCCCAATCAGTTCCAGGGCGACATCAGGACCAGCCAGCGCAAGGGCGACTGGACGGTGGCCGATCAGATCCATTCCTATGGCGACGGCAATTACCGGGGCCTCGGCCTCGCCGACATGGCGCAGGCGATCGTCTCGGGCAGGCAACACCGCGCCAGCCTCGATCTTTCCCTCCATGTCCTGGAAATCATGGAATCGATCATCTCTTCAGCAGAGACAGGGCGGCGTATCGACCTGAGATATGGCTGCGCGCGGCCGGCGCCAATGCACGCCGATCTACCTTTCGGAATTCTGGAATAGGGGATGACACGATGAGCAAGACGGCACTGATTTTCTGGGGCGGCTGGGAAGGCCACACGCCGGCCCGTAGCGCCCACATCGTCAAGGAGATGCTGGCCGGCAACGGCTTCGACGTGCAGCTGGAGCAGGGGACTTCGGCGCTTGCCGATCCGCAACTGGGCAAGCTCGATCTCATTGTCCCGGTGATCACCATGTCGACGATCGAAAGGCCGGAACTGCAAAACCTGACCAACGCCGTCGGGGCCGGCACCGGCCTTGCGGGCTTTCACGGCACGATGTGCGACAGCTTCCGCAACGAGCCGGAATACCAGTTCATGACCGGCGGCCAGTGGGTCGCCCATCCAGGCAGCATCATCGACTATCACGTCGATATCACCATGCCAGACGATCCGGTCATGCAGGGCATCGACGGCTTCGCCTACCGTTCAGAGCAGTATTACATGCATGTCGATCCGACCAACGAGGTGCTGGCGACGACTACTTTCACCGGCGAGCATCTCGATTTCATCGCCGGCGTCGTCATGCCGGTTGTCTGGAAGCGCCGCTACGGCAAGGGCCGCGTCTTCTACAGCGCACTCGGCCACACCGCCGACGAGTTCGCAGTGCCGCAAATGCGTACGATGTTCGAGCGCGGCATGCTTTGGGCCAGCCGAAACCCGGATCTTGCGTAGCCGTTCAATCTGAACGCCACGTATCGTTGTAATCTCTAAGGGCGGCCGCCCGAACGCGGACACAGCACTGGGCTGCGGCAAGCAATTGACTGCCATGGTGGCATCCAATAGACAGCAGTCTCGTCGGGGAGCCGTAGCTGGAGGTCGAATGGAGCAGACGTGGCGATGGTTTGGCCCGAGCGACGCGGCAACGCTTGCCCATGCCAGGCAGGCCGGCGCGACCGGCATCGTGACGGCATTGCACGACATTCCTTACGGCGAAGTCTGGCCGATCCACGCCATCAGGCAGCGCCAGGCGCTTATCGAGGCGGATCAGGCGATGGGCCTCAAATGGAGCGTCGTCGAGAGCGTGCCCGTGCACGAGGACATCAAGCTCGGCCGCGGCGATCTCGACCGGCTCTACGACAATTTCAGGCAGACCTTACGCAATCTCGGCGCCTGCGGTGTGCGCACCGTCTGCTACAACTTCATGCTGATCCTCGACTGGACCCGGACCGACCTGGCTGCGCCGCTGCCGGGCGGCGGACGGGCGCTCCGCATGAACATGCACGAGCTTGCCGCGTTCGATTGTTACATGCTGCAGCGCAAGGGATCTGAGCGCGACTATGCGTCCGATGTTCTCCAGCGGGCAAGCGAATGGTTCGAGGCGACGCCGGATGCGTCAAAAGAGCGTCTGCTTGCCAACATCATGGCCGGCCTGCCGGGCGCCTTCAAGCGCTATGACATAGCGGAATTGCGCGAAGTGGTGGCCGAGCAGTCTAGCCTGTCTCACGACCGGCTGCGCGAGAATCTCGTCCGTTTTCTCGAACACGTGCTGCCGGCGGCCGAAGAGGCGGGCGTCACGTTGGCGATCCACCCGGACGATCCGCCGCGCGATCTCGTCGGCCTGTGCCGGATCGTCAAGAACGCCGACGACATCGCCTTTATCCTGGATGCGGTGCCATCGGCCCATAGCGGCCTTACCTTGTGCACGGGGTCGCTGGGCGCCAATCCGGCCAATGACGTGCCCGCCATCGCCAGGCGCTTTGCGCACAAGATCAACTTCGTGCACCTGCGCAACGTCAGCAAGGATCCGGACGGGTCGTTCATGGAGTCCGAGCATCTGAACGGGGATGTCGACATGGTTTCGGTGGTCTCGATCTTGCTCGACGAGCAGCAACGCCGCCGCGACGCCGGGCAACCGGCGCTGCTGCCGTTTCGCCCGGATCACGGCCACGAGCTGATCGATGACGCCACGCGGCACACCCATCCCGGCTACCCCGTGATCGGCCGTCTTCGCGGCCTTGCCGAACTGAGAGGCGTAATGACGGCGATTGCCCATCAGCGCGGTTATAGGCTGCAATGAGGGCGCCCCGCCTGCTCTGCGTCGGCGCGCTCACCTACGACACGATCTTGCGCCTCGATGTCCTGCCGTCCGGCGCCGGCAAGTTCCTGCCGAGCGAGGCCGTGCAGATCGCCGCCGGCATGGCGGCAAGTGCCGCCGCGTCGGCAAGCCGCCAGGGCGGGCAGGTCTGGCTATGGGCAAGCGTCGGCAACGATGCCGTCGGCCGCGATGTCATCGCCCAGATGGCGGCGGAGCGGGTCGACTGTTCGTTGGTGCGCAGGGTTGAAGATGGCCGCTCGGCCATTGCCACGATCCTGGTCGATGCCGCCGGCGAGCGCATGATTGTGCCCTTCTACGATTCCGTCACGCAAGCCGATCCGGACCGTCTTCCGCCCGTGGATTTTTCCCGCTTCGACGCCGTCCTGGTCGACGTTCGTTGGCCCGGAGCCGCCGCGATGGCGCTGGCGAAGGCCCGCGAATGCTGCATTCCGGCGATCCTCGACGCCGATATTGCGTCGCGACCGGTGCTCGACCGATTGCTGCCGCTCGCCTCGCATGTCATTGCTTCGCTGCCCGCGGCGCGTATCCTTTGCGGTCCAGAGGTTTCCGCCGGTTCCGCCGTCGCTATTCTGGGCGAACGGACCGGCGCCTTCGTCGCGATCACCGATGGGGCGAACGGCACCGCGTTCCAGCACCCGAGCAGCAATGATGTCCGTCATCTGCCGTCGCCGCGAGTCGAAGCCGTCGACACGCTGGCGGCGGGCGACGTGTTTCACGGCACCTTCGCTCTGGGGCTGGCTGAAGGTTGGGATGAGGAGCAGGCCATAGCAGTGGCAAGCGCCGCCGCTGCGCTGAAGTGCCTGCGTTTTGGCGGACGGCTCGGCGCGCCGACGCGCGCGGAAACACTGGCCTTCATGCAAGGATCGACATGACGCCGAATACGCTCGGGCCGGCTCAGCGAAAAGGGTACGTCATACGTCGCTGATCGACTACCATGGCAGCCGCTGCAACTGTTCGTGGGAGGAGAAATGGCTGAGTTCAAGAAACGCGCACTGGTCACCGGGGCGGCCATGGGCATCGGCCGTGCTGTCGCCGAAAGGCTGGCCCAGCAAGGTGTCGACCTGATCCTCTTCGACCGTGTGGGCGATCAGCTGGACGAGGTCGCGGCGCAGCTTGCGGCGCGCGGCGTGACCGTGCACACCGTGCTCGGCTCGACCGCCGACACCGAAGCCTGCGGCCGCGCCGTCGAGCTTGCCCGGTCCGCGTTCGGCGGGCTCGACATGCTTTCCCACAATGCCGGCATCCAGCGTTACGGAACGGTGGAGACCACGGACGAGGCGCTTTGGGACGAGGTGATGAATGTCAACCTCAAGGCTGCCTATCTGCTCTCCCGCGCGGCGATGCCGCTGCTGCGGCAAAGCCGCGGCGCCATCGTCCATATGAGCTCGGTGCAAGGCCTGGCCAGCCAGGAAGGGGTTCTGGCCTACAGCACGGCCAAGCACGGCTTGATCGGGCTGGTCAAATCCATGGCCGTCGACTATGCGCCGCTCGGTGTGCGCGTCAATGCCGTGGCTCCGGGCGCGGTCGACACGCCGATGCTGCGGGATGCGGTCAAGCTGAACGATAAGCCCGACGAGATCATGCGCATCCTTGACAACATGCATCCGCTCGGCCGCACCGCCCAGCCGCAAGAGATTGCGGCCGTCGTTGCCTTCCTGCTGTCCGACGATGCCTCCTTCGTCACCGGCGAAGTCGTGCGCGTCGATGGCGGCCTGCTGGCGCGCATCGGCGGTTCTCCGCGCAAGGAATAACATCGGCGCTGCTGCTTGCGCAGCCATTTCATGAACGGCTTGAAGCTGCCGAGCCTTTAAGGGAATTGCCGATGGCAAGGCTTTTGGGAATGCGGACCATCACCGAGGGGCGGCTTGGCGAAACCGGCCCCGGCGCTTCAGTCGCGGCGAGGACGTTCGAGGTCCTGCTCGACCAGATCCTGACCTTCCGCCTGAAGCCGCACGAGCTGATTTCCGAAAAGGCGATGTCGGAAGCCCTCGGCGTGAGCCGCACGCCGGTCAGAGAGGCGCTCGCCCGGCTGGCCGGACTTGGCCTGATCGACATCTATCCGCAGCGCGGCAGCATGGTGGCGCCGCTGCGGATCGCCGATCTCGAGAAATCGCAGTTCCTGCGCGAAGCGCTTGAAGTCGGCCTGGTCAAGCGTGCGGTCGAGAGCCCGCGCCGCGCCGAACTGCTCGCCATGCTCAAAGGCGAACTGGCGGTCCAGGAGACGTTCGCCTCCATCTCGGACGACAGGCGCTTCTTCAAGTCGGACGAGCTGTTCCACCAGCACATTGCCAGCCATGCCGGCTTCCCCGGAATCTGGGCCGACATCAGCGCGGCGAAGCTGCACATGGACCGTTTCCGCTTCCTGTCTTTCCCGCGCCTCGACAGCATGTCGGTGGTTCTCGGCCAACATCGGCGGATCGTCGATGCGCTCGAGCAGGCCGACGCATTTGCGGCGGAAGAGGCGATGCGAACGCATCTTCGCCGCATCTTCGAGGTGCTCGCAATCGTCCGGGAACGCTATCCTCATTATTTCAAGGCACCGGCTCGGCTGGAAAGAGGACAGAAGCGGCTGCCGGCGATCTGCCCGAATGACAACCATTCGCGCGACGGAGCGAGGAGGAATGACGACGTGGAAACGTGAAACCAGCCGCTCAGTCCAGGCCTGAGCCTTTCTTCGGCGCTTCCGGAGGCAACTTGGCCTTGCTGCCGGATTTGTCGGAAGTTGGCTTGGCTTCGCGATTCTTCGCCTCGCCGCCTTGCTCCTTGCGGAGCTGCTTTTCTATCGTCGATCGCGATCCTTCCGCAGGGTCCTGTTCGGGATGGCTTTCCCTAGCCGTCATGTCAGCTCCTATCCATTCTGGTCTATTGCATGTGGCGAGGGCTGAGTTTCGCCACCAGTGCTGGTCCTGTCGCGCCCAAGCATCAGCCATGCGGCGAAGAGCACGACCAGTACGACCACGATCCAGGCGACGAGACGAGGCATTGGGGCTCACTTCCCCCGCCGCTTGCTGCCGCGCACCTCGGGATCGGAGCCGGTCTCAACCGTTGGATCGGGCACGACCGGACCGCGTTCGGCTTCGGAGCCCTCAGCTTCGATCTCCTGCACGGCCTGGTCCCAATGCTCGCGCTCGCGTCCTTGCGGACGGCCTTCGCGCTCCCATATCTCATGGGCCCGCTGCCTGATACGCTCTTCCTTGTCCATGACCTTTGCCTCCTGATATCCCTAATCCGGCGATCGAAGGTTTGTTCCGCGTTGCCAGGCAGTTCCCGACGGTTCAGTTGACGTGACCACCAGGCGCCCTAGATGAAATTGTACGCCGAGGTCGCCTGGTGCCGGGGAGAACAATCGTGTGGCAGCAACGCTACAAACACGTATTGTAGATGCCATTGCAGCTATTGGTCTTCGACCGGACCGGCTGTGCCTGTTGCTGACAACGTTTGTGCTGACGGCATGCTCGCCTTCCGACCAGATCGAGCAGCAGTCGAAAACCGCGGCTTCGGCCGCACAGACCGCATCGCTGGTCCTGGGTGCCTGGGCCGCCGGGGCAGCCCCTTCGACATATACGTCGCGCACGTTGCAATCGGTCGGCAAGGCGCTCGTCGATGCCGGTGCGCAAATCCAGTCCGCCAAGTCGACTGAGCCCAGCGAGCAAGCCGGTCTGACGGCGGTAATCGGACAGCTGTCGGCGGCGGTGACACGCGCCGCGACGGCGGTGCAGGACGGCAACCGATCGGAGGCGGAACAGGCGCAGCAGGATATCCAGGCTGCCACCGCCGCCCTGAATGCATCCTACGCCAAACATTTCGCGCCGAAACCATGAAGAAGCTGCTCGAAATATCGCTGGGCATCGTCACCAGCGTCGGTGGCTTTCTAGAGGTCGGATCGATGGCAACCGCCGCACAGGCGGGTGCAGCGTTCAGGTTCCAGCTGATCTGGGCCGTCCTCCTGGGCACGATCTGCATCATCTTCCTGGTCGAGATGGCCGGCCGCTTCGCCGCCGTCAGCCATCACACCATCGCCGACGGGATTCGGGAACGGTTTGGCTTCACCGCCTTTCTGTGGCCGTTGCTTGCGACTTTGCTGGTCAACTTCCTGGTCATGGCAGCCGAGATCGGCGGTGTCGCCATTGCGCTCGAGCTCGCCACCGGCATCAGCTTTCAGTGGTGGGCCCTGCCGGTCGCTTTTCTGGCATGGCTGTTCCTCTGGAAAGGCACGTTCGGCTTCATTGAAAAGGGCGTCTCGATCCTCGGCCTGGTCACGCTGTGCTTCGTGGTTGGCGCCGTCATGCTGAAGCCCGATTGGGGGCAGGTCGCGGCCGGTGCCGTGCCCAGTCTGCCCGAGCACGACGCGGCCAATTACTGGTTCATGGCGGTCAGTATTCTTGGTGCGTCGGTCTCGCCCTACCTGTTCATGTTCTATTCGTCGGGAGCCATCGAGGACCAGTGGGACAAGAGCTATCTCGGGACCAATCGGGCCATTGCCGGATTGGGAATGAGTTTTGGCGGCACAATCTCGATCGGCGTGCTGATCGTGGCGGCCCTCGTGCTGGCGGCGCACGGCATAGAGCAGGTCGACGACTACCATCAATTGCCGCTGATGCTGATCCAGATCTTCGGTTTCTGGGGGTTCGTCCTGTTCGTTGCTTCACTAGGCATAGCCTGCTTCGGCGCTGCGCTCGAAATCGGGCTGCAGCAAGCGTACTTGGTGGCGCAGGGTTTCGGCTGGACCTGGGGCGAGGACCTGAAACCGCGCGACGATCCCGGCTTCAGCACCGTCTACACGGTCTCGCTGTTTCTCGCCGCCATTCCGATCGCCCTGGGTCTCGATCCGCTGAAGCTAACCATCTTTTCCATGGCGCTGACGGCCGCCAGCCTGCCGCTGACCGTGGTGCCGTTCCTTTTCCTGCTGAATGACGAGCGTTATGTCGGCGAGCACCGCAATGGCATGATCGCGAATGCCGCGGTCATCTTCATCATTGCGCTCGGTTTCGTGCTCGCGATCGTGACCATTCCTTTGCAGATATTCGGAGGCACGTGATGGATTTGCTGCGCGACATCCTGGACAAGCAAGTGGTTGACCGTGAGCAGGTCAAGATCGGCAAGGTAGACGGGCTGGTAGCCGAGGTCAGGCCGGGCAAGCCACCCAAAATCGTTGCGGTCGAGCTCGGCTCGATCACGCTGGCGCGTCGGCTTGGCGAGCGATCCGGGCGCTGGATGGCGCGCCTTGTGGCAAGGCTCGGCGGCAAGCGCCATGCCGAACCGCACCGCATCGCCTGGAACAAGGTGCGCGACATCGGCGTCGACATCGAATTCGACATCGACGTGCGTGAAACGGCGATTTTCGACTGGCAGGATTGGCTGCGCGACCATGTCATAAGGCGTATCCCGGGAGCCGGATGATGGCCACCGTCAACCTTGAGCAATTGGCAGGCAGAAATGTGCTTTCGCAGCGCGGCAAAAGCATCGGCCATATCGAGGAGATACGCGCCGAACCGGATGGCGACGACCTCGTGGTTACCGAGTACCATGTCGGCATCTACGCGGCGTTCGAGCGTCTTTCCGCTTCGGCCATCGGCACGGCGGTCCTCGAAGTCTTTCGACTGCGCAGTCGCGGCAGCATGTACCGCATTCCCTGGGACAAGCTCGACATCTCCGACCCGACGCAGCCGCGACTGATGTGCACGATGGAAGAACTTTCCGCTATGAAGGGCAGTATCGAGGGCGATAAACCGGAATGAATGACACTTTCCCGCCGTCGGAGAATGGGGTTCAGTGAAAGTCCTGGTTACCGGCGCCACCGGCCTGATCGGTGCCTCCGTCGTGGCACGCCTTCTTTCCGAAGGGCATGAGGTAATCGGATTGGTCCGCAGCCCCGGTGCAAACCGGGCCGGCAATTACCAATTGCTGGTGCTGGACATGGCGGTGGCGCTGCAGCCCGAAGACTGGCTACCGCATCTCAGGGGTGTCGACGCCGTCGTGAATTGTGCCGGCGTTCTCCAGGACAGCCCCCGTGAAAAGACGCGCGAAGTCCATCGCGATGCGGCGGTCGCACTCTTTCGCGCCTGTGCGCGGGCAGGGGTTGCCCGGGTGATCCACTTTTCGGCGATCGGCGTCGATCGGGCGCAGCCTTCGGCGTTCTCGGCGACGAAACTGGCCGGGGACCAGGCGCTTATGATGCTTGATCTGGATTGGGTGGTCCTGCGCCCGTCCGTGGTGCTCGGCCGGCCGGTGTTTGGGGCCAGCGCATTGTTTCGGGGTCTCGCTTCGCTGCCAGTGCTGCCGTCCATGCCCGGCACCGGCCGGCTCCAGGTGGTACTACTCGACGATGTGGTCTCAACGGTCGTTTTCCTTCTCGATCCCGCCAGTCCGTCTCGCGTCGTGCTGGAACTTGTCGGTCCCGAACAACTGAGCATGGACGAGGTCGTCGGCAGTTATCGCCGATGGCTCGGTTGGGCTCCGGCAGCCAGGTTTGTCTTGCCGGCGCCTGTTGCAAGGCTTCTCTACGGCCTAGGCGACCTTGCCGCGATGTTCGGCTGGCGTCCGCCGATGCGCACCAACACGGCCAGGGAGATCGCCCGAGGAGCGGTTGGAGATCCCTCGGACTGGACCGCCGCGACCGGCATACGCCCGCAAACCCTGACGGGCTTCCTCGCGCTCAATCCGGCAACGGTGCAGGAGAAATGGTTTGCCCGGCTGTATTTCATCAAGCCGGCGATCTTCGTCGTCCTGCCCGTCTTCTGGATCATGACGGGAATTGTGTCGCTGACAACCGGCTACGGCAGCGGCGTCGATCTGATGCAAGGCACGGGGGCCGGCATCTTGTCGGCACCGATCGTGATCGCCGGCGCTCTTGCCGACATCGCCATCGGCGTGCTCATAGCCTGGCGGCCGGCGGCGCGAAAAGGCCTCTATGGCGGCATCGCGCTCTCGCTCTTCTATCTGGTCGTGGGAAGCTTCCTGAGCCCCGATCTGTGGAACGACCCGCTTGGGCCGTTCCTCAAAGTGTTGCCGATCCTGGTGCTGCACTTTGTGGCCTTGGCAGTGCTGGAGGAGCGTTGATGCTCTATTTCCTGCTGAAATTTCTGCATGTCATCGGCGCATCCGTGCTGCTTGGCACCGGCGCCGGCATCGCTTTCTTCATGCTGCTCGCCCACAGGACCGGCAATGCCGCGACGGTTGCGGCGGTGGCGCGTATCGTCGTCGTCGCCGACTTCCTTTTCACAGCGACGGCCGTGGTCGCGCAACCTTTGACCGGAGCCGCGCTTGCCTGGCAGGCTGGCTACTCGCTGTCGGAGGGCTGGATCGCACTTTCGATCGCGCTCTATATCGTCACCGGAATGTTCTGGCTCCCGGTCGTCTGGATGCAAATGGAGATGCGCAAGCTGGCATCGCAAGCCGCCGCTGGCGGTGCGCCGTTGCCGCCGCGATACCATCGGCTCTTCTGGTTGTGGTTCGCCTTCGGCTTCCCCGCCTTCGCTGCCGTGCTCGGGATTTTCTGGCTGATGATCGCGCGGCCTGCGATCGAGTGGTAGGTCGCAGGCAGGTCCCACTGCGATAATGCCCAGTCAAAGCACTGCGGAAAATTCCGGCCCCTGCACCGCGAATATCTGCCGGAGCGCACGTGCGTCTCGACCTATAAGTCGCACCGGAGTCCGGTCTCGTATCATTTCCAACCGCGCGCTCACGCCCATCGGCACAGGACAAGATCCCGTCTTGAGGCTGGTTAGGCTTCGCTTACAAAAAGATGACGCCTGAGGGGAACACGGGAAGCACATGCAAGTTCGGTGCGCAGTGGAGGAGATTGCGCCATGAACAGTGTTATTTATCTCATCGGCCTTGTCGTCGTCGTGCTTGCGATCCTCTCCTTCCTCGGATTCCACTAGGAGACACCATGCAGGACAAAGACGATCAAGGCCGTCAGACGGCCGATTTCGAGACAGCCAGAAGCGAGCTTTCGGAAAGACTGCAACGGGAAAAGCAGACCGCGACGGAAGCGCTCCACGATGCGCGTGACGAGATCACCAGGAAAGCCGGAGATTACGCATCGGAAG